>CAZLWN010000049.1:0-23822 GCA_964563195.1 uncultured Undibacter sp. | reverse complement strand
AAGGCTTTGTCGCGCACGCCGAGCAGGCCAATATCCGCGTGCGCCGCTACGGCGGGCGGAATGTGCCCTACGCCCAGGCGGCAGAATGATTTTGTACGATTCTGGAACTATGACCGCCGCTGCAATCGCACCAAAGATCATGGATCGCAGGAAACATGCAGCCAGGAAAATTTAGCTTGCTTATAAGCGGCGCAGGGCGCGGCGGAACGAGCTTGCTGGCGGGACTTCTCGGCTATCATCCGGACCTGGACGTGAGATTTGAGTCCCACATGAACGACTTGCTTGGCCAAGTACCAACCAGCGCCGAAAATGTGGCGACCCGCCTTGCGGCCTTTCGGTCCGGATGCGAATTGCTGGCGGCCTCCAGCGAAAAAATCTGGGGCAACAAAGTCACCACCGAACAAATCGGGGCGTTGACCGGAAAGCCATTCGATGGGGCGGCCATAGATCTCTTTTACAATTATCATCGCGATTTGAAACATATTTTTATTCTACGTGATGGTCGAACTTGTGTGCGGTCCAAGGTTGCCCGCACTGGCCAGAGCATTGAAACGGCATGTGCTCGCTGGCTTTATTCGACCAAGATTTTCCATTATTTTGAATCCGGCCGCGTCAACGGAACAACGGTCAAGTTTGAAGACCTGTTAGTCGATCCGGTGGCCGAATTGAAGAGAATTTGCAATTTCCTTGGCATCCCTATTCCGAGGAAATGCTAAAGGGCACGAATAATCCTAGTATGCTGCCCGAATATCGCAGATCCGGTTTTGATCTCGGCGCCATGCAAGTGACCGCCCTTCAGGATCATGCTTTGCACTCGATCGAGGCAGAACTACGAATCTGCGGTTACTTGCCAGCAATTCACGAACCACAACCCGAGCAATAGAAATTCCATTTCCCTCAGCGCATGAGCATCAACCTCACCCCTACCACCTCCTTCCGCCTCGACGGCCGGCGCGCGCTGGTGACCGGCGCCGGGCGCGGCATCGGGCTCACCGCCGCCGCTGCGCTGGCGGAAGCCGGCGCTTACGTCACGCTGGTTGCGCGCACGACCAAAGAGATCGAGGAGGCGGCCGAGGCCATCCGTGCGCGCGGGCAAAAGGCCGACGCGCTCACGCTCGATATCACCGACGTGGAGGCCGCGCGCAAGGCGCTGGCCGAACGCGCGCCCTATCAGGTGTTGGTCAACAATGCCGGCACCAACCGCCCGAAAATGCTGCCCGACGTCAGCGTCGAGGATTTCGACGTCATCTTCGCGCTCAACGTGCGCGCCGCCTTCTTCATGGCGCAGGCGGTGGCGCTGCGGCTGATCGAGGCCAAGCTGCCCGGCTCGATCATCAACATCTCCTCGCAGATGGGCCATGTCGGCGCCGCCCGCCGCACCGTCTATTGCGCGTCCAAACACGCCATGGAGGGATTCACCAAGGCCATGGCGGTCGAGCTGGCGCCGCATAGCATCCGCGTCAACTCGCTCGGCCCCACCTTCCTGGAAACGCCAATGACGCGGCCATTCTTCGAGAACAAGGCGTTCCGCGACGAGGTGCTTTCCAAGATCAAGCCCGGCCGTCTCGGCCAGCTAGAGGAGATCACCGGCGCCATCGTATTCCTGGCGTCGGATGCGTCGTCATTGATGACCGGCTCGGCGCTGGTACTCGACGGCGGCTGGACGGCGGAATGACTGCATGTTCGATTGCTGCCGTGACAGGGAGGACCCGACGTGACCGGCGCCAAATACCAGAATCGGCAAAATCTTGAATTTTTCCGCTGGCCGGAGCTGATGCGGATTTTCCAGGATCTGGTTCAGCTCGTGATGATTTCGCCCAATAATATTTCACGGCAGCTTCGCAGCGAGCTTTTTACGATGGCGAGCGTTGCCTCGGGCTGCCAGCACTGTCAGGTGCACGGCGCCTACACGCTGCACCTGATGGGCGTCGACGAGGACCGGATTCGCGACATCTGGACGTTCGGGAAATCGGCGGCGTTCACGGAAGCGGAAAAAGCGGCGCTGAGACTGGCACGGGACGGCGCGAGCGTGCCCAATTTGGTCGAGCCGCAGCACTTCGCCGACTTGCGCAAATATTACGATGACCGGCAGATCGTCGAGATGCTCGCGGTCATCAGCCTGGCTGGCTGGTACAATCGCTGGAACAATTCCATCGCCACGGTGACCGATCAGGAATCGGTCGATTGGGCGCAGGCAAGTCTCCGGGCGGTCGGTTGGGACTTGGGCAAGCACGCGGGCGCGGACCATGAACAGCGGCGCAAGCATCCGCGATCGACCGATTCGGACCGGGTCGAATACTGACCGGAGTAGTGCCGGTGCTGGACGGCGGCTGGACGACGGAATAACCGCCTCATCCTGAGGAGCCGTGCGAAGCGCGGCGTGTCGAAGGATGGGGCGGCCACATGGTTCGAGACGCGCTCTGCGAGCGCTCCTCACCATGAGGCCGATTGAAGTTCTACTTCAATTTCGGCAAGTCCGCGAAATATTCCGGGTGCTCCTTCTCGACCTCGGCCATGAATTGCGGCCGGAACAGGCTGGGCACGTCGAGGCGCGGCGCGCCCTTCAGCGTGTTCATCAGCACCTCGTCCTCGGCATTCTCGAAGGCGCGCAGCACGTTCGCCGACAGCCGCGGATCGAAACGAATGTTGCGAATCGCCTTCTTGCCGATCGCCACGTCGGTGCCCGGCACCCATTTGGCGAATATCTCCACCGCCTCGTCGGGATTGTTGCGAGTGAAGTGCGAGGATTGCGCTAGGCCGGCGGCGATCGCCTTCACCAACGCCGGCTTACTCTCGACCGTCGGCCCATGCGCGGTCGCCACCATCACATAGGACATGTGCTGGCCGCCGCGGATCACTTCATACGAATCGGGCACCTGGGTCAGCACCTGCGTCACGTAAGGCTCCCACGATACCACCGCGTCGACCTTGCCCTCGGCCAGCGCCGGCGCCAGGCCGAACTGCGACCAGATGTTCTCGATGGTGAGTTCCTCGTATTTCATCTGGGCGCGGCGCAGCACCATCTTGAAATATTCGTCGGAGGTCTGCCCGCGCGCGAGCCCGATTTTCTTGCCTTTGAGGTCGGCGAGCTTGCCGGCCTCGATACCCCTGCCCTTCTTGGTGACGATGGCGAGCGGGTCGTCGCAATTGTCGCGGGTGGCGTCGTTCATGATGAGACCGATCACCTTGAACGGCTCGCCGGCATGCACCGCCTTGAGATAGGTGGTGGTGCTCATGTCGCCGATCTGGGCACGGCCGTCGTGCATGGCGTTGACCATGTCGGTGCCGGTGTCGACCACCAGCATTTTCGCGTCGACGCCGTGTTTGTCGAAGAAGCCTTTTTCGGCGCCGATGAACATCGGCAGATGGCCGAAATTGTTGCCGATCACCACGTCGAGCTTGGGCAAGTCAGCCATGATTCCCTCCCGATTTCGCGAATTCCTATTTAGCCAGCACCTGCGGATTGACGCAATTGGGCGGCACGCGGCCGCTGAGCAGCGCCTCGATATTGTCGACCACGGTATTCGCCATCACCTCGCGCACGTCGATGGTCGCGCTGCCGAGGTGAGGCTCGAGCACGACGTTTTTCATCCGCTTCAATTCGGCATGCACTTTTGGCTCATGCTCGAACACGTCGAGCCCGGCGCCGGCAAATTTCTTTGCTTTGAGCGCGCGCACCAGCGCCGCCTCATCGATGATCGGCCCGCGCGCGGTATTGATGATAAAGGCGGTCTTCTTCATCAGGCCCAGCTCACGGGCGCCGATCTGATGCCACGTTTGCGCGTTGAGCGGCGAATGGATCGAGACGAAATCGGATTCGCGCAGCAACTGGTCGAGAGGCACGAAGGTCAGCCCGGCCTCGCGTTCTTCGCTCTCTGGCTTGCGGCGCGGCGTCCAGTACAGCGCGCGCATGTCAAAGCCGCGGGCGCGACGCGCCGTCGCCTTGCCGATCAACCCGCCGCCGCCGATCAACCCGATGGTTTTGCCGTGGACGATTGAGCCCAGCAAATGCCGCGACTGCCCGCCGGGAAATTTTCCGGCGCGCACCAGCCGGTCGCCTTCCACCATGCGGCGCGCAGCCGCCAGCATCAGCCCGAAGGTGAGATCGGCGGTCGCCTCGGTGGTGAGCGGCGGCACCACGGTGACCGGGATGCCGCGTTTCGTCGCTTCGGCGACGTCGATGTTGGACGGCGTGATGGATTGCGCCGCGACATGGCGCAGCTTCGGGTTCGCGACAATCACCGCCCGATCGATCTTGTCGTGCAGCAGGCAGAACAGAATGTCGGCCTTCTTGACGGCCGTGACCAGCGTGCGATGGGGGATGATCCGGCTGTCGTCGGGGAACACCTTCACGCTGCCGAGCGCACGCAGCCGCTTGAGCGCGCTGTCCGCGATCGGCTGTGTGACGAAGACGCGCGGTTTAGCGCTCACCGCAGCCACCGCACGACGCCGGCGACGCCGTCGACCGCGCATTGCGCACCGTCCGGAATGGCGCGCGTGGCGTCGAGCACGCCGAGCACCATGGGAATGCCGCGCTCGCGCGCGAGCGACGCCAGATGCGAGGTCGAGCCGCCGAGCTCGGCCACCACGCCGGCGACCCGCGGCAGGATGTGGCTGAGCGCGGGGCCTGCCACGCGTGTCACCAGCACGTCGCCGGGCGCCACGCGCTCAAGCTCGCATTCGCAGTTGACCACCACGGCGCGCCCCGAGCCCCAACCAATGCCGGCGGGATGGCCGTTCAGGCCGGGATGCTGCAACCAGATCTGGTCGGGCACGATGGGCGCCTCGACATGCAGCGGGCGCGACTGCAGCAGCTTGAAGCCGCCCTCGTCCATGGCCCATTCGATTTCGACGGGCGCCCCCGCAAGCGCCTCGCATTTGCGGATAAGCCGGCCGAGCGTCACCGCCTCACCGGGCGAAAGGCACGGCTCGCTGACCAGGTCTTCGGGCACCAGCTGCGGCGCGCTCACGCCGTGCTCGCAGGTGTCGCGATGGCTCTTGCGGCCGGCCGCCACCGTGCGCAGGAAGCCGTTCTTGGCGAGCACGATGCGGTCGGGCACCACCTCGCCCTGCGCGATCGCCGAGCCGAGGCCCCAGGTGGCGGAGATCAGCATCTGGCCTTCGGCGGTTTCGCTTAAGCCCCCGCCGGAAGCGCGCGCCGCGATCAGCGGCTGGGTCAGCACGCCCATCGCCGTGTCGGCGGGCGACAGGTCGTGATTGTCCATGTAGCGCCGTGCATGCGACGTCCATAGCGCCGCCCAGCAGGCGCGCACCGCGGTGAGGAATTCGGTTTCGTCGGCAAGGCCGAGGAAGCTTTCGAACTGGCCAGCAAAATTAGCGCCCTTGCGGTCCTCGATCAGCGCGGAAGAGCGCACCGCGCCGAGCGGCGCATCGTTGCGCTGCGTGCGCCAGGCCGCGAGCAGCGGCGCGAGAATGTCGGGCGCGATCGGTTGCTGATAAAGTGCCAGCCGGATTTGCACCGACAGCTTGCGCGAGGTCGGCAGATCGGCCTCGTTATAGTGGCGCAGCAAATCATCAATGCCGAGATGACGCACTTGATGACGATAGGCCGCGGCGGTGAGCGCGAAGCCGCCCGGCGTCGGCAGGCCGGCTCGGCCGAGCTGCGCCAAATTCGCCGCCTTGGGGCCGACGCACTCGGCGTCGGCCGCAAGCGGATCGCTGAGTGGGATGACGAAGGCGGTCATGCGCGACTAATTCTCGAAATTGCCACGGTTTCGGCGCGCTCCCTCTCCCCGCGTGCGGGGAGAGGTAACAGTCACTTCACATGGTCCCCATAGCCCGGCAGCGGATCGACCACGGTGATCTGCTTGACCGGGAAGTTCGACACGATCTCGATGTCGTTCTTCTTGACGATCAGCATTTCCTCGATACGCACACCGTAGCGGTATTTCTTGCCGTGCTGGGTCTCGAGCGCGAAGGTCATGCCTTCCTGAATCTCGATCGGATGATCGAGCGACCAGATGCGCGAGATCACCGGCGGATCGTATTGCGCCAGGCCGAGCCCGTGGCCCCACAGATTGGCGGCGGCCTGGTCCTCGTCCTCGTAGCCCCAGGTCTCCATCGCCGACGGCCACTTGAGCGCGATGTCGCGCGTGGTGGCGCCCACCTTCACCGCGCCGATCGAGTCGTAGAGCCACTCAAGCGCGGTACCGTAAGTGTCCTTCTGCTCCTGGGTCGGTTCCTTGCCGACGCAGTAGGTGCGGTAATAGCAGGACTTGTAGCCGTTCCAGGTGATGGCGGCCAAATCCATGAACACGATGTCGCCGGGCTGGATGATGCGGTCGGAGAAGTTGCGCCAGTTCGGCCAGGTGTTGGGGCCGGACGACACGATCACGTCCTCGACGTCTTCCATGCCCGGGAAGTTGTAGAGATATTCCATCAGATGCGCGGTCACCTGGTTCTCGGTGATGCCGGGGCGCAGGAACTTCATGCACTCCCAGTGCGTGGCGTCGCCGATGGCGCCGACGATGCGGAAGCATTCCTGCTCGTCCGGGCTCTTGACCGCGCGCGCTTCCATCATCGGGGTCATGCCGTCGACCCAGGTGATGCCCTTCTCCTTGAACACGTTGATCATATTGATGTCGATGAAGTCGCAGCCGAGCTTTTGCCCGGCGACTCCGTTCTCCTTCATCGCCCTGATGACGGCGTCGGCAAACTTGGTCACTTGCTGGACAGATGCCGGACCGGCCGCGCCTTTGATCCAGGCGAACGAGTGCCGCACGTTTTCCTTCGGGATCCACGGGCTATGGCGCTCGACCTGCATGCCGATGTCGCCCTGCTCGAACAATATCGGCCGGCCGTCGCCGCACAGCATGGCGTAGCGCAGCCCGGGCTTGAGCCGACACCAGCCCGGGGTCAGCGTGGCTGTGATGTAGCGCACGTTTTCGTCGTACATGCAGAGCATGGCGCCGAGGCCGTGCTTCTTCATCATCGCGCGGGCGCGCTCGATACGATACTCACGCATGCGGTCCCAGTTGACCCGCTGCTGCCAATCCATGCCGACGGTGCCGAAATTTGCTGTGCCCATGGCTTCCTCCCGACGGCGCGCCGTTTGGCGCGCGTTTTCCTTGTTTGATTGGCGGAAATCCTAAGCCCGTTGGCAGGCCAAGAAGAAATAATATATTCTGCCCCGGGGCATTAAGTTTTCTAATAGCCCGTCATCCGGGGCGTCCATGACCAATATCCCGCTGCGGCAAATCCGCGCCGTCATCGCCGTGTGCGAGGAAGGCTCCTTCACACGCGCTGCGACACGCGAAAACGCCACCCAATCGGGCATTTCCCAGCACGTGGCGGCGGTCGAGCGCGCACTCAAGGTCAGGCTGTTCGAGCGCACCACCGGCGGGGTGACGCCGACGCCGGCGGGTTATCGCTACTACAAGAGCTGCGTGGAGGCGGTCGGCGCGCTCGAGCACGCCGCAGTCGAGGCGCGTGCTTTCGCCGGCCAGGTTACCGGAGAGTTGCGTATCGGACTGATGCCGACCTTCACCCGCGCGGTGCTGGCGCCGGTGCTCGACGACTTCGTGCCGCGCTGCCCGGAGGTGCGCCTGCATATCGTGGAGGGCTACAGCAACCTGCTGACCGAGATGGTGCTCGACGGCGGGCTCGACTTCGCGGTGGTGCCGGCTTTCGAAGGCGCCATCGGGCTGAAGTCGCGGCTGCTGCTGCGCGACCGCGAGATGTTGATCTCCGGTCCGCGCCGCCGCTTCACGCCGCTGGCTCCCTTGCGGCTGTCGGAATGCAAGCCGCTCAAGATCGTGGTGCCGGGCCCGGACAATATCCGCCGGCGCAATCTCGATACTTATTTCCAGAGCCACGGCGTCGAAATCGAAGCCATGCTGGAGATGGACGCCATGATCGCCACGCTTGAATTCGTGGCGCGCTCGGACTGGGCGACTATTCTGCCGAGCGTGATCTCGGTCAACGACATCGGCCGCGGCGAGCTTACCGTCAATCCGATCGTCGATCCGGAAATGCACGCCGAGTTCGTGGTGATCCAGCCGACCCGGCGCACGCTCTCCACGCAGGCGCGGCTGTTTCTCGAGCGCTTCGAGAAGGAAGTCGCGCATATTCACCAGGTGTGGGACGCGGCGATTGCGGGGACACCCGCACCGTTGCAGCGCGCGGCCGTTTGAACCATGGACGCTGCAACACATGCCACCGAGTACAGCGCCTGGAACCCGGGGCTGGAATCGCAGTTACCGCGCGCGTACCTACCGCTCTCGACCATCTTCAACGGCGACAACGTTTCGACCAGCATCGCCAAGGCGTTTGAGTTGAGCGACTATTGCGGGCTGCCGGTGCAGGACCTGGTGACCTTTCGGCCGGACCGATTGATCGTTCACGAGCTGCTCATTGGCGTCACCATCAATCTGTCGGTTCCCGACGGCACCAAATACGCCACCCTCGGTGAAAACTTCCGCGCGATGGCATCGACCATTTTCGCCCGTTACATCGCCCCCCATCGTGACAACCTGGTTGAGACCTACGACCTCATTAAGCGCGCCGCCATCACCAAGATTGAGGATGAGCTTTCGATGGCGCTCTCTTTCGGCCCGAAACTGGCCGCCAGCGGCGAAGGAAAGCAGCGCGGCTTGTTCGGGTTCGGCAAACCGAAAGAGAAACCGGCCGTCGCAACCGAGAGCCCAGAATTGCGCGACCGGCGCATCGCCGCCGAATGGCGCAAGAAGGCTGGCGCCGTCGACGACCCGCTCGACGAGGCCTGCTTCCGCGCGCTCGCCACCGTCGCCACCGCGATCATCAGCCGGCGCGACCGGCTCTACGGTGACCAGAAGCTGCTCACGGAGCTTGCCGTCACGTTGGTGTGCAACGACTACGGCAGCGAAGTCATCGGCGAGGCCATCCAACCGTTCTTCCAGGAAGCGGTCGCGCGCGAAGGCTATCGGCTGCTGCCGCCGCAGATGCACCCGGTCGTCATGAACGTCAAGGGCGCGTCGGCCTCGGGCAAGAGCACGATGCGGCCGTTGCAACGGGTGCTGGCGGAAAAGCTCCACCTGCCCTGGAGCGAGTTCGCGCTGATCAGCCCCGACATCTGGCGCAAGTATCTGTTGGACTACGACTCGCTGGGCGCCGCCTACAAATATGCCGGCACCATGACCGGGCACGAGGTCGAGATCATCGACAAGAAGCTCGATCTGCGCATGGCGGCAAAGGCCGCGAATGAAAAAATGTCGCATCTCCTGATCGATCGTTTCCGCTTCGACAGCTTCGTGCCGGCGGGCAAGGAGAGCAGCCGACTGCTGACCCGGTTCGGCGACTTGGTCTACATGTTCTTTATGATTACGCCGTCGGAAATGACGGTGGAGCGTGCCTGGAAGCGCGGGCTTAAATTCGGCCGCTACAAGGCGGTCGACGATCTCCTGGCCCACAACGTCGAAGCCTACGAGGGCATGCCCGAACTGTTCTTCACTTGGGCGCTCAACACCGGGCGGCGCGTGCACTACGAGTTTCTCGACAACAGCGTCAAGGAAGGCGAGCGGCCGCGCACGGTGGCTTATGGCTGGAACCAGGACCTGACGATCCTGGACGTGAAGGCCATGCTCGACATCGACCGCTTCCGCAAGATCAACATCAACGCGCATGCGCCCGAAGAGGTCTATCTCGGCGACAACCTGGCGCCGGAATGCAACGTCGACTTCCTCAAGCGCTGCGCCCGCATGATCCCGGTGATCAATTTCGCCGACTACGACACTGGTCGCGTCTACGCCCGGCTCGAGCACGGCCAATGGGCCTGGCGCGACGAACAAGGCTTCGCCCGCGCGCTACAGGATCCCGACACCAAGGCCGGATTGGAAGCGGTCGCACCGAACAAATATGATCCGGCCGCGGCCGGAACGATTGAGCAAGCGGACTTGGTGAGCGAAAAGGCGCACACCTTGGGCGCCTGGGGCGCGGCGGCAACCTCCACCTAAATCTCCATCCACGCCCCGTTGGCGTCGACCGATTTGAACACCGCTTCCAGCGCCGCCACCCTCGATTGATTTGACACGACCATAAGGGAGTACGTCCGATGGAGCCCTCGCCCCTCGTCTCCACCGCTTGGCTCGAGGATCATCTCGCCGACCCCGATCTGCGCATCGTTGAAATCTGCAATATCCGCGACGATAAGACCTATCGCGAGGGGCACATTCCGGGCGCGATGTGGCTGTACTGGAAATCGGCGTGCTGGCACGAAACCGATCGCGAATTCGTCACGCCCGCGGCGATGGCGCAGCTGTTCGGAAGCCTGGGCATCGGCCCGCAGTCGACTGTCGTGCTGTACGGGGATCCCGTTCAATACGGCAGTTACGCCTTCTGGGCCTTCACCATGGCCGGGCACGCGAAGCTGCGGCTGCTCGACGGTGGGCGCCGAAAATGGGTCATGGAGGGCCGGCCGCTGTCGCGCACCGTGGCGGACTTTCCCGCCGTCGCCTATCAAACGCCGGTCGGAACGTCGTCGATGCGCGTCGGTCGTCGCAACGTGCGCGATCATTTGGGGCAGCCGCGGCGGCTGTTGCTCGACCTGCGTTCGCCGGAGGAATATTCGGGAGAGCGCGTATCTGACTATTCCTTCCCAGTCGACTACGGCGCCGAGCGAACCGGGCGCATCCCCGGCGCAGTCCATCTTTATTTCAAGGAACTGCTGAACGCGGACGATTCGTTCAAGTCACCCGATGCGCTGCGCGGCGTGTTCGCCGCGGCCGGAGTCACGCCGGAAAAATTCGACGACGTGGTCTGCTATTGCCGGCTGAGCCATCGCGCCACCATGGCCTGGATCGCTCTGAGGCACATTCTCGGCCATAGCAACGTCAAGATCTACGACGGCTCGTGGACCGAATGGGGCAGCATTGTCGGCTTCCCTATCGAGAAGTAGCGAGCCTGCCGACGCTGGCGCAGCGCGGGCGGGCAGCGGTCATGGTCAGCCTCCGGCGCTCGTGGTCTTCCGGCGATAGGCTTCGATCTTGTCACGCAGCGCTTGCGGCAATGGCACCGGCTGGCGCGTTTCGAGCGACATCATGGCGGTGACCATGTGGGCGCGCAGCCGCTCAAGCCCGTCCAGATGGCAGACGATGGCAATGCCCAGCGAGGAGCGGCCGATGCGCTCGACCAGCAAGGTCAGCTCAATGATATCGCCCATCCGGCTCGGAATCTTGAAGTCGCAGTCGATGTGAACGAAAGGAAATCCATACTGGCTGCCCATGATCAACTCGGCATAATCGTAGCCGAGCTCTTGCCCGTACCAGTCTTCGATCAGCCCGTTGAAAATGTCGAAGTAGTGCGGGAAGTAGACGATGCCGGCGGGATCGCAATGCGAAAATCGGACTGAAACGCTGCGGGTGAAGGCGCCGCTTGGCGGCACAAATCGATCCTGGAGCATGTGACAACGTCCTGATGCGAAGTCCTGATGCGGCCGAAATCCGCTGTGCCGAGAATTCCGGCCGACACGGATGCCTAACGCGAACAGGTCGGCGGCGCCATACCGATCGCGGTGCAGCCGGATATGCGTCGGCCTCCGTCAAGCAATCGCACGGCGGCCCACCCCCCGATCACACTTTCATCCATGCGCCGTCCGCATCCACCGACTTGAACACAGCTTCCAGCGCCGCGGCGGTCTGCAAGATGCCGGCAGGTGTTATCGGGAAAGCGCCCTGCCCCATCGCCGCCTTGGCAAAAAAATCCAGATTGCGCCCGAGGTGGTTGTCGGGGGGATAGTCAAACACCTCCGGCTCCTGGCCGCCACGGCGCACGATCATGCGTGTTTCGGAAACGCTTTCGGCCCAGCAGTTCTCGCCAAAGATCGCCATGCGCCAGCGGAACTGGGTCTTGAGCGTGGTGCTAAGCGTGCCGGTGGCGCCGTTCTCGAACTCAATCAGCGCGGCGGTGGTATCTCCGGTCGCCAGCTTGAGCGCGCGCGCTTTCGACAGCGCGGCCACGCGCTTCATCGGCCCAATCAAATCGCGGAAGCAGTCGAGCACATGAATACCCATGCTGGTCATGCTACCGGCGCGGGTTTCTTCCGCCGCGATACGCCAACTGTCGGCCGGCATGTCAGCAAGCCAGTCGTGGCTGTAGTGGCCCTCCACATGCATGATGGCGCCGAGGGCACCGGACGCCATCAGCTCGGCCAGCGCGCGCATCGACGGTATCAGCCGGAAATGATGACCGACACCGATGACGACGCCCGCGCGCTTGCAGGCGCCGAGCATGGCGACCGCGTCGGCCTTGCTGAGCGCGAACGGCTTTTCGCAGTAAATCTGCTTGCCAGCGGCGGCCGCCGCCTCCACCTGGGCCCGGTGCTTGCTATGCGGAGTCGCCAGGATCACCGCCTTGATCTCGGGATCGGAAAGGACGTCTTCGAACGATGTGCCGATAGCCATTTCGTGCTCGGCGGCGAAATCGCGCACCGTGTCCGGCTCCAGCGTCACGCCGCACAGGAAACGCAGCGGCGCACCGAAATCGCGCGCCGCCGTTACCAGCTTCTTGCCCCACCAGCCGAGGCCCACGATTGCCGTATTGAGCATGAGGCGCGATTACGCCGACGCCGGCGCACCCGGCTGCTTGAGCGGGTGGGCGCGCGCCACCGCGTCGATCTTGTTGCATTCATCGACGATGCGCTTGAAGGTCGGGAACGGCGCCAGGTCGCATTTGAAATAGACCGCCCCCACCGCCTGCCCGCACAGGCAGATGTCGGCGATGGTGAGCTGTTCGCCTTGCACGAAGCGACCGGTCTCCTTGGAGCCGGCGAGATTCGTCTCCAGCGCCTTGAGCGACGTTTGATGCCAGTGCTGGCCCCATTTCATCACGCCCGGCTCGTCGATCTTGTACTCGCTGGCCAAATACTCGCGCACGCGCGGCACGATCAGCGGATGGGTGTCGCAGGCGATGATTTGTGCAATCCCGCGTACGCGCGCGCGCGCTTTCGGCTCCTTCGGCAGCAGCGGCGGCTTGGGATGCGTTTCATCGAGATATTCCAGGATGGCGAGCGACTCGAACAGCACAGTGCCGTCGTCCTCGATCAGCGCTGGCAACGCCATCATCGGGTTGAGCTTGCGATAGGCGTCCTCGCGCTGCTTGCCCTCGTGAAGATTGACCTGGATCACCTCGCCGGGCGCGATCCCCTTGAGATTGAGGGCGATGCGCACACGGTAAGTCGCTAGCGATCGCCAGTAGGAAAAGAGTTTCATTCTGTCCCCCGTAAATTGCCTACTTCTTCCCGCGCTGCGTCCAATAGACAGTCATCTGCGCGCCGTCGCCGCCGCCGATCCCATGCTGGGTGGCGTCCTCGAAGCCGGCGAGCGCCGCCTTGGTGGCGCGCATGTCGGCGCCCAGCGCCTCGCCGGTGGCCACCATGGTGCGCAGGTCCTTCACGCCGTTGGCGATTGAAAAGGTGGTCGGCCCGGGATCCTTGCCCTCGAACATCTTGACGATCATCTCGGCGCGCATCTTGAGCGCGTTGTTGGCGCCGTTGCTCTCGACGAACAGGTCGAGCAGGCGCTGGGGCTCCCAGCCGACGCTGCGCGCGATGGAAAAGGCCTCGCCATAGGCCTGCCAGGCCACCATCAGCGGCAGATTGATCGACAGTTTGATGGCGGCGCCGGCGCCGACTGGCCCGCAATGCTCGACCTTGCGGCAAAGCTGCTCGAGGATCGGCCGGGCACGCGCGGCGTCGGCCGGCTCCGCGCCCATCAGCCCCAGCAGCTGGCCCTTGCGCGCCGGCGCGGTCGAGCCGCCCACCGGGCACTCCACCAGCACGGCGCCTTTGCCGCGCACCTTGGGCGCAAGATCGGTCTCGACCTTGGGCGCCACGGTGCTCATCTCGATGAACAGCTTGCCTTTGACGTCACCGGATAACAATCCCTTGGCGCCGTTGTAGACGTCGTCGATCGCCTTGCCGTCGGTGAGGATGGTGATGACCGCTTCGCTCGCCGCGGCTACCTCGGCCGGCGAACCGACGACCTTGGCGCCGGCCTCGGCCAAGGGCTTGGTCTTTTCCGGCGTGCGATTCCAGACCGTGACGTCGTGGCCGACTTCGATCAGCCGCGCGGCGATGTTGGCGCCCATGGCGCCGAGACCGGCTACTCCGATTTTCATGGTTCCTCCCGGGAAGCTTTTGCCGGCGACGATAAGCGATCGTGGCGCGGCTTGAAAGCCGCATTGCAACACTTGCCCACTCGACAGCCTTGCCCCCGAGTGCTTAAGACCATTCATCTGGCTCCGCTTCACGCGGATTTTCGTTGAGGAGAATTATTGAATGGCGGCCAAGAAGAACAAGGGCACGATCGGCGTTGTCGGCCTCGGTATCATGGGCGGCGCCTTCGCCAAGAACCTGGCGCGCGCTGGCTGGCGCGTGGTCGGCTACGACATCAGCGCGGCGCGCCGCCGCGAGGCCGCCCGCGCCGGCGTTGCGATCGCCGCCGGCGCCGCCGCCGTCGCCGAGCAGGTGCCGGTGATCCTGACCAGCCTGCCCAAGCCGCAGGCGCTCATGGACACCGCCCGCGCCGTCGTCGCCGTCAAGCGGCCGCGCAAGGTGATTGTAGAAATGAGCACCTTCGCGATTTCAGACAAGGAGAAAGCACGCGCCCTGCTCGCCAAAGCCGGCCACGCTATGCTCGATGCGCCGGTCAGCGGCACCGGCTCGCAGGCCAAGGCGCGCGACCTAGTATTCTACGCCAGCGGCAATTCCGCCGTTATCCGGCGGCTCAAGCCGATGTTCGAAGCCCTCGGCCGCCACGCCTACGACGTCGGCCCGTTCGGCAATGGCAGCAAGATAAAATATGTGGCCAACTTGCTGGTCGCCATCAACAACGTCGCTAGCGCCGAGGCAATGGTGCTCGGCATGAAGGCCGGCCTGCCGCCGCAGGTGATCTTCGATCTGATCAAGGGCGGCGCCGGCAATTCGCGCATCTTCGAATTGCGCGCACCCATGATGGTGAAGGGCGACTACAAGGACGCCACCATGAAGATCTCGGTATGGGATAAGGATATGCGGGTGATCAGCGACTATGCCCGCAAGATCGAGGCACCGACTCCAATGTTCAACGCCACCAAGGCGGTCTATTTGAAGGCGCAGAAGAGCGGCTTCGGCGCGCAGGATACCGCCGCGGTCTGCGCCGTGCTGGAGAAGATGGCAAAGGTGAAGCGACGCAAGCGCGCGTAAATGGGCTTGTACCGAACCCGCCCATTTCTGTAGCCTCCCGCCCACAAAACAAAGACCCCTGGGGAGGAGAGCGTATGGCCGCGCTGCAAGAGCGTTCGGAGGTCCGCGACGGCATGCGGATCGACTGGAACGTGCCGATCACCATGGACGACGGGCTGGTGCTGCGCGCCGACGTTTTTCGCCCCGTGAAAGACGGTCGAAATCCGGTCATCCTGACCTACGGTCCCTACGCCAAGAATCTTAGCTTCCAGGACGGCTATCCGAGTGCCTGGCAGCGCATGGTCGAGAAGCATCCCGACGTCACCGCCGGCTCGAGCAACAAATATCAGAACTGGGAAGTGGTCGACCCGGAGAAATGGGTGCCGCACGATTATGCCTGCGTGCGCGTCGACTCGCGCGGCGCCGGCTGCTCGCCGGGCTTCATCGATCATTTCTCGCCACGCGAAACGAAAGATTTCTACGACTGCATCGAATGGGCGGGCATACAGCCCTGGTCGAGCGGCAAGGTCGGCCTCAATGGTATTTCTTATTACGGCATGAACCAGTGGCACGTCGCCTCGCTGCAGCCGCCGCATCTCGCCGCCATGTGCGTATGGGAAGGCTCCGCCGACTGGTACCGCGACATGACGCATCACGGCGGCATTCTCTCGACCTTCTGGGAGAATTGGTACGACATGCAGGTCAAGACCGTGCAATACGGCGTCGGCGAAAAAGGCGGACGCAGCCGCATCCACGGCGAACTAGTGTGCGGACTGGAAACGCTGTCGGCGGACGAGCTCGCCCGCAATCGCTCCGATTTCGGCGGCCAGATTCTCACCCACCCGATGGATGACCAGTATCACCGCGACCGCTCGCCGGTCTGGGACAAGATCAAGACGCCGTTGTTCTCCGCCGCCAATTGGGGCGGCCAGGGCCTGCATCCGCGCGGTAATTTCGAGGGCTTCGTGCGCGCGGCGTCGAAGCAGAAATGGCTGGAGGCGCACGGCATCGAGCACTGGACCCATTTCTACACCGACTACGGCCGCGAGCAGCAGCTCAAGTTCTTCGACTATTTCCTGCACGGCAAGGACAGCAGCTGGAGAAAGCAACCGAAAGTGCTGCTGCAAGTGCGTTACCCGGGCGAGAAGTTCGTGGCGCGCGCCGAAAACGAATGGCCGCTCAAGCGCACCAAGTGGACGAAATTCTATCTCGATCCGTCCGACATGGCGCTCACGACCAAGAAACCGTCCGGCAACGCCAAGCTCAACTTCGCCGCCATGGGCGACGGCCTCACTTTCTTGACGCCGGGACTGCCGCAGGAAACCGAGATCACCGGCCCCTCGGCGCTCAAGCTGTTCGCATCCTCCTCCACCAGCGACGCCGACTTCTTCATCGTGCTGCGGGTGTTTACCGGCGACCTGAAGGAAATCGTATTCCAGGGCGCCATCGACCCGCATACGCCGATCGCGCAAGGGTGGCTGCGCGCCTCGCATCGCAAGCTTGATAAAAAGTTGTCGACGCCATACCGCCCCTATCACACCCACGACCAGAAGCAGCCGCTGAAGAAAGGCCAGGTGGTTGAGCTCGACATCGAGATCTGGCCGTCCTGCATCGTGGTCCCCGCCGGCTATCGCGTCGGCCTGTCGATCCGCGGCAAGGATTACGAATATGGCGGCGCCAGCGGCGGCAAGCTGTCCAACTTCAAGAACGAGCTGAAGGGCTGCGGTCCCTTCCTGCACGACGATCCGCGTGACCGGCCGCCCGCTATTTTCAATGGCACCACCAGCCTGCATTTCGGCCGCGGCAAAGTGCCCTATCTGCTGCTGCCGATCATCCCGCCAAAAAAGCAGGCAGCCGGCAAACCCCGCAGCCGTAAATGAGGCGGCATGAATTCGTTGCGCGCGCGGACGCTGGAAACATCCATGATTGTTCGTCTAATATTAAGAAAACCCGCCTGCGGCCATTTGGGGTGTTCATTTCCAGCCGTCGTAGGGTAAGGTAACCGCAACCTTCGCACCAAAATGAAGGATTAGGGGGAGTGAACACGCAGTTCTGGATCATCCAGGCCTTCAACGGGATATCTTACGGCGCGCTACTGTTCCTCGTGGGCAGCGGCCTGTCGTTGATCTTCGGCGTCATGCGGATCGTCAATCTTGCGCATGGCGCCTATTTCCTATGGGGCGGCTATATCGCGCTGTCGGTGATCTGGGTGACGGGATCGTGGGCGCTGTCGCTGCCGGTGGCCGCACTGGCGGTCGCCGCCATCGGCCTGGTGATGGAGCGCTTGTTTTTGCGATCCGAAGGATTCGAATATCTTCGTAATGGATCAATCGCGTTAGGGGTCGCCATCCTGATCACCCTGGCGATCGGTAATTGGAGTCCGTCGGTTGTCAGTGGCTGGGCTCCGTTCGTTACGGTTACCGCGATCCTTACCATCGCGCTATACTTCCTGCTGACCCGCATTCCCATTATCCCGATCGAAACCGACGTGCTGCGCCAGGTGCTGCTGACGGTCGGCTTCGCATTTCTGTTTCAGCAGGCCGCGCTCGACATCTGGGGCGGCGACAACATGGACATCGTCCCGGCGGACATGTTCAACACCAGTGTGGTGATTGGCGGCATCTATTTCCCGGCCTACCGCGCGTTCATGATCGCGACGGCGGCGGGCATCGGTCTGGTGATCTGGCTTGTGATGGAAAAGACGCGCATGGGCGCCGCCGTGCGCGCGACCGTGGACGACGCGCAGATGGCGCGCGGCGTCGGCATCGACACCAACCGCGTCTCCATGTTCATCTTCGCGCTTGGCGCTTTCCTGGCCGCGCTCGGCGGCGTCATCGGCGGCGCCTTTCTCGGCATCTATCCCGGTCTCGACTTCGAAATGCTGCCGCTCGCCTTCGCGGTGGTCATAATCGGCGGCATGGGCAGCCTGGTGGGCGCCGCTATCGGCGCGCTGGCGGTGGGCCTGGCCGATAATTTCGGCAAGGCGCTGTTTCCGGAGATTTCCTATTTCACGCTCTATGCCCCGATGGTCCTGATCCTGGCGGTCAAGCCGACCGGCCTGTTCGGACGAGAGTGAGCGGCAAATGATGAGCAGCCAGAAATTCAAGATCCTGATGGTCGCCGTCGCGCTGGTAGCGCTCGCCTATATCGTCCCGCATTCCAGCTCCTTCGTGGTGCTGCTGGCGACGCGGGCGCTGGTATTCGCGATCCTGGCGATGAGCCTGGACATCCTGCTCGGCTTCACCGGGCTGCCCTCGCTCGGACAGGCGGCCTATTTCGGCGTGGGCGCCTATCTCACCGCCATCCTGGCGACCAAGTTTCACGTTGGGCTCGGCTGGGATTTCTGGCTGGTGGTGATCTACGGCATGCTGATCGGCGCGGCACTGGCGGCGCTGTTCGGGCTATTCGCCATCCGCGCAACCGGCGTTTACTTCCTGATGATCACATTGGCCCTGGGTCAATGCGTCTGGGGTCTGGCCTATCGCTGGAATTCGCTCACCGGCGGCGACAACGGCATCAGCGTCACGGCGCGGCCGACTTTCGGGCTCGACCTCACCAACGAGCGGACCTTCTTCTTCCTGGTGTTCGGCTTCTTTCTCTTCACGTTGATTTCGCTCTACGTGCTGGTGCAGTCGCCGTTCGGCCGCAGTCTTGCCGGCATTCGCGAACGCGAATTGCGCATGCAGATCCTCGGCTACAATACCTGGCTGCACAAATACATCGCCTTCGTCATCGCCGGCGCTTTCGGTGGGCTGTCCGGCGTGCTGTGGGCGCACACCAACGGCCTAGTCAGTCCCGAAACGGTGGTGCTGACGACTTCTGTCGACGCGCTCTTGATGGTCGTCCTCGGCGGCGCCGGCACGCTGGTCGGCGGTGTCATCGGCTCGGTCATCGTTTTCGGCTTGCGGGAATATCTCAGCACGCTGGTGCCGTGGTGGCAGTACGTGCTGGGCGGCGTCTACGTGCTGACGATCTTGTATCTGCCGACCGGCTTGATGGGCATTCCGGCAAGAATTCGCCAGGCCCGAGGGTCGTCCGACAAGTCGACAAAATCGGCGACGCCGGAGAAATTGGTACCAACGCCTTCCTGAATGCGCGACGGAAGGCACACAACGAGGGAGGCAAAGACAATGACAGGCACATTGCGACGACGATTGCTTTCAATGCTGTTGGGCGGCATCGTGCTCGGCCTGGGTATGAATGCGTCGGCCAGGGCGGAGGAACTGCGCATCGGCTTCATCGCGCCGATGACCGGCATCTTCGCCCAGATCGGCAAGGACATGGTCAACGGCTTCCAAATGTATCTGGATGAGCACAAGGGCAAACTCGGCGGCGCCGACGTCAAGTTCGTGGTTGAGGACAACCAGGGCAAGGGCGACGCCGCGGTGACCAAGGCCAAGAAACTGGTGCTGAGCGACAAGGCGCAAATGTTCATCGGCGGCTTGCTGGCCTCCACCGGTTACGCGCTGGCGCCGGTCAGCAACGAAGAAAAGACGCTCTACATCCCCTCGATCCCGGCGGCCGACGATTTGACCCAGCGCCAGATCAGCAAGTATCCGTATGTCTTCCGCACCACTTGGACCTCGTCGCAGCCGCATCATCCACTCGGCAAGTGGGCCTGCGAACAGGGCCACAAGAAGATCGTGACGATCGCCGCGGACTATGCCTTCGGCTACGAGGTGGTTGGCGGCTTCCAGAAGGCGTTCGAGGATTGCGGCGGCAAGATCATCCAGAAGCTCTGGCCGCGGCTCGGCGAAAAGGACTTTGGGCCCTACATTCCGCAGATCAAATCCGACGCCGACGCCGTGTTCTCGCTGATGGTGGGGCCGATGGCGCTGCAATTCCCCAAGCAGTTACGTCAGTCTGGCTTCAAGAAACCGATCCTCGGCGGCGGCACCAGCTATGACGAGTTCATCCTGCCGTTCATGGGCGACTTCGCGATCGGCGACGTCTCCGCGCTGCAATACAGCGCGGCGATCCAGACTCCGAAGAACGAAGCCTTCGTGAAAACCTACCGCGCCAACTACGGCAAGGTGCCGTCCTACTAT
This sequence comes from uncultured Undibacter sp., assembly GCA_964563195.1. Classification (GTDB taxonomy): domain Bacteria; phylum Pseudomonadota; class Alphaproteobacteria; order Rhizobiales; family Xanthobacteraceae; genus Pseudolabrys. The sequence goes on along the minus strand of CAZLWN010000049.1, from coordinate 3,620 downwards.
TCGGAGGCCAACTACACCACAGCGCAGTTGATCGACGAGGCGATGAAAAAGTCCGGCGGCAAATATCCCGGCGCGGAGAAATTCATCGCCATCATGAGCAACATCAAGCTCGACGCCGTGCGCGGACCGGTCCATTTCGAGGATCGCAATCCGGTGCAGAACATCTACATCAAAAAAGTCGAGAAAAAGAAGATGTTCGGCTATCCGAAGGCCGAACTGTGGAACGTGGTCATCAAGACCTACCCGAACGTCAGCCAGTATTGGACCTACGGGAAAGAAAAATTCCTCAAGCAGCCGGTCTACGACAAGAACTATCCGCCCTGTAAGTACTGCGAATAAGCGACGCAGCGCCGGGGCCCGGCCAACGGGCCCCGGCATTCTTTTTCAAGGGATTTGCGTGTGAGCAGCGAAGTTTCATCGAACGGCGGCGGCGTGCCCGCGCTCGAGCTCCGAGACCTGAGCAAGAACTTCGGCGGCCTGCAGGCCACCCGCGACGTCACGCTGCGCGTGATGGCGGGCGACCGCAAGGCCATCATCGGTCCCAACGGCGCCGGCAAGACCACGCTGTTCAACGTAATTACCGGCATCTATCCGGCGACCTCCGGGCAGGTGCTGCTGTTCGGCCAGGACGTGACCAAGTGGCCCAGCCACCGCCGTACCGCCTTGGGCATGGCGCGCACTTTTCAGGTAACCAGCCTGTTTCCGAAATTGACCGTGCTTGACAACGTCCTGTTGGCGATCGAGGGATTGCGACCTTCGAAATTCGTGATGTGGCGTTTCCTGTCGTCCTATCGCGAGGTCTATGACAAGGCTTACGGCCTGCTCGATGCCGCCAGCTTTCTCGACCGCAAGGACGTCGAGGTGCGCAACCTGTCGCACGGCGAGCAACGCCAGCTCGAGATCGTGCTGGCGCTGGCCAGCGATCCGAAGCTCCTGCTGCTCGACGAGCCGGCCGCCGGCCTGTCGTCAGGCGAGTCCGCCGAGATGGCCACGTTCCTGATGAAGCTCGATCCCAATCTCGCGATCCTGTTGATCGAGCACGACATGGATGTAGTGTTCGACGTGGCCGATCAGATTTCAGTGCTGCATTTCGGCGAAATTCTGGAAACCGGCACGCCGCAGCAGATCCACGACAGCGCGCGCGTGCAAGAAATCTACCTCGGCACGGACTAGCCCAATGGCGATCCTCGACGTCCAGGACATCCACACCTATTACGGCGACGCCTACGTCCTGCAAGGACTGTCGCTCAAACTCGAACAGGGCCAGATCCTCGGCCTGCTCGGCCGCAATGGCGTCGGCAAGACCACTCTGGTCAATTCGATCGTCGGCTTCAATCCGCCGCGCCGCGGCAAGATCATGTTCAAGGGCGACGACATCACCCAGAAATCCTCGTTCGAGACCGTGCGCACCGGCATGGGCCTGGTGCCGCAGGGCCGCCGCGTGTTCCCGACCCTCAGCACGGAAGAGAACCTGCTGGTCGCCGAGCGCAGCCCGGACCGCCACGGCTGGAAGCTCGAACGCGTCTACAAGCTGTTCCCGCGCCTGCTCGAGCGCCGCAACCAGCGCGCCAAGACGCTGTCCGGCGGCGAACAGCAGATGCTGGCGATCGGGCGCGCGCTGATGACCAATCCGGACTGCCTGATCATGGACGAGCCGTCGGAAGGGCTGGCGCCGATCATCATCCAGGGCGTCTGGGAGGCGATCGGCAAGCTGAAGGAAGAAGGCCTGTCGATCCTGCTGGTCGAGCAGAACGCCAACCTGGCGCTCAAGCTGGTCGACTTTGTGCACGTGATGAGCAAGGGCCAGGTGGTCTATTCGTCCAAACCCGAGGAGCTCAAGGCCAACGACAAGATCAAGTCCAACTATCTCGGCATCTAACGCGCGATTCCGCAATGCCGAATGGTAGGCCAAAAGTTAAAGTTCCATTTGATTGTTAGAGTAGCATTAGCCCTGAAAACGGACTCGTCCTGATATTGGCACGCGGCGGACTTGTATTACCCCTGTGAGTTGGAGGAGGAATTTACAGGAGACCATTGGCAGGAGTAGTCGATGCGCGATTGGCTGCTATTGCTCACACCCATCGGGCTTATCGTCTTCTTTTTGGTCTACCCCGACCAATTCACCGCGTTCATCACGTGGGCCCAGCATCTATTTGGCTGATGCTTGCGCGATCAATCGACGCGGCAGACGAAGCCAAGTTGCGTTTTCCAAGTAGCCGACATAGCCGGCGATTTTAGCATGGCCTGTCACCAGCCAGCGTCACCCGGTGCATCACGCGCCTAAAGCCGTGATAGTCATTGACCGGATTGTGCACCACGCAGCGATTGTCCCAGAACGCCATTGAGCCCACCCGCCAGTTGAAGCGGCAGGTAAATTCCGCCCGCGTCTGATGCTGGAATAAGAAGTTGAGAAGCGGCGCGCTCTCCGCTTCCGTCATGTCCTTGAAGCGCAGCGTGTGCGCGACATTGACATAGAGCGCCTTGCGCCCGGTTTCCGGATGCGTGCGCACCACTGGGTGCTCGGCCAGATATTCCTTCTTGGCTTCGGCCTTCGCGCTGTCGCGGACGCGGTCCGCGCGGGTACGTGAGACGTCGGCCTTGGCCGATGAGTTGATGGCAATCAGCCCGCCGAGCATGCGCTTCATGCCGTCGGACAGCGCCTCGTAGGCCAGATACAAGTTGGCAAACAGCGTATCGCCGCCGTAAGGCGGCACCTCGCGCGCGATCAGCATGGTGCCCATGGGCGGCGTGTCGAGATAGGCGGTATCGCTGTGCCAGATACCGCCGAAATTGCGCGTCTCGTGCTCGAGCTTGATCACCGGAATGATTTCCGGGAAGCCCTCGATGCCCTTGATGAAGGGATATTCCACGACCTCGCCGAACCGCTTGGCGAAGCCAAGAAATTTCGCCGGCGGCAGGTCCTGATCGCGGAAGAAGATCACGCCGTGATCGAGCCACACCTGGCGGATGGCGGCGATAACGTTGTGCCCGGGCTCGACGACGAGATCGATACCTAGAATTTCAGCGCCGATCGAGCCGGACAGCCGCTGCACCTCAAAACCATTCGCAACCATGGTCGCCGCTCCGATGACCAATATCCGCGCTGCAAAACAGCCTAGCATAGCGAACTTGGATCTGCCCATTGCGTCGCGTTGGGCAAATGCGCGTCCACGCAGCAGCCGGGCTTTACAGGGTGGAACACCTTGGCCGATGATGGGTCGATGGGTCCGCCGAATGGGCGCGGCAGGCTGCCTTGACTCCAGCGATAAGGCCGTACCGGCCGATCAAAAAATGACCGCCAAGGTCATTCCACACAAAAGCCCCGGCAGGGGCGCACGAGGGAGGAATAACGATGTCTCGTAAGTTTACCCGCCGTAAATTCATGGCTGCCGCCGGCGCGGCAGCTGCGACGTTCAAATTCCCGATGCCGGCGATCGCGCAAGGCGCGCCGTTCAAGCTTGGCCTGCTCACCGTCAAGACCGGCGGCTTGGCGCAGGGCGGCATCCAGATGGAGCAGGGCGTGCTCACCTGGTTGAAGGAGCACGGCAACAATATGGCCGGCCGCAAGGTCGAGTTCTTCTCCGCCGACACCGGCGGCAAGCCGGCCGGCACCAAGACCA
>CAZLWN010000048.1:0-24232 GCA_964563195.1 uncultured Undibacter sp. | reverse complement strand
CGCCGATCGACGCGCAGCCGCCGAACCTGCGCGAGGAAATGTGCGGCGGCCACCGACGCAAGCCGCCGTCCGAAGACAATGACGAAGAAGAGCCCAGTGCCGCCGCCGATGGCGACAACGGCGCGACGCCGGCTTTCATGCTGTCCAGCCTAAAGCCGACCGCCGGCAAGTTCGTGCTGGGGCCGCCGGTCGACACCACGCCCCCGGTCGTCGTGTTCACCGGTCCGCCCGATCATCCCGACCCCGTGCAAACGCAAAGCCGCCCGCACCGGAAACGGGCCGTGCACCGCAAGCCGAAGGCCAAATCGGCCAAGCAATGAGCGCGCCAGCGCAAAAAGCCGACCGCCGCCAGCCGCCGACACCGATCCCGCTGACCGTGCTCACCGGCTTTCTCGGCGCCGGCAAGACCACCCTGCTCAACCGACTGCTCAAGGATCCGGCGCTGGCCGAGACCGCGGTCATCATCAACGAATTCGGCGAGGTCTCGCTCGACCACCTGCTGGTCGAATACATCTCCGACAACATAGTGCTGCTGCAATCGGGCTGCCTGTGCTGCACCATGCGCGGCGATCTGGTGGACGCGCTGGAAACCTTGCTGCGCGATCTCGACAACCGCCGCTGCACGTTCCGCCGCGTGCTGCTGGAGACCACGGGGCTCGCCGATCCGGCGCCGGTACTGCACACCGCCATGTCGCATCCTTATCTCGTGCTGCGCTACCGGCTCGACGGCGTGGTAACGGTGGTCGATGCCGTGAACGGCGACGCCACTTTGGATGCTCATGAGGAAGCCGTGAAGCAGGCGGCGCTCGCCGACCGCCTGGTGTTGACCAAGACCGACCTGGCGAGCGCCGAACAACGCGATGCGCTTATCGAGCGGCTGCACGCGCTCAATCCGGCCGCTGCCGTTCTCGACGCCGCCAAGGGCGAAGCCACGCCCGACCGCCTGTTGAACTGCGGGTTGTACGATCCGGCACGCAAGATTCCCGACGTGAAGAAATGGCTGGCGGCCGAGGCCTATGCCGACACGCATGGGCACCATGACCACGGCCATGAGCATCTCGACCGCAACCGCCACGATGATCACATCGCCTCTTTTGTGCTGACCAGCGACACTGCGATTCCGGCTGGCACGCTCGACATGTTCCTCGAGCTGCTGCGCGCCACCCACGGCGCCAAGCTGTTGCGCGTCAAAGGCATCGTGAAGCTTGCCGAAATGCCCGACACGCCGGTTGTCGTGCACGGCGTGCAGCACGTCTTCCACCCCACCGCGCGGCTGGAGCGCTGGCCGGACGACGACCACCGCACCCGGATCGTGTTCATTACCCGTGACCTGCCCGAGCGCGTGGTGCGCGAAATGTTCGAAGCCTTTCTCGGCGGCATCGCCCCTGACCGCCCCGACCGCGCCGCGCTCACCGACAATCCGCTCATTCCGTTCGGCGGCGCCGACGCTTGACGTGTCGCCTGCCCTTGCGTGCGGCAGCGGTTGGACTCATGCTGGCGGCGAATCGCTAGCGCGACGCGGACCACCGTCATGGAACGGATTTGGCTTCAACATTATCCTGCGGGCGTTCCCGCCGCCATCGACACCGCGCGCTATCCTTCGCTAGTCGCGATGTTCGAGGAAAGTTTCAAAATTTACGCCGCCCGCGAAGCCTGCATCTGCATGGGGAAAACACTCACCTATGCGGGGCTCGATGCCGCCTCGCGCGCTTTCGCCGCCTGGCTGCAAAACCGCGGGATCAAGCCAGGCGCGCGCGTCGCGCTGATGATGCCGAACGTGCTGCAGTATCCGGTGGCAATCGCAGGCGCCCTGCGTGCCGGCTGCACGGTGGTGAACGTCAACCCGCTCTACAAGTCGCGCGAGCTGGAATTTCAGCTCAACGATGCCGGCGCCAAGGCCATCGTGGTGCTGGAGAATTTCGCCGCGGTGCTGCAGGAGGCGCTGCCGCACACGGATGTGAAGCACGTCGTTATCGCCAGCATGGGCGATATGCTTGGCGCGATGAAAGGCGCGGTGGTCAATGGCGTGGTGCGGCACGTCAAGAAACTGGTGCCGGCCTATACCTTGCCCGGCGCTGTCGCATTCAAAGACGCGCTCGCGGCCGGCCGCAATCTACCGTATGACACGCCGCCGGTCGGGCCCGACGACATCGCCTTTTTGCAATATACCGGCGGCACCACCGGCACGGCCAAGGGCGCCATGCTGCTGCATCGCAATCTGGTCGCTAACGTGCTGCAAGTGGAAGCCTGGAACGATCCGATCATCTCGGCGCCGCCCAAGATCGACCGGTTGATCATCGTCACGGCATTGCCGCTCTATCACGTGTTCGCGCTCACCGCCTGCTTCCTGTTCGGCGTGCGCATCGGCGGATGCTGCTTGCTGATCCCCAATCCGCGCGACATCGGCGTGCTCATCAGGGAGCTCGCCAAGTACAAAGTCAATTCGTTCCCCGCGGTGAACACGCTCTACAACGCGCTACTGCACCATCCCGATTTCGGCAGGATCGACTGGAGCATGCTCAAATGCGCCATCGGCGGCGGCATGGCGGTGCAGAAGCCGGTCGCCGACGCCTGGTTCAAAGCGACCGGCCGCCCGATCATCGAGGGCTACGGCCTGTCGGAAACCTCGCCGGTGCTCACCTGCAACCGCGGCGACATACCCGAATGGACCGGCACCATCGGCCTGCCGCTGCCCTCGACCGAAATCTCGATCCGCGACGACGACGGCCATGAAGTGCCGCTGGGCGAAGCGGGCGAGATCTGCGCGCGCGGCCCGCAGGTGATGCCGGGCTATTGGCGGCGCCCCGACGAGACCGCCAAGGTCATGACCAAGGACGGCTTCTTTCGCACCGGCGATATCGGCGTGATGGACGACCAGGGCCGCGTGCGCATCGTCGACCGCAAGAAGGACATGATCAGCGTCTCCGGCTTCAAGGTGTTTCCCAACGAGGTCGAGGAGCTGGCCATGAGTCACGGCGGCATCCTGGAATGCGCGGTCGTCGGCGTACCCGACCAACACTCCGGCGAGGTACCCAAGCTGTTCGCGGTCAAGAAGACGCAGGAGACCACGGAAGCCGACGTGCGTAACTTTCTTGCCGCCGGCCTCGCCGGCTACAAGGTGCCGCGCTACATCGAGTTCCGCAGCGAATTGCCGAAGTCCAATGTCGGAAAGATACTGCGCCGCGCCTTGCGCGATGAGCCCGACACGGCGGCCTGAGGCCCATGACCGCGGATGCGATCAAACCTGCTGACGTGGTCGCATTCTGGCGCGACGTCGGCTCCAAGCGATGGTTTAAAAAGGATATCGCGCTCGATGACGAAATTCGCCAACGCTTCCTCGTTGCCCACGAAGCCGCCGCCAGCGGCAAGCTCACCGAATGGGAGCAAAGCGCGGAGGGCGCGCTCGCGCTGCTGATTTTGCTCGACCAGTTTCCGCGCAACATGTTTCGAGGGCAAGCGCGCGCCTTCGCCACCGATCCCTTGGCGCGGGCGATTACCAGCCGCGCCATTCTCAACGGCTTCGACGGCAACATGGCGGACATGCGCACCTTCTTCTATCTGCCGTTCATGCATCCGGAGGATCTGGCCGATCAGCGCCGCGCGCTGGTCTTCTATCGCGTGCACGGCGATGCCGAAAGCCTGAAATATGCGGAATCGCATGCCGATATCATCGGCCGCTTCGGCCGTTTCCCGCATCGCAATGCCATTCTCGGGCGCGTCACCACGCCTAAGGAGCGGGCCTTTCTCGATGGCGGTGGCTTTGCCGGCTGAAGCTGTGCGACACTGGCTGCATGGATGATCTCGTCGTCAAGGACCTTCACCTGCGGCTCGGCGAAAACGAGATACTCAAGGGCGTCTCGCTCAGCGTGCCGGCCAGCGAAGCGGTGGCGCTGCTCGGCCCCTCGGGCAGCGGCAAGACGACGCTCCTGCGCGCCATTGCGGGGCTCGAGCAGCCGCATAGCGGCACAATTGCGGTAGGCAAGCGCGTGTTTTTCGACGCAGCAGCCGGCATCTCGCTGCCGCCCGAACAGCGCGGGCTCGGCCTGGTGTTCCAGTCCTATGCGCTGTGGCCGCACCGCACCGTGTTCGAGAATGTTGCTGCCGGGCTCAAGCTGCGCGGTGCATCCGCCGACGAAATCAAGACGCGGGTGGAGAAAGTGCTCGGGCAAATCGGGCTCGGGCATCTGGCCGGGCGCTTCCCGCCACAGCTCTCGGGCGGCCAGCAGCAGCGCGTGGCGATCGCGCGCGCGCTGGTCTACGAGCCGCCGGTGATCCTGCTGGACGAACCGCTGTCCAATCTCGACGCCAAGCTGCGCGAGGAAGCACGCGCTTTCTTGCGCACGCTGATCGTCACGCTCGGCCTGTCGGCGATCCACGTCACCCACGACCAGCTCGAAGCCATGGCGCTGGCCGACCGCATTGTGCTGCTGCAAGGCGGAGCGATCGCGCAAGATGGCTCGCGGACCGCGCTCTATAACGATCCGGCGACCCTGTTCGCCGCCGAGTTCATGGGCAGCAACAACCGGCTGGAAGGCAAGTTGCTGGAAAAGGCAAACGGCCACGCCATCATTGACGTGTTCGGCGAGCGCTTGTCCGGCATGGCGCGCACCCAGGCTGCGGTCGGCGAACCCGCGGTCGGCATTATCCGGCTCGAGCACATGCGCTGCGTTTCCGAACCCGGCCCCAACCGGCTGCCGATGCGGCTGGAGGCGCCGATGTATCTCGGCGAACGCTGGGAGCTGTTGTTCGCGCGCGGCCACACCACCGTGCGCGCCTATGCCCGTGAGCCGCTGCCGCCGGGCGAGCATTACGTGGAGTTTCCGCCGGAGGCGCTTTGGGTATTTTGACGACGGCGTGCTAGCAATAGGCCATGAGCAACTTCCACGGCGTGTTTCCCTATCTGGTCTCGCCCATCGATGCGCAAGGCCGCATCAAGACCGACGTGCTCGGACGGCTGTGCGCCGATCTGATCAAGGCCGGCGTGCATGGATTGACGCCGCTCGGCTCGACCGGCGAGTTCGCCTATCTCGACCGTGCGCAGCGCGAGGCGGTGGTGCAGGCGACGATCGAGGCGGCGAACAAACGCGTGCCGGTGATACCGGGCGTCGTCTCGACAGCGACGGCCGATGCCGTCGAGCAGGCCAAGCGCTATCAATCGCTCGGAGCCGATGGAATTCTCGCCATCCTCGAAGCCTTTTTTCCGCTAAAAGACGCGCAGATCGAATCCTATTTTCGCGCCATCGCGGACGCGGTCGACATTCCCGTGGTGCTTTACACCAATCCGCAATTCCAGCGCAGCGACTTGACGCTCGATGTCATCATGCGGCTCGCCGAACACCCACGCATCCAATATATCAAGGACGCTTCCACCAATACCGGCCGCCTGCTCTCGATCATGAACCGCTGCCCGCAGATGAAAGTGTTTTCGGCCTCGGCGCACATCCCGGCGGCGGTGATGCTGATCGGCGGCGTCGGCTGGATGGCGGGGCCAGCCTGCATCGTGCCGCGCGAGAGCGTGCGGCTTTATGATTTGTGCCGCGCCGGCAAATGGCCGGAGGCGATGAAACTCCAGCGCGACCTCTGGCGCATCAACGAGGCTTTCGCACGCTTCAATCTCGCCGCCTGCATCAAGGCCGGCCTGCAGATTCAGGGCTACGCCGTCGGCGATCCAGTGCCGCCGCAAGAAGCCCTCGGCGCCGCCGACCGCAAGCTGGTACAGGGCATCCTGGCCGAAGTGGCCAAGCTCGAAACAGTCTGATTTCGCTACAGAAATCGGTGCGCCCACCTATTCTTAGCGATTCCTTGCTATCGGCGAATGATGGCCTTGCGGTCTTTTGCAGCCCGGCCGCCGGCAGCGCAGCGAGAGCCCGTGGCGTTGACCGAGTCCGAAACCGTTGCGCCTGCGTCGCCGCTGCCGGCCGCGGTTCTGCTCGCGCGCGTCAAGGCGATGCTCGCCGATCGCGGCGACAGCCGGGTAGCGCAGCTGCTCGCCGGCAAAGTGTTCCTGCTGCGCGTCGCCAGCGCCATGCTGGCGCTGGTCAGCCAAGTGCTGCTGGCGCGCTGGATGGGCCGCTTCGAATTCGGCATCTACATCTATGTCTGGACCTGGGTGCTGATGATCGGCGCGCTCTCCGACGTCGGCCTGTCGTCGGCGGCGCGCCGTTTCATTCCCGAAAACACCGAGCTGAAATCGCTCGACCGCCTGCGCGGTTTCCTGAGCGGCAGCCGCTGGCTCGCCTTCGCCATCGCCACCGGTATCGGCATCGTCGGCGCGCTCGGCGTCACGCTGCTCAAGCCCTGGCTCGACCACTTCACGGTCATCCCGCTTTATCTCGCCTGCGTCACCATCCCGGTCTACGGCCTGGTGCAGGTGCAGGCCGGGATCGCGCAGTCCTATGACTGGCCCAACCTCGCCCTGATACCGTTCTTCATCTGGCGCCAGCTCATCATCACGGTGCTGATGGGCGGCGCCTGGTATTTCGGCGCGCCGGCCGACGCGGCCACCGCCATGATCGTCGCCGTGGTCACCACCTGGGCGGTGACAATCGGCCAACTTTTCGTGCTCGACCGCCGCCTGCGCGACAAGGTGGCGCCGGGCGAAAAGCGCTACGAGGCCAAGACCTGGTTCGCCACGTCGCTGCCGATCTTCGTAGTCGAGGGCTTCTACCTTCTGCTCACCTACGCCGACATCCTGGCGCTCGAGCATATGCGCTCGCCCGACGAAGTCGCGGTCTATTACGCCGCCGCGCGCCTGCTCGCGCTGGTCGCCTTCGTCTATTTCGCCATCGCCAGCGCCACCACCCACAAGTTCACGCAATACCACGTGGACGGCGATAAGCAGCGGCTGGCCAGGTTCTTTGTCGAAACCATGCGCTGGACGTTCTGGCCGTCGCTCGCCGCCTGCCTGCTGATCCTCGCGCTCGGGCGGCCGCTGCTGTCGTTGTTCGGCGCGAGCTTTACGTCCGGCTATGACGTGATGTTCATTCTCGCCATCGGCATGCTGTCGCGCGCCGCAGTCGGGCCGGCCGAGCGGCTGCTCAACATGCTGGGCGAGCGCAAGCAATGCGCTTTTACTTATGCTGCCGCCTTTGTCGTTAACCTGACGCTGTGCGTGCTGCTCATTCCGCTTATCGGCATCGAAGGCGCGGCGGTGGCGACCGCCACCGCGCTGGTGGTGGAATCGATGCTGCTCTACCGCATCGCCAAGCGCCGCCTCGGTTTCCACGTGTTCATCCTGGGCGGCGGCAGCCGGGACTGAGGCGCGTCACGCCTGCTCGCGCAGCAGCCGCCTTATCACCTTGCCGGTGGTGGTCATCGGCATCTGCGCGATGAAGGCGACCTCGCGCGGATATTCGTGCGCCGACAGGCGCGTGCGCACGAAGCCTTGAATTTCTCCGGCAAGCGCGTCCGACGGCGCGTAACCGTCCTTCAGCACGATGAACGCCTTGACGATTTCGGTGCGGATCGGATCGGGCTTGCCGACGGCGGCGGCGAGCGCCACCGCCGGATGGCGGATCAGGCAATCCTCGATCTCGCCGGGCCCGATGCGGAAGCCGGCCGACGTGATGACGTCGTCGTCGCGACCGACAAAGCTGATATAGCCGTCGTCGTCCATGACGCCCTGGTCGCCGGTGATCATCCAATCGCCGATGAACTTGTCGCGCGTCGCCTCCGGTCCGCCCCAGTATTCCAGGAACATCACGGGGTCGGGGCGCTTGACCGCGATCTGGCCGATCTCGCCGGCTTTCATCGGCGTTCCGTCGCGGCCAATCACCGCCACGGTATGACCGGGCACCGGCTTGCCGATGCAGCCTGCCTTGACTATGCCGAGTTGCGCGCAGGAGCCGAGCACCAGGTTGCATTCGGTCTGCCCGTAGAACTCGTTGATCGTCAGCCCGAATGCCGCCTTGCCCCATTCCAGCGCTTCGATCCCGAGCGACTCACCGCCGGAGGCGACGCTGCGCAATTTGAACGCGTAGCGCCCCTGCGGGCTCGGCACCGCGCGCATCATGCGCAGCGCCGTGGGCGGAATGAACGCGTTGCGGATGCCGACCGACGCCATCAAGGCAAACGCCTCTTCCGGATCGAACTTGTCGGATTTGCGCGCCACCACCGGCGTTCCATGATGCAGGCTCGGCAGCAGCACGTCGAGCAAGCCGCCGGCCCAGGCCCAGTCGGCCGGCGTCCAGTAGCTGTCGCCTTCCTGCGGGAACGGATAATGCGGCAGCTCGGCGCCGGGCAGATGGCCGAGCAGGACGCGGTGCGCATGCAGCGCGCCTTTCGGTTGGCCGGTAGTGCCCGAGGTGTAGATCATCATCGCCGGGTCATCGGCGGACGTGTCGACGGGCGTGAAATCCGACGAGGCCTTGGCGAGCAGGTCGGCAAAGCCTTCGCCATCGACCGACACGACGCAGGTCACCTCAGGCACTTGGCTTCTGATCTCCTCGAGCTTGCCAAGCCCCTGCCCGTTGGTAAGCAGCGCCCTGGCGCCGGAATTCTGTAAACGATAAGCGAGCGCATCCGGCCCGAACAGGATGGCGATCGGCAATGCGACCGCGCCCAGCTTGTAGATCGCAATGTGAGCGGCGGCGACTTCCGGCGCCTGCGGCATGAAGATCGCCACTCGGTCGCCGCGCTTAACGCCCTGCGCGCGCAGCACATTGGCGAGCCGGTTGGAGGTGTCACGCAAGGCGCCGTAGCTGATCTCGTCGCGGCGGCCGTCCGGCCGCACATGCAGAATAGCGAGCCGGTCGGGTTCGCGCGCCGCCCAGCGGTCGCAGACATCGACGCCGATATTGTAGCGCGCCGGGATCTGCCAGCGGAATTGGCGGTAGAGCGTGTCGTAATCGCTGACGGCACTCGGCATGGCGGCGCGAGGCTAGTCAGGAGTATCGGGCAGGTCCAGAGGACAACGCCGACTCGTCATTGCCGATCGTGTTGCCCGCGCATTGCTTCACGGATGCCATTGTCAAACAGCCCGGCGTAGCCAACGCTCCGCCGCCCCTGTTCTTGGCGGCGCGGGGACGTCGTCGTCCTTTCCAGTCCCCCGGCGCATAGCCGAGGGGATGGAGCGCCGAGCGACGCGACCATCCTTCCCGCCTCGCGGCGGGCGCGCGCTTTGCTCTTTCGAGCAAAAAAGACGCGCTCGCCACTCGGCGCTCCATTGGCGGCTTTTCTGTCCCCGGCGCCGTAACTTCCGGGCGGGACAAGAAGGGGTGCCGCTTTTGGCGCCCCTTACCCGCGGGCGCCGCATCCCGCTCCGCCTTCAGGATCGTCTCTAGAAGACGCCCCTCGAAGAGCGGGATAATAGGATTATAGTCATGACAGGAATAAAGTCGAGAGGCGCAAGGGGGTCGTGCCTCAGTATGAATAGGCGCACATTCCTATTCTACCGTTACGCTCTAGCAGAGATACAATCGGTAGAGTGGGATTCGGCATGTTCAAATTCTACATTAAGGGCGTCGCTAAATTGGCTCTGCGCTCATCGTGGAGCGCAATTAATGGCGTGGTGGGCGCAGTTATCGCCGGGGCCGTCATGATTTGGAGCGGTGTCCTGCCGATCATCCATGGCAATGAACCAATTCAGCAAGCGACTAATTGGGCTCTTACTTTCGTCATTTATACCGTTATGGCGTGGCTTCTAATATTCATCTTCCGCTTGATATTCCTGGACCAGTTCTATTTCTGGAAAAAAGAAAGAGAGAGAGCAATTGAGCTTGAAACGACATTACTTAACCGTGGGGCCAAGCAGCAGCTTCTAGACGAAATTGCAGCGCTTCGAACTAAGATCGTGAGGTTCAGGATCGATACTGATAGGGATTATCGAAAAAACAGATTGGATGAAAAAGGGCGCAAAACAGAATTTGACGGAATACAGGATGAGATTGCATTGAAGATTGAACAGTTCTCATCAAAAGCGGAGGCGGAGGCGTATCGTAATCGGGGCAATATAAACAGGCCAATTAGCCCCATGGGAGGATTTGTAAATCACCCTCTCGTTGATATTTGCGTGCATGATTTAGATTATCTGCAGCAGTTCATTTTGGATTATTCTCGATACAGAGAGCGTCAAACTTGATGCATATTCCTGTGTGAGGCTTCCCACGTCCGATATTGCGCATAAATTTTATCGGACCGCCGATAGAACATAATCCTATTGAAACTGATGCACTACCCGCAAGGGCGCATTCTTGGTGCTCGAGGTCCGCCGAGGGCCGCAGCCCAAGTCCGCCTTGTCTGGTTTTGCTGCCACCGCACGCCTCATGGCGGCGCGGCCGTCTCTGCTTCGGCTTTCTTCACCCAAGCGCCCATGCCCATTTCGCGGTACATTGCGGTCGCGGTGGCGAAGAATTCCTCCGCCGCCTGGCGCTTGCCCATGTGCCGGTGGATCTTCCCGAGACCGAAGTGGCAGTGGGCAACCAGGGGACGCATCCCTTTCGATTCCGCAAGCGTCAGCGCCTTGCGGTATTGCTCCTCGCCATACTCGGCATCGAATCGGTCGGGATGTGTTGCGACCTCCCCAAGCAAGCAAAATCCATAGGCCGCGTACCCGGGCTGGTGCGGCGAGCATTCCACCCCACGATCACCCAGTCGCCGTGCCTCGTCGAGCCGCCCGAGCAACAGATAGGCGCGACCCAGCGCGTGATAGTCCCAGCCCCTCGTAACGACGAGTTCTCTCGCAGCCTGACGCTCCAGCAGTTGCTCACCTTCCCGGGCCCGCTCCAGCGCGGCGCTCGCCTCGCCGAGTTGCGCCAGCGCCCAGGCAGAAGCTGCGATCACCCAGGGAAGCTGGATGATGACGTTTCCCTCCCGCGCCTTTGCTATCCACTGTTCGCTCAGCGGGCGGGCCCTCGCCCAGTCACCTCTGAGGAGGTGGAGCGTAACCGCAGCGCGGTAAGCCTGACCTATGGTGAACGGATGATGCGTCGCATCCGCAACCTGCAAGCATTCCGCTTCGTATCGAAGCGCATCATCGAACTTCCCGATCTGCGCGAGGCTCTGGATCAACCAGCTGCGATCGTAGACGGAAGGCGGTGCGGAGGCTCCGAGAAATTCGTGGACCCAGTCCGCCGGCAGCGCTTCCAGATTACCTGTCGCCAATTTGATGACCGGTTCATATTCGCCACGGTAGTAGTGCACAAGCTCGAGATAGGTCGTGGCGAGAATGCGAAGCTTCAAGTCCTCAAGGTCTCCGGCAATCTTCAGCGCGCGGGTGCCGAATTCCAGGGCCTCATCCAGCTCTCCGAGCTGTGAATGGGCGATGGTCACGAGCGCACAAACCCGTCCTAGCCGGTGATTGTCGTTCAATCGCTCGGCAAGGCTTTCGGCCTCGCGCAACCGTTCCAGCATTCGCCGCGGCTCGCCGAGCTGGTTGAGCACCGGCCGAAGCTCAAGGCGGATTTCGAAACCTTGCTCTAGCGTAGACTCATTTTGCGGCAACATTTCGAGGATACTTAGCGCTTGTTCGTAATAGGCCCGCGATTCACGACCTGCTGAATGCGCGTACGCTTTGGCGCCGGCTTGGCGTAGATAGCTAACCGCCTTGTCCCAAACCTCGCCACGTTGGGCGTGGTGAGCCAGCATCTCGACAACCTCACCAAGGTTGCCTCGGTAGTCGGCCTCAAGGGCGGCTAATATGGCAGCATGGATTGCCTTGCGCCGGGTACGGAGAAGGCTTTCGTAGGCCGCATCTTGCACCAAAGCGTGCTTGAACGTGTACGCCGCATCCGGCGGCGTCCCCCGCCGGAAGATCAATTGGTTGTCGATCAACCGTGCAAGTCCGCTTTGCAGGTCGCTTTCGGGCATGCCCGTAACCGCCTGCAAGAGTTGATGAGAGAACTCGCGCCCGATACACGCCCCGATTTGCGCAATTTCCTTGACCCCGAGAAGCCGGTCGAGCCGCGCCATGAGGGAGTCACGCAAGGTCGAGGGGATTGCAAGCTCCGGGAGACCGCCATCGAGCACATAGCAAGTCGGTTCCTCCCGCAGCAGTCCGCTTTCCAAAACCGTCTTGGTGAGCTCTTCGACAAACAGCGCCACGCCATCGGTCTTTGCCAGAATTTGTCGTGTAATTTCCTCGGGAAGGTTCTTTCCCCCCGCCACCTCCCGAACGATGGTCAGGCCGTCGCGGCGCGCCAAATGATTGAGCCGGAGCTCAGTCATGAATCCATGACCGCCCCACGGCGAATCGGGCTCTGGACGACGCGTCAGGACAAACAGCACCGGCAACTGCCGGCCTATCTCGATGAGGGCATCAAGCACTTCGCGGCTCGTCGGGTCGATCCAATGCAGATCCTCGAAAAGGATAAGCACAGGAGCGGCTTGACAGAGGGCAGCGAGTTGAGCGCAAAACGCCGCAATCGTCTCCGATTTGAGCTGGCGGGGCTCCAGCGTCAATGCGGGGTATCGGCCAGTGGGCAACGACAGCAAAGTCGCAAACAGCCAAAGAGTTTTGTTGCGCTCTGGCTTATCGACGACGGTCGACTCCAGCTTGTCCAAGCGTTGGTCGAAATTGTCCTGAGCGCGCATATTGCCCGCATGTTGCAGCTGACTCACAAATGGGAAGAAAGCGGAGTTCGTGTGGTGCGAAGAGCATTGGTAACGGAGCGGCGTATGCAACCTCGCGCCGATTGCGCGCCGGAACTCGTCGGCCAGGCGGCTTTTGCCGATCCCGGCCTCGCCCTCGAGGAGCACCACTTGCCCCTCACCTGCAACGACTGTTTCCCAACGGTCCAGGAGTAGGCCGAGTTCGCTTGCACGGCCCACGAACGGCGTCAACTCCTTGCTGTGCAGCGCTTCGAATCGACTATCGTTCGACCATTCGCCAACGACTCGCCACAGCCGGTGTTCATCAGCAAAGCCTTTGAGGCGCCGCGCACCGAGATCGGCGCAATCGAAAAGATCATACAACAGCGCGTGGGTCGAACTTGAAATGACGACGGTATTGGGTTCTGCCGCACTCTGAAGTCGGGCTGCGAGGTGAGGCGTTTCACCCACCACGGCGCTTTCTTGTGATGCGCCATCGCCGATAATATCCCCGACCACAACCGCCCCGGTCGAAATGCCGACCCGCGCCGCCAATTTAGTGGAGATGTCGAGCCCCGAAATGGAAGTAATTAGCTCGAGACCGGCCCGCACTGCCCGCTCGGCATCGTCCTCATGGGCCTGCGGATAACCGAAATACGCAAGCACGCCATCGCCCATATATTTCGCGACGTAACCTCCATATTTCACGATGGCTGCCGTCGCCGCCAACTGATAGGCGCGATTGATCTCACGAAACTCCTCTGGGTCGAGTTTCTGAGACAGGGCGGTCGAGTCGACCAAGTCAGCAAACATGACCGTCAATTGCCGGCGCTCGGCTTCGGCCCCGGCTGGAGACCGGTTGGCCGCGGGACAAAGAGGCGTTGGCCCAGTCGGCTCATTCCCGGCTTTCAGCGCCGCGGCGGCCTTGAGAATCCGGACCCGATCGCCCGCGGCGCGCACCCCGACATCTTTTAGGACGTCATGATCGAGCTCGGGCAATACCTCCCACCCAATAGCGTTTTCGTCGAATGCATCGGCGTACCGGGCAAGCCCCAGGGAACCAAGCCACTGACGGACTTCAGGCATGGGAATGACATTACGCCTTCCGGGAAGGCCATGCGAGAGGGCAAAAATTCAAGCAAGGGGCCATGTCCGCTTAGGGTCACAAGCAGACAGCGTCATTTTGCAAATGCTACAAATACCCTAGCCTTTCTTCTCCTCCGGCTCCGCCAGGATCAGCGTCCAGTAGACCTTGAACTTCGAGGCCGGGGTGTAGACGGCGGCGATGCCGATGCGGGTGGCGCCGGCGAGCAGCATGTTGGCGCGGTGCGGCTTCGAATCGCGCCAGCCGGAGAAAGCTTCCGCCAGCGTGTGATAACCGGCGCCGATGTTCTCGGCCGCGACCTTGGCGTCGTAGCCCGCGGCTTTGAGCCGCTTGACGAAGGGCTTCTTGACGCCGTGCTCAAGCTTGTCGCGCTTGGCCATGATCTCGGCCCGCGCCTGCGCCATGCTCGTGAGCGCCAGATCGAGCGTGACCGCCGGCAGGCCGTTTTTTGCGCGGTAATCGGAGATCATAGAAGCGGCGGCGGCGGCGTCAAGCTGCGCGCCCGGTTGCGCCAGGTCGCGGTAGAAGCTCGGCTGCTCCGGCTGACCGGCGCAGGCCGCAAGCGCGAATAGCGCCAGCAGCACAAGCCAAGCAAGCACACGCATCGGCGGGAGCCCCCAAGTGGACCAGTCGAGCGCCTGTAGCCCGGCGCCGATTAACCTTCGCTTAACCCCTCAAGACCCGGAAGTTAACTGCAAAACAACCGGCCAAGAATACCGTGCCCGTCAATCCGGACGCGAATATGGCCGAACCTTCCCCCGCCCTCGCAATTCCGCGCGACTGGCGTCTGCCCGCGCTGATCGGGGCCGCCTGCTTTGCGGTGAGCTTCACGCTTTTCGCCATCGTCCTGCCGGTTCTCGCGGTCGCGGCGATTTACGCCGGGCTCACCTCACTGCTGGCGATGGCGCTCACGGCCATGGTTCTTGCCCGCGGGCTGCAAGTCCACAACGCGCGCATGCGCGTCGCGCTCGACAACATGTCACAGGGCCTGTGCATGTTCGATGCAAACGAGCGGCTGGTGGTCTGCAACCAGCGCTACACGGATATGTACAAGCTGCCGCCCGAGATCGCCAGGCCGGGCACCACGCTCTCCGGTCTGCTCGAATACCGCATCGCCACCGGCACCTTCGCGCGCGACGTCAATGACTATCGCCGCGAGCTGCTCGCCGCCATGGCACAAGGCGGCACGAAGAGCACGGAAGTACGGTCGGCGGACGGGCGGACGGTCCTGGTCATCAACCGGCCGATGGCGGACGGCGGCTGGGTGGCGACGCACGAGGACATCACCGAGCGGCGCGACGCCGAGGCCGAGCGCGCCTTGATGCAGGAGCAGCAGCGGCGGCGCGGCGTGATCGAGCAGGCGATCGCCGCTTTCCGCCGGCGCGTCGAGGATCACCTGCGCACGGTGGCCGAGGGCGCCATGGCGATGCGCGCGACCGCCACCACGCTGTTCGCCAATTCCGGTGAGACCTCGAAGAGCGCCGAAGGCGCGGTCGATGCCTCCAGCGAAGCCTCCGCTAATGTGGAGACTGCCGCCGTCGCCGCTGACGAATTGACCGACTCGATCGGCGAGATCGGCCGTCAGCTTGGCCTCACCACCAACATCGTGCGCGCGGCGGTCGGCGAGGCGCAGGGCACCAACGAGCAGATCGCCGCGCTGGCGCAGGCCGCACAGAAGATCGGCGATGTCATCAAGCTGATCCGCACCATCGCCGGGCAGACCAATTTGTTGGCGCTCAACGCCACCATCGAGGCCGCGCGCGCGGGCGAGGCCGGCAAGGGTTTCGCGGTGGTGGCCGCCGAGGTCAAATCGCTGGCGGTGCAGACCGCCAAGGCGACCGAGGATATCTCGCAGCTGATCGCATCGGTGCAGGGCGCGACCACCGGCGCGGTGGCGGCGATCGGGCGCATTGCGGGCCGCATGCAGGAAATCGACTCTTGCGCCACCGCCGTGTCGTCCGCGGTCGAGGAGCAAAGCGCGGCGACGGCCGAAATTTCGCAGAACGTGGCAAGCGCCGCGCAAGGGGCCAAGCTGGTCGTGTCGGTCTTAAGTGAGGTGGCGGACGCGGCGACCGACACAAAGCAGTCGGCGGAAAGCGTGCTGTCGGCTTCGCAGGCCGTGGAAGCCGCCGCCGCCGAGTTGCGCCGCGAGGTGGAGAGCTTCCTCGCCGGCGTCGCGGCGTAACCGCGCGACCCTTCAGAAATAGCCGGACAACCAGTAGAACAACGCGGCGATAAGGGCCGCCGCCGGGATGGTGATGATCCAGGCGATCACGATATTGTTGGCGACGCTCCAACGCACCGCCGACATCTTGCGCGCCGCGCCAACGCCGATAATCGAGCCGGTGATAGTATGCGTGGTGGAAACCGGAATGCCGAGCCACGTGGCCGCGAACAGCGTGATCGAGCCGCCTGCTTCCGCACAAAAGCCTTGCATCGGCGTGAGCCTTGTGATGCGCGAGCCCATGGTGCGCACGATGCGCCAGCCGCCGATCAGCGTGCCGAGCGCCATGGCAATCTGGCAGACGAGCACCACCCAGAACGGCACGTAAAATGTATCGCCGAGAATGCCTTGCGAATAGAGCAGCACGGCGATGATGCCCATGGTCTTCTGCGCGTCGTTGCCGCCGTGGCCGAGAGAGTAGAACGAGGCGGAGATGAATTGCAGCCGCTGAAAGGTGCGGTCGACCGCAAATGGCGTCGCCCGCACGAAGATCCACGACATCATCAGGATTATCAGAATCGCGAGCACGAAGCCGAGCAGCGGCGAGCCGGCGATGGCGGCAATGGTCGGCACCAGTCCGCGCCACACGATGACGGAAATTCCCGCCTTGGCGATGCCGGCTCCGACCAGGCCGCCGATCAGCGCGTGCGACGAGCTCGAGGGAATGCCCAGGCCCCACGTGATCAAGTTCCAAATGATCGCGCCCATCAGCGCGCCGAACACCAGGCGCGGGTCGACCACGTCGGCCGCAATGATACCGGTGCCGAGCGTGTTGGCGACGTGCAGACCGAAAAACAGGAAAGCGATAAAATTGAAGAACGCCGCCCAGGCCACCGCGTATTGCGGTCGCAGCACGCGGGTGGAGACAATGGTGGCGATGGAATTGGCAGCATCGTGCAGGCCGTTGAGGAAATCAAACGCCAGCGCGACCGCGATCAGGCCGACCAGTACCGGCAGCGATAGCACGGCGTCCATACGCGTCAGGCTCCGGCGTTAGACATGCTCGATGACAATGCCGTGCATAACATTGGCGACGTCGTCGAAACGATCGACCACCTTTTCGAGGTGGTCGTAGATTTCGTTGCCGACGAAGAAGGCCATGGAGTTTGAATTGACGTTGGCTTGGTAGAGCGCCTTGAGCCCAACGTCATGAAGTTCGTCCGCGTGGCCTTCGATCTGCGATATCTGCTCGGTCAGCGCGCTGATGTGGACGGCTTCCCGGCTGATCGAACGCAAGAGCGGCACTGCCTCTTTGGTGAGCTCGGCACTCTTCACGATGGCATCGCCCATATGTTTCATTTCGGGCGTGAAGTCACGCACGTCGAACAGGATGACGGTCTTGGCGGTCTTATGCATCTGGTCGATGGCGTTATCCATCGAGGTGATCAGGTCGCGGATGCTGCCGCGGTCGAACGGTGTGATGAAAGTGCGACGCACCGCGATCAGTACCTCGCGGGTGACATCGTCGGCCTCGTGTTCATGCTCCACGACGAGACGGCAGTTCTGTTCGACCTGCCCGCCTCCTTCCATCATGGCGCGCAGCGCCCGCGCGCCTGCCAGCACGGCCTCGGCGTGGCGCGCGAACAGGTCGAAGAAACGCTCCTCCTTCGGCATTAAGGCGTGAAACCAGCGCATCATGGCGGCGTCTCCCTCGGCCTCGAATCGCATCCTTATGACACAGCCGGCGCCAGTGGTGGTGGCGCGCCACCTCATCCAGTGGAAAACGGTCCAGCCATTGCGGGTCCAGTCCTCTGGGCCTGCCTCGTACAGCCCCGCAGGGGCGAATTTCGCCCTCTCAAAAAATGGCCAATGTCATTGCGGGACGCGGCGAAACTCACGTCCGCTGTACGAAGCGGAAATGCCGTGCATACAGGAAAGTTTGCTGCATCGAGCTTGCGGGTCAGCTAGTTTCCGACAAAGACAAAATTGATTGCGGAGACAGGTATGCGGCTGGGCTACTTCACCATGCCGGTGCATCCGATGGGCCGGGACTGGTCGCAGACGCTGCGCGAGGACCGCGAGGCGGTCATTCTGGCCGACAAATTAGGCTTCCATGACGCCTTCGTCGGCGAGCACTTGACCGACGCCTGCGAGAACATCACCAACAGCATGCTGTTCCACGCCACGCTGATCCACCAGACCAAGCAGATCAAACTCGCCACCGGCACCACCAACCTGTCGCAGATGCATCCCGTTCTGATCGCGGTGAACGCGGCGATGCTCGATCACCTGGCGCAAGGGCGCTTCATCCTCGGCGTCTCGGCCGGCGCGCTCCCCTCCGATGCGGAAGCCATCGGCATTCTCGACGTCGATCGCAACAAACTGTTCGCCGAGGCGATCGACGTTATCCTGGCGATCTGGCAGCGCGAGCCGCCCTACGACATCGATTTTCCCGACAACCGCTTCAAGGTGGCGATAAACCGCGCCGCCGCCCACCATCTCGGCGTCGGCTTCTTGGCCAAGCCGTTTCAGAAGCCGCGGCCCGAGATCGTCGGCACCGTGGTGGCGCCGTTCTCTCCCGGCGTCGTGCTGATGGGCAAGCGCGACTTCCATCCGCTGTCGGCGAACTTCCTGTTGCCGCAGCATCTGAAGTCGCACTGGACGAATTACACCAAGGGCAAGGCCGAGGTCGGCCAGCAAGCCGACATCGCGGACTGGCGCATCGCGCGCACCATCTTCGTCGCCGACGACGACAAGGTGGCGCGTCGTTATGGCCGCGACGACGAGAACAGCCCTTACCGGTTCTATTTCTCGCAGATGCGCGGCAAGCTGAAGCGCGGCGGCAGGCTCAATGTGTTCAAGAGCCACAAGGCGCAGCCCGACGACGAGATCACCGAGGATTTCGTCATGGACAATTGCGTCACCTTCGGCAGCGTCAACAAGGTGGTCGACGAAATCCTCAAGCTACGCAAGCAGACCGGCGATTTCGGCGAGCTGGTCTATGCCGGCATGGACTGGGTGGACGCGGCGCTCGCCAAGCGCTCGATGCAGCTGGTGGCCGAAGAGGTCATGCCGCGGGTGAACGCAGCGATTGGCAAGAGCACGAACGCCGCGGCGGAATAATCTTCAGCGGATGCGCGGCAGCGGCGCGCCGGAAATCGCGGTGCCAGTTTCGCGCGGCGCGGCATGCACGGGCCCACGCGCGGCGCCCGCCTGCGCATTCGGGGCCGGCGACGCATTGCCGCCCTTGGCAATCTCATCCGATGGCGGCGACTGGCCCGGCAGCACCACCACGCGGTTGCCGACCTGCACGCGGCTGTAGAGATCCTCGATGTCCTTGTTGAGCAGCCGGATGCAGCCGGACGACACGAACTTGCCGATGGTCGAGGGCTGGTTGGTGCCATGGATGCGGTAGAGCGTGTGGCCGAGATAGAGGGCGCGCGCGCCGAGCGGATTACCCGGGCCGCCGGCCATCATGCGCGGCAGATAGGGCTGGCGCTCGATCATCTCCGCCGGCGGGAACCAGTCCGGCCATTCCTTCATCTTGGAGACGCGCTCAGTGCCCGACCAGGTAAAGCCTTCGCGGCCGACGCCGATGCCGTAACGCATCGCCTTGTTATGGCCGAGTATCAGATAGAGATAAGTGTGCGGCGTATCGATGATAATGGTGCCGGCCGGCTCCTTGGTTTTGAAGTCGACCATTTGCTTTTGAAGATTGGCCGGGAGTTCCTGCGGCGGGCCCTGCTCGGGCTGATCCTCCGGCGGCAGCGCCGCGGTCGCCGCCGGCGGCACCGGCTGGGGCGTGGCGCTGGGCGCAGCCCCAACCGTGCCTGGCGGACGAATCGCATTGAGATCGTTATCGGCGGCGGGCGGCTGCTGGGGGCCGAGCCGATGGCCATAGGCTGGCGCGCCGGGGGGCACAAAATAAGGCGGCGGCGCCTCGGCTTCACGCTCCTCCGGATAGGGCACGCCTCGGCCGGGTTGCTGCTGCGCCTGGTGCCGCGGCCGTCGCACCGCCAGATCGGGGTTGTTAGGGTCGATCTGGTAGCCGGGCGGCGGGGCGCTGTTGTAGGAGGGCTGCTGATAGGTCTGCGCGATCGCGGAAGCGGCCGGCGGCGCCGCCGCCACCGGCAGCGCTAGCAGGACTACACTGAAGCGTCGGATCATCATCTACCTGTAGGCCGGCGGGCAGCCCACCGCTACCCGCCCCTGAATTGCCCCCGGATGGCGGCACATTCAAGACCAGAATACGGCTATCTCAGTATCGTGATTCTGCGGTGCCGGCTCAGGCTTTCTTGGGTGCGGCGGCCAGCACCTGCTTGGCCACGCGATGGGCATCGACAGCGGCCGGGAAGCCGCAATAGACCGCGATCTGCCGCAGAATGGCGCTGAGCTCGTTGGGGGTGAGCCCATTGCGCAACGCGCCGCGGAAATGAGCCTCGAATTCATGCATGCGGCCAAGGCAGGCGATCATGCCGAGATTGAGGATACTGCGCTCGCGCGGCTTGAGAGCGTCGTCGCCCCACACCGCGCCCCAGCAATATTCGGTGAGCAACGCCTGGAAGTCGCGGTTGAAATCGTCGGTATTGGCGACGGCGCGGTCGACATATTCGTCGCCCAGCACCTTGCGGCGCATCTGCATGCCCCGGTCGTAGCGTGCCTGGTTCATGGGTTCCTCCTGTTTGCAACGGCAAATATCGCCGCTTCGGCCTTATGTTGGCAGAGATTCCTCGATTTCGTCCATTCTCGCCGCTTCAGTCGTCATGGCCGAGCTTGTCCCGGCCATTGGGCGCGCGCCGGACATCAAACCACTGAGCGTTGGCATCACGCGGCTGTGCCAGCCGCGCGGCAAGCTCGCCGGCTATCAATATCCGGAAGCCAGCATTCGCCGCGGCCGGCCGCACCTGATGCTGTACGAGACCGCGCTCGAGCGGCTCGGGCGCTAGGCCGTGCGCGCCGACCATGAATGCACCGGCGTCGAGCAGGGATCATCCGGAGATTGACATCCGAAAGCGGCAGGCCGGCGGGCGCCGGCCGGCGTCATGGCCATTCCCTTGGATTAGCGCGCGGTTTCCACCGCTCCCGCCGGCCGGGTTGCAAAACCTAGACGATTCAATACGTTAATGCCGGCCACGGGGGAGCTCCGGCGCGCCCCGGCTTTCCTCCCGGCACAGGATTCGCCACTCTGACGCGTTGAATAAGAAGGCCACGAGCGACTATGGATCGGCAATTGCGATGCCAACCGCGCAGCCGCGATGGATGACAGCGACGAAGCGCTCATGGCCCGGGTTGCGCGCGGCGACGAACGGGCCTTCCGTGAGCTCACGCGCCGTCACGTACCGGCCATGCTTGGACTTGCGCGCCGCATCCTCGGCAACGCGGCCGACGCCGAGGACGTGGCGCAGGAAGCCATGTTGCGAGTCTGGACCCACGCGCCGCGCTGGCAGCCGCTGGCGCTGCTGCGCACCTGGCTCAGCCGCGTCGTGGTCAATCTCTGCCTCGACCGCAAGCGGCGCGCGGCCTGGGTGGAACTGGAAGCGGCCGGCGAAATCGCCGATCCCGCCCCGCTCGCCGGCGAGAGCGCGGAGGCGGCCGAGCGCGAGCGGATGCTGGCCGCAGCGATCGCTGATCTGCCGACGCGTCAGCGCGCGGCGATCGTGCTCAGTTACACCGAGGGCATGAGCAATGCCCAGGTGGCGGAAATACTCGACACCACCGTCTCGGCGGTGGAGACCTTGCTGGTGCGCGGCAAACAAAACCTGCGCCGCGCGCTGGCCACAGTGATCGATGAGGACAAAGAAAATGAATAACGACCAGTTCGACAAGTTTCTCGATGCCGCACTCAAGCGCCATGCGAATGCGCCGCAAGACAACGAGGCATCGGTGGCGCGCGTCATGACGCGGCTGGCCGCGCCGCTGCCGCGCCAGAAGATGTCGCTCTGGCGGCTGCCGGCAGTACTGCTCGACTGGCAATTCGCGCCGGCCTGGCCGCGCATGGCCGCGCTCGGTGCCTGCGCCGTTTTCGGCTTCGCCATCGGCATAACCGGCCTCGACCGCAGCATCGACCGTTTCGATGGCCAGTCGGCGGTCTCGAGCAGCGCCGGCATCGGCTCGGTCGTGTTCGAGCCCGAGGAATTGACCGGAGCTCGGCCATGAGCATTGCCCAGGCCCTGACCACGACAACGCGCGGCGATTCGCGTTGGCTGCTGCTCGGCTCGCTGGCGCTCAACCTGTTCTTCGTCGGCGTCGCGGTGGCGATAGCAATCCGCGGACCGGCGCCGCCCTCGCGTTGGGACCGCAACGTGTTCGTGCGCGTCGAGCGGCTGGCCGCTACGCTACCGCAGGCCGACGCCGAGATCGTGCGCGGCGCCATGCAGGCCCATCACGATGCCATCGAGAGTGCGCAAGGCAAATATCATTCCGCGCGCGAGCACATCCACGAGACGCTGCGGCATGACCCGTTCAAGATCGAGGACCTACGCGCGGCCATGGCGGAGACCCGCATGGCACGGCAGAACTTCGACCAGGTCATCCAGGGCGTATTCGCCGACGTGGCCTCGCAGCTGTCCGCGGCCGGCCGCCATGCCATCGCCAATTGGCGCAACCGCAAAACCACGAGCAAAAACCGATAAAAAAGGGTACTATCACGCTAATTTCGCAGGCGTTTCGAAAGTCGTCGGCATGCGTCGCACGCAAGCGGGTTGGGGAACGAAAGGGCGCGCGCGTCCGTTTGTCACTATGCTGCAAGGATTCTGCCTGATGCTGCCGCTCGGCGGATGCCTGCTCACCGGCGACCTGCCGGAGGCCGGCCTCGATATTCCGGCTGCCTATGCCGGCGGCCCGCGCAACCCGGCGGCCGCGCAAGCCGCGCTGCCGCCGCTCGACTGGTGGCGCAAGTTCCGCTCGCGCGAATTGACCGCCATCATCGAACAGGCGCGCGCCGCCAATCTCGATATCGCCGCGGCGATCGCCCGCATCGTGCAGGCCGACGCGCAGGCGCGGCTCTCCGGCGCCCCGCTCTTGCCGCTGATCGACGTCAACAGCAGCGCTTCGCGCAACCAGTCGTCCAAGACCACCGCCGCCAAGGGCGCCAAGCTGCCCAGCACGATTCCCAGCACCAAGATCCTGCGCGACGACCTGCAACTCACCTTCAACGCCAGCTACGAGATCGACTTCTGGGGCAAGAACCGCGCAGCGCTGCAAGCCGCCGAGCAAGGCGCCGTCGCCAGTCGCTACGACCGCGAGGTGGTGGGCCTGTCAACCGTGGTGAGCGCGGCCAACGCTTATTTCCAGGTGCTGGCCGCGCAGGACCGGCTGCGCGCCGCGCGCGACGACATCGTCAGCGCTACCCGCGTGCTCGATCTGATCAAGCAGCGCGTTGCCGCCGGCACCGCTTCCGCTCTTGAGACCGCCCAGCAGCAAAGCGTGGTCTACAGCCTGCGCGCCGCCATCCCGCCGCTGCAACAGACGCTCAAGCAGAACCGCACCGCGCTCGCCGTGCTGATGGCACGCTCGCCCGAATCCGTGCACATCCGCGGCGGCTCTTTGAGCTCGATCGCCATTCCGCGCGTGACGCCGGGCCTGCCGTCCGAGTTGCTGACGCAGCGCCCCGACATCCGCGAGGCGGAAGCCAACCTCGCCGCTGCCAACGCCAACGTCTACAACGCGCGCGCGCAGTTTCTGCCGAGCATCAAGCTCACCGGCGAAGGCGGCTATGAGAGCTCGATCCTCAAGCTGCTGCTGCGGCCGGAATCGGCAATCTTTTCGGCCGCCGCCAGCCTGGCGCAGCCGATCTTCGAGGGCGGCAAACTGTTCGGCAATCTCGACCTGCAGAAGGGCAAGCAGGACGAGCTTTTGCAGAATTACCGCAAGGCGGTGATCTCCGCCTTCGGCGACGTGGAGAACGCCCTCGACGCCATCCACCAGACCGGCCTGCGGGTCCAGCTTCAGTCCCAGGTGGTGAAGAGCTCGCGGGAAGCCTTCAACATTTCCGAGGAACGACTGCGCGAGGGTACGATCGATCTCGTCACCGTGCTGCAGACGCAGCAGACGCTATACCAAGCGCAGGACACGCTGTTCCAGGCGCAGCTTGCCCGTTTGCAGGCGATCGTCAGCTTGTATCAGGCGTTGGGGGGCGGCTGGCTACCAAAGCCGCCGCCGGTGGAAGCTTCCAATGCACGGTGAACTGCCGAAGCAAATAGCGAAAGCCGCCAGCCGCAAGCGCCGCATACTGGCGAGCGGGCTGGTGCTGATCGCAGTCGCGGCGGCGCTGATCTATGTCTTCGCCGTGCCGACGCCGCAGCCGCGCCACTTCAACCGCTTCGCCGCGCAAGGCCCGGTGCCGGTCTTGGCTGCAACGGTCAGCCGCGCCGACGTGCCGGTTTATCTCGACGCGGTCGGCACCACCCGGCCGCTCAACACCGTCACCGTGCGCCCGC
>CAZLWN010000047.1:0-24252 GCA_964563195.1 uncultured Undibacter sp. | reverse complement strand
TTTACTGCTCGCCCGGCAAGCACGGCCTACTTGACCGTGAGGGTTGGTGGTCGCGTGGGCAAAGCTGCGACGTCGTTTGCGCATACGGGGTTGATCCGGTTCTTTTTATGGTTGCCGCACAGAGTTTCGGTATCGATCAATCCGAGCTCGATGTCGCCGGAGGAATCATGGGGCGTGCCGTCGAGCTAACGGACGCCAACTACGTTGGGCTGCCGATTCCCGCCAACGCCGAGTTTGTGATCGAGGGCACTCTGACCGAGGGGGACGTCCTGCCGGAGGGACCACTCGGCGAGTTTACCGGCTATTACGGCCGCGAGCGCTCGCCGCAGCCAGTGATCGAGGTCAAGGCGCTCCATTATCGCCGCGCGCCCATTTTCACACACGCTCTAATGGCAAAGTATCCATCGTGTGAGATTGGGGCTTATTACGCCATCATGCGCTCGGCGCGCATTCTCGACGATCTCGAGAAAATCGGCGTCCCTGGCGTCGTCGGAGCCTATTCGCACCCTGCTGCCGCATCCGGATGGGGCATGGTGGTGGTGTCGATTCAGCAGAAATACGCGGGCCATTCGGCACAGGTTCTATCACTCGCCGCGCAATGCCCTGCCGCTGCCTATTACACCAAATGGGTCTTCATCGTCGATGAGGATGTCGATCCGACTGACTTGAACGACGTGCTTTGGGCGTTGAGCACGCGCTGCCATCCGAGCGAGGATATCGACATCCTGCGCAACACTTGGTCGACGGGACTGGATCCGAGTCAGTACGACCCGGACTCGAGGCCGTATGGTTCGAAGGTTCTGATTAATGCGTGCAAACCACACCGCTATTTGAAGCAGTTTCCGAAACCGACCGCCTTGCGTCGATCGACCTACGATCGTGTAGCGAACCGCTGGTCGGAGCTCGGATTCGAGCGAAAGGCGCCCAAGCTTACCTCATTCCACAAGGACGAAGCGTAAACGTTACGCCTGGTTTCATTCCGAGCGGCGGCGATCCGATTAGCGGTATCCTAGCAGCGAGGATAGCTGCGAGGCGGAATGTTTCACCGCTTTTGCGCATTCGTTGATGCGCGTGGTGGAGAAGCGCGCCGATGGTCCGAACAAGCCCAGCGATCCAACGGCGTCGCCACGCCGGTCAAAGACGGGACTTGCGATCGCGTGCGCGCCGACGATGAAATCGCCGCTGCTGATTGCAAATCCGGCCGCGCGGATATCGAGCAGCTTTCTCCGCAACATTTGGGCTCGCCCTGCGTCGCGTTCAAGGGCGACTATTCGCGCAGCTTCCTCGGAG
This sequence comes from uncultured Undibacter sp., assembly GCA_964563195.1. Classification (GTDB taxonomy): domain Bacteria; phylum Pseudomonadota; class Alphaproteobacteria; order Rhizobiales; family Xanthobacteraceae; genus Pseudolabrys. The sequence goes on along the minus strand of CAZLWN010000047.1, from coordinate 22,962 downwards.
TTTACATGGGCGAGCATGGCAAGGCCGCTCGCACCCCTTGATAGGCTGCCGGAATGCCCAAGTCCGCGTGAATACGACAGCGCCTGACGGCTGCGCATCTCCGCGATGCAAAGGCGAATGTTGTCCCTGCGCAAATAAAGCGCGATGGTCTCGTCATAGCGATCCTGCAAGTTCTCCATCAGCGGCGCTGCCAATCGCAGGATCTCGAGCGAATTGGTCCAGGCATCCGCCAAACGGCCGGCGCCGAAATCGAGGTGATAGCGTGGGGGCTCGCCGTCCTTGCGCACGAAGCCGCGGCGGATGAGCGTGAAAAGTATGCGATAGAGGGTCGGACGCGACAGCTTGGCGCGTTTTTCCAACTGGCCGATTCCGAGCCCGTGACCTTGCGAGGCCAGGCATTCGAGCACGTCGATGGCTCTCTCGATGGCGCGCACGTTTCCAGACCGACCTATCATCGCTAACGTATGCCTCCTTGCGTGAACCAAATACTCAAGTTGACGCCGCAGCGGAATGCGATTTATCCTCAGCGTGAGATAATAGTCCGCTAAGCGAACTTCTTCAAATCTGACGAGTATCATGCTCAGGCAGGTTACCAACGCCGCATTGCCAATGCGGTGCCCGTATAGCGGCCCCGGCGTGCGTTGGCGCGAGGTGTCGATGGCATTCGTCGTGCCGTCGGACAAGGATTTGACGTACGAGGATCTATGTGATGGCAAGGTCGCAAGCTACAAAATGCCGAAAGGCGCAAAATTCATCGCCGATCAGAAATTGCTCCGTGCCCACAGCGGAAAGATCGAACGGCATGAGCTCGAAGCGGGGGTCATTGCCCAACTGAACGACAAGCAAATCAAAGCCCCGTGAGCACCTACGTCGTTGGCATCGGTGAAACGGCACGAATACGCCATCCTGACGTGTCGCGGACGACCCTGACGTTCATGCGCGACGCGGTGCAGATGGCGCTACGCGATGCAGGCCTCATATTGCGAGATATCGACGGCTTCGCCGTTGCCTCCTTCTCCTTGGATCCTGATCGGGCGATCGACGCGGCTTGGCAGCTAGGCCTTTCGATCCGCTGGCTGCTGCAAGATACCAACGGTGGCGCGTCGGCCATCAACATGCTCGACCACGCGGTCCGCGCCGTCGAAATGGGCGCAGCATCCAACGTCCTCGTGCTTGGAGGCGATCTGACGCGCGCATCCGATTTCACCAAGCGGGTAATGAACTACAACTCAGCCACGCGCGATTACCTCGCGCCGCTCGCATATGGCGGGCCGAACTCGCTATTCGCAATGCTAACGAAGCGTCAGATGAGGAAATACGGCCTGGTCAAGAGCGACTACGGCCACGTGGCGGTGGCGCAGCGGCAATGGGCGGCTGGAAATCCGATTGCGGCCTATCGCGCACCGCTGACAATGGACGAATACATCAATGCGCCGATAATCGCCGATCCGCTCTGTCGCTATGATTGCGTTCCGGTAGTTGCGGGAGCGTCTGCGCTGATCCTAAGCGCCGAGCCAAAAGCGGATGCTGCCGGTTCGCCGGTACGGGTCCTCGCGGTTCGACAAAGGTTCAATCCCGATAACCAGGAAGGCGATGGACTCGAGACTGGGATTCGCGCTATCGCGTCGGAATTGTGGGGCGCGGCAGGGGCAGCACCAACAGATGTGGACGTCGTGTCGATCTACGACGACTACCCTGCAATGGTCTATGCCCAGCTTGCCGATCTCGGATTCATTCCAGACGCCGACATCGCCCGTTTCGCGCGTGAGACGATGTCAGCGCGCCGACTGCCCGTGAATACCGGCGGTGGAATGCTTTCGTGCGGGCAGGCTGGAAGCGGCAGCGGAGTTCACGGCATTGCAGAGGTGGTGCGGCAGCTTCAGCGCCGTGGCGGAGAACGTCAGGTGGCCGAAGCGCGACTAGGCGTCGTATCGGGCTATGGCATGGCGCTTTACCGCTATTGCGCATGCGCGGGCGCTGCTGTCCTTGCGCGAAACAAGCAGTGACTGCATTTCCCGAATGTCCAACTCTGCCGGAATTGTGCAATGACTGACCCAAAACAAGGACTTCGAATCACCAGTTGCAGCCGCTGCGGGACACCCTATTTTCCGCCGCGGCTCATTTGTCATCGATGTGGCAATGATACGTGGAACAAAGTGAGCCTGCGCGAGGCTGTGATCGAGGAATCTACTATAGTCACGCACGTTGCTGGAGCCGGTCCCAGCGAGCCACGCTATTTGGCAACGGTACGCGCAGACAACGGACTGCATTTGATCGTGGGGCTCGAAATGTCGTTGCCCGATGGAGCGCGCGTATGTCTTTCTGAAAGGAACGGCGCGCCGGTCGCCCGACCGGCGCAGCAGCCTTAAACACGGTCCATACCAGCAAGTTAACAGCTGCTATGGCCTGCGAAGGACAGTTGCCTTGGCGCGGCAGAAGGAAGGACGATCATGTCCATGCACGATGCGGCGATCATCGGCTATGCCGAGACAAAAATCGTCGAGAAGAGCGAGCGCGATGTCTGGGGGCTCCAGGCCGAAATTCTCGATTCGCTGCTGCAGCGGACGGGGTACGAAAAGGGCGAGATCGACGGCATGGTTATGTCATCGTCCATGACCGGTGCAGGAAACCCGTTCTGGTCGCAGGCAACGGCGGACCAGCTCTCGCTTGAGCTCTACTTTTGCCAGAGCATCGATATCGGCGGCTGCTCGCCCGCCGCCGCCGTCGTGCGCGCGTCTCTTGCGATCGACGCGGGCCTATGCACCACCGTTCTCTGCCTTTTCGCCGACACGCAGGCTTCGGACTCTGGCCGCGAGCGGCCGCGTTCCATTGTCCCGGAGTGGCAGCAGCCGTACGGCTATCTCGGTCCGCCCGCCGCGTTCGGACTGCTCAGCAAGCGTTACGAGCATCAGTTCGGCCTCGACTATACGGCTCTCGGCAAACTCGCGGTCGCGCAGCGCGGCCACGCGGTGCTAAACGATCTTGCCTGCGAGAAGTTGCGCAAGCCGATCACAGTCGAGGACTACCTCAACTCGCGCATGATCGCCGACCCGATCCGGCTGCTCGATTCCGTGATGACATGCGACGGCGCCAACGGCTTGCTGGTCACGTCGAAAAAAAGCGCAGAGCGGCGCGGCCTGACCAGGTGCGCCGTCCCGGTCGGCTATGGCGAGTGTACCAATTATCGTGCCAGCGAGAGCGTCGTGGACGTCACCGAGACGGGGCACCTGCCCGCCGGCGAGCGCGCCTTCGCCCAGGCCGGGTTGAACCAGAAGGATATTGCCTCGTTTCATCCATACGATGACTTCATCATCGCCATCATGATGCAGCTCGAAATGCTCGGCTTCTGCAAGCAGGGGCAAGGCTGCGACTTCATCAAGGCACACGACTTCGCCCATACCGGCGACCTGCCGCTCAACACCGGGGGCGGGCAGATTTCTGGGGGTCAGATCGGCCTCGCCAGCGGGGGGACCAACCTCGTCGAAGCCGTCCGGCAGCTCTTCGGCGATGGCGGCCGGCGGCAGGTCGGGAATACGGCGAATGCGCTTGTAACCGGCATCGGCGGCATCCCCTATGGCCGCAACTGGATGTCGAGCGCGGTCATGATCCTTACGACAGACGCATGAGGTGCGCATGGTCGCAATCAACGACACCCTCGACGTCAGGCGCGAGCCGCCGCGATGGCGCTCGTTCTCCAAGGCCTTTTGGGACGCGACACGGGAGAAAAGGCTCGTGTTGCAATACGATCCAAAATCGGACCGCTATCAGCATTTCCCGCGCGCCTGTGGCATCGCGACAGGAAGCGCCGCGCTGGAATGGCGTGAAGTCTCCGGGAAAGGCGAGGTCTTTTCTTACACAATTGCGCGCCGCGCACGCCCGCCTTTTGCAGGACACGAGCCGTTCTTCATTGTGCTCGTGACGCTCGACCAGGGCGTCAACGTAATGGCCAATACGGTCAACTGCTCCCTAGAGGAGATGAAGATCGGATTGCGCGTAAAGCCGTACTGGGCGCCGCTGTCGAACGGGACCCATCTCTTGATGTTCCAGCCCGACCGTTAGGCAAGCGCCTGGCGCAGCAAAAGTCGGCTCAGTCGTGTTCGTAGGTCGTGATGGTCTGGCTGTGGACGTATTCTAGAATTCCCTCAATGCCCGACTTGCGACCGATGCCGCTTTGCTTGACGCCGCCGTAAGGAGCAAGGTGATTGATGGCGAGAACGCCATGCGTGTTCACCCAGACTTGGCCGGCCTCGACCTTCCGTGCAACCGCGACCGCCTGTTCGATATTGCGGCCCCACACCGATCCGCCGAGGCCAAACTGGGAGTCGTTGGCACGCGAGATCGCCTCGTCCACCGTTTCGTAGGTGGTGACAGGAATCGCCGGGCAGAACTGCTCTTCCGTCATCAAGGGCGCGTCGTCATCGATATTCGTCACGACCGTCGGTCGCATGAAAAAGCCTTTGGAGTAGAGCTCTTCATCGTCAATCTTGCCCATCGGCTTGACGTTTGCGCCGCGCCGTGCGGCGTCTTCGACGAGATCATTGGCGCGCATCTTCGCTTTTTGCGTATGAACCGGACCCATTGTGACGGTCGGCTCCAGACCGTTGCCGACCACCAATGAGTCCACGGCACGCTCGAACTTGTCGAGGAATTCCTCGCCGCGCTTCGAGGGCACATAAATCCGCTTGATCGCCATGCAGACCTGCCCGCTCATCATGAACGTCGCATTAAGCATGCGGGCGAGTGTCGGCGCGTCGAATTCCGCATCGTCGAGGACGATCGCCGGGTCGTTGCCGCCGAGTTCGAGCGTCACACCTTTGATGGATTGCGCGGCATTCGACATGATGTGCCGCGCCGAGGGGATGCTTCCGGTGAAGCCGATCTTGTCGACGTCGGGATGCGTAGTCAGCGCATCGCCGATTTCTGAGGGCAGGCCGGTGACCACATTGATCGTTCCCGGCGGCAGATCCTCAGAAAACATCCGCACCGATTGAGACAGAGTCAGCGGGCAGCTTTCCGGGGGCTTGAGCACCACGCAATTGCCGGCAAGCAGCGCGGCGACTATCTGGGTGAACGCCAGCACATCGGGCGAATTCCACGGAACGATGGACACGACCACGCCGTAAGGTCGGTTGAGGACATATGTCTGTCCGTTCGGGGCCGTGTAGTGCCGGCTGGCGTCGAGCCGCGCCGCGTAATCGAGGGCCATCCGCTGTCGCTGAGGGACGCTCGAAAGCTCGCCAAGCGCCTGGGCGATCGGCTTTCCATTTTCGCGCACAAAGATCGCGGCGCGGCGCTCCAAATCGTCTTCCAGGCGCGAGAGCGCGCAGCGCAGAATGTCGGCCCGCTGCGCGTAGGTCAGCGCCGCCCATGAGGGCTGGGCGGTCTTCGCGGCGGCGACCGCCTGATCGACGTGCTCGGGGCGCCCGCGCACGATCGTGCCCACAAGTTCGTCCTGCCTCGCCGGATTCCGGACTTCGAGCCGATTTGAGTCGTCGACCCGTTTTCCCCCGATCAGCATGTATTCGCTAATGGGGGGCTCGCTATTTCGTTGTGTCAGCACGTCTTTCTCCGAACTGGATTAAGGGAACATGTCAGAGACGCAAATCGCCGACACGCGCCGGTTCAAGCGAACCGGTCAATGCGTGCGCCAAAAAATCGTCGACCGTCTGCGCAAACCGATCCGGCATCTGGTTCGGCAGCGGAACCATGCCGCCTTCGATCTCTACCAACTCGCTGCCGCGGATTGCGTCGGCGACACGACGAGCATTCTGATAAGCATCGGCATCGGCAGTAGGGGCAATGACAAGGGTTGCACAGCTTATCAGTGGAAGGCGATCTTCCATCATATAACGCCGCACGGCGCGGTGGCCGTTGACCGCGCGCTCGCCGGCCTTAAGGGCATCGATCATGAAGCGCTCTAGCAGCGCAATATCGTCTTCAGGATAGAGCTGTTTGCGCATGTTCCAGAGCTTCACGAGATGGCCGCCATCGGCTTGCCGCTCGGCACTGTCGATGATGCGCCGGCCGACGTAATTGACGCGGGCTGCAGCATCGACGTATGGGGACGCCGACAGCACGAGGGCCTTCACGCGCGCGGGCTGGCTGGCCGCCATCTCGATTGCAATGGCTGCCCCGGTATGATGTCCGACGAGCGCCACCCGCGTCAGCCCAAGCTCGTCGAGCAGCTCGTGCGCCGCGGCCGCCCAAGATTCGATCGATTCTTCGCCCGATGGAAGAGGCTCGGAGTCGCCGAAGCCGGCTGTATCCATAGCGATGGCGCGATAATGTCGCCCAAGGCGGGGCAGCGCTTCCCGATATTCGTCCCAAGACCGCGGCGTCTGATGCAGCAGCAGGACGGGAAAACCCTCGCCGGAAATCGCGATATGCAATCGGCATGACCGTGTCTGGATGAAACGGCGCTCGATCGGCACTGGCGAGTTGCTCATAGCGACACCAAACTAGGCTCCATGGCCTTTGTCACAATACCAAGGAGCGAAGCCCGATCCAACTGTGTGAAGTATGTTCAAATCTGTCCGCAAAGCCATTCACCAAAAGCGGAAGTCCGCCTATCGGACTCGCACCGACAGGCATGTTGCAAGCGCAATAAACGAGCGACGGAATTGATTTCAATTGCGACCTGCACGCACGACGGATTGCCGATCCCGGATGGCAACAGCAGTTGCGGCCGACGGGAGCCGAAGGAAACTCAATTCTCAATTCCGATCACGCGGGCGGGCGCGCCGTCGGCGCCCGGCAAGAGGAGTGGCAGGGCGGTCAATGTGAAGCGCTTGCCGAGATCGTTCAGTCCGGTCAGCATCTGGATCATCGGCACTCCCGCCTTCAGCCAGCGCTTGTGATTTGCTCCCCGCTCCGCGGGTGTGAGCTTCTTCATCCAGAACGGCTTTTCAGGGAAGCAATCCATCGCCACCGCGGCGACGTCGTAGGGCTCCAACCATTCGCTCACGCTCGGTTCGAGATGAATGGTGTTGCCCCAGAATTCCGCCTTACCCCAGGCGCGATCGGTCCACGATGTCTTGATGACAGCGATTTGCCCGGGCGCAGGTTTAACTCCGGTGCGCTCGAGATCGTCGCCAGATACGCCTTCGCCAGCCACCTTATGGCTCACGTCCAGTACTACGGCCTGCCGCATGACAAGCCGGTCCAGCGGGAGCTGGTCAATGGCAGCGCCGTCGCCAAAGAAATGACGCGGTGCATCTATGTGCGTGCCAATATGAGTATTGAGCGTGAAGACCGTATTCATGGAACCGATAGCGGGCGCGTCGGAAGTCATGGCGATATTCTCGGCGATCAGACGTGCGCGCTGCTCTTCATTGACTACGGTAACGGCCTCGACGCGCGTCGGGTGCTTCGCATAGAACGGGATCGTCGGGATGCCCGCCATTCCGGTCGTTACGGGAAGCGTCAGATCGACAATCCGGGGCATGGTACTCTCCCTTTCTGGGCATGTGTCGGTAGGGACATGGATGGCCGCGGTCAGTCGTCTTTGAGGAGCCGCGGGAGCCAAACCGAAATCACGGCCGGCACCCCGCGCCCTATCTGCTCCCGTCCGCGCCTCAGGGCAGGGATGATCTCACTCGGGTCTCGAACGTTTTCGCCATAAGCGCCGGCCGCTTCGGCTTCCTTCGCGAAATCCATCGGGGGATCGAAATATCCACCCTCGTAGTCGAAGTCCTGACGGTTGGCAAAAGCATCGGGGTACGTCTGGGTCAATCGTCTCGTGCCGGTGCTGTAACTTCGGTTCTGATAGACGACCGTCATGTACGGCAGCTTGTAGTGTGCGGCGGTCCACAGCGCCGTGGCCGGGGTACCGAACATATAGAAACCGTCACCGGTGACCATGATGACGTTGCGCTCCGGCGCGCCGCACTTGGCGCCCAGCGCGGCGCCGGGACCCCAACCGCCGCTGGTGCCGGGATTGAGTATGTAGGAGCGCGGTCTGTTCAGGCGGACGAACTCATGGAAACGACCAGGGGTGAGTGTATCGTCGATCAAGATGTCGTCATCCTCGATGACCTGGTTGATCTGATACGAAAGCCACAGCGGATCGATGGGGCGTTTGCTGGAGCAGGCTTGGGCATCTTTTTCGAGGGCGCGATATTTCCCGGCGGAAGCCTCGGCCCATCGAGCCGCCCGTTGCACATAGCGCGAAGTGTCAGCGATCGCGACCAGTTCCCGCACGGCGTCGAGCAGAGCCACAATGGCAAGCCGCGGATCCGCGATAAGCCGGATGTTCGCGGCGAATTCGTAGGTCGGCACCTTTTGCTTGATGGGGTCAATGCCGACTTCCGCCACAAAGGCATCGGAGCCGGGCTCTCCCGGACTAGGCATCCACGGCACGTCGGAGTCGATAACTAGCACCATGTCGGCCGACGACAGATCGCACGAGCCCTGATACAGGGGATGCGACAGCGGGAACGAATTGAACGCGCGCGAGAGAGCGTTGACAACCGGCAGCCCTAGCAATTCGCACAACGCTACTAACGGCTCGAACGTTCCTGGGTCCCAGCCCGAGCGTGACACGACGACATAGGGATTTTTGGCCTGAACGAGTCGCCTGGCGATTTCGTAGATGCCTTCGGGATCCGGCGCGGGGGCACGTGCGACGCCGAGCTGATTGAGCGGCGGAAACTTGAAGCCGCCGATCTGCCGATATGAGATTTCTTGGGGCAGGCTGAGATACACCGGACCGCAGGGCGGACTGCTAGCAACCTGCAACGCCCGTCCGACGACCAAGCCGGGATTGTCTTGGTATTCGAGACGGTGATCCCACTTCACGTATTGGCGCACGATCGCGTGCTGGTCGTAGACCTGCTGCATCCAGATATGGGCGCCGTTGGATCGCGCCCCGCGCATGGAGCCGGGATAGGCCCGGGGTGGAGCACCGGCGGTCATCAGGACGGGAAGTCCACTGCGATACGCGGTATGAATGGCCGCGCCTTGGTGAAGGGTCCCCGCGTCCACATGGACGGCGGTGACCGCGGGGCGACCCGTGACGGCGGCATAGCCCAACGCCGCGTTGAGGCCGACGTGCTCATGTGGAATGGTGAGCAGCTTCGGAACCTTCAGGCCCGTCGTCGCCGCCTTGGCAACCGCCTCTTGATAGAAACATAGCTCCGAAGCCGATGTGAAGAAAATATACTCGATGCCGGCCGCTCCCATGGCCAGCACCACGGCTTCGCCGACATCGCCCGCCGGAAGCTCGACCCAGGAGTCGGTGGCGCTCATGCGTTCCATTCGTCGTAAGTCGTCTCAGTCTTCACACGTTGTCATGAGCATGACTACAAGACGGCTGTGGCTTCCATCTCGATCTTGAACGTAATGCAGCCGCGGCACCGGGACAACGATGCGGGCCGGTCGTGCGTCGCCGGCCGCGATGAGGGCTTGCGCGACATCGTCTAGCACCCGTTTGCTAGATATTATAGACGGTTTTCGTAACGTGAGCTGACGACCACGTTGACAGTTTTATTAAGTGCGATTTTACTGATGATATCTGGACCGTAAGTCCGCGCAGCGGACTTAATGAACGAGCCGAACATCGCACGTCGGTGACTGAAACGCCGTCGTTGCTATCGAACCGCGGCACTTCGGCAGCGTGGCGCAATGTGAATGTTCGTAGGTCGCGGGCTGCCATCGCTGCAGCATGCTGGACTGCGATCATGACGGTTCTGATCTTGATGCTGCCGGTCGCCGTGCGGCCGAGCAACGATAGCCGGACGTTAGTCAAACGAAGGAGAGCAACATGATCGGACTTTTCTCAACTTTGCGTGCGCGCTTACAGCATAGCACGCCAACATTGAAGATGTTGATCCTAACAACGGCGATTTCGGTCGTCTTTGGCGCGATGTCGCCGGTAAGCGCCGAGACCTACCCGTCGCGCCCTATTAAAATCATCGTCCCGTATCCCCCAGGCGGCACTTCGGAGCTTCTTGCTCGTGTGCTTGCAAAGAAAATGGGCGAAGATTTCGGTCAAAGCGTCGTGGTCGAAAACGTTGGAGGCGCCTCTGGCGCGATCGGGGCTGGCCGTGTAGCAAGCGCTGCGCCCGATGGATACACGCTGCTATTCGGTTATTCGACGCAGGTGACGATCGTTCCTGTTCTGCATAAGGATCTGGCGTACGATCCGATCAAATCGTTTACACCAATCGGCGGTGTGGCGCGCTTCCATTTCCTGATGACTGCCAATGCGAAAAAGCCGTTCAAGACGCTTCCTGACCTTGTCAGCTACGCAAAGAAACACCCTGGTGAAGTTACTTTTGCTACGCCCGGCATCGGTACGACTACCCATATGCTCGGTGAACTTCTGCAACTGGATCAGGGCATAAAACTTCTTCACGTACCTTACCGTGGAGGCGCCCTAGCCATTAACGACTATGTCGCCGGTCGGGTTGATACCTATTCTGACGCTCCCGCGCCCTTGCTGCCATGGATAGAAAAAGGCACCATCACGCCGCTTGCTGTCACTTCCGACAAGCGACTCCCGGACCTTCCAAATGTTCCGACGGTCATCGAAGCAGGAATGCCTGGTTTGAATGTCTCTGTATGGACGGCACTATTCGCTCCTGCTGGAACTCCGCAAAACGTTATATCCAAACTGCAGACGGAGCTTCAGAAGGCTTTGAAGGATAAGGACGTGGTGGAGCGCTTTACCAAGAGTCGGTACGAGATCTTCCCGGACTCCGGATCAGAAATCACGACCTTGATCAAGAAGGATCGGACAAGGTGGGAAGCCGTTGCGAAGGCCGCAAAGATCTCGATCCAATGATCCGAACGCATTTGCAGGCCCGCACGATGTGCGGGCCTGTTTTGGTGTAAAAAAGGCAGGGGTCCCAGGAAGACCCGGTGAGTATTTAGGAATTCGAGAATGATGTCAGGCGGATTAGGTCTAGATGATCTGACCACTGCTGCATCGACCGTGACTGTCGCTGATTGGTTTTTGTCAAAGGTCGCCGTCCGCGGCGAAGCGGTTGCGCTTCAGTCCGGCGGACGTAAATGTAGTTATCGAGCCTTGAACGATCGGGTGAACCGAATCGCCGGCTGGATCATCGCGATAGGCCTCGCTCGCGGCGATCGAATTGCGGTGTTGTCAGAAAACCGAAACGAATACGTAGAGATTGAACTTGCGGCTGCCAAGCTCGGCATAATTACCGCGTGTCTGAACTGGCGCCAGTCCGAGTCGGAATTGACACATTGTATCCGTCTCGTGGAGCCTAAGCTTGCTTTCGTCTCCGAACGCTATATTCCCGTCCTCGAACGTATCGATCACGGAGTGGGTCGGGTGCTCGCCTTTGGCACCGAATACGAGAAGGTTGTCGCACAACCGACTAATGCCGAAGAGCCGCCCCGTGTGGCCGAGCCAGAGGACGGCCTAATCATCTACTACACCAGTGGAACGACCGGCATGCCGAAGGCTGCCGTGATCAGTCACAGGGCGATCATAGCCCGAACGTTGATCACCGCCCTCGACCGGCCTTTCGCGGTAGAAGATAGCTACCTCGCCTGGACACCCATGTTTCACATGGGTTCATCCGACTTCATTTATTCGACGCTCCTACGTGGCGGCAAGGTAATAATCCTCGATGGCTTTCAAGTTGAAGAAATGGTGCACATCATCGGCACTGAACGGCTTGGCTGGCTGCACTTGAATTCCGCTGTGATCGATCGCGTAATTCATCAAATTAAGCGTGATTGTGTCTCGCCGAGGGGATTGAAACTTGTTGGAGTGATGGCCGATCTGGTTCCCCGCAAGACCTTGGCCGAAATTACGACGCTGATGCAGGCGCCTTTTGCCAACACATTCGGGTCTACAGAAACGGGACCCGTGCCTGCGAGCAAAGGAAGTATCGCCATTGGAGTCGTGCCGGAAAGTCTGTCGAAGGAGCAGAGCTCGCTCTGTCATCTGCGGTTAGTGGACGAGAATGATCGCGACGTTCCGGACGGAGAGCCCGGTGAAGTGCTAGTGCGGTCGCCGAGTCTGTTCAGCGGATATTGGCAAGCACCCCAAACCAATGCCGAGGTGTTTGCAGGTGGCTGGTATCGGATGGGCGATGTCTTCCGCCGCAATCCGGACGCTACGCTCGATTTTATCGATAGACGAAAATATCTCATTAAGTCAGGTGGTGAGAATATCTATCCCGCCGAGATCGAACGCAATCTCGTTGCTTCACCGCGAATTGCAACTGCCGTCGTTGTGCGGCGTCCCGATGCCCGTTGGGGTGAGGTACCGGTTGCTTTTGTCGTACCGCGCGACGACCGTTTGACGTTCGAAGAAGTCATGGCGCTGTGTCGTGGCAAGATAGCCAGCTATAAAATGCCGAAAGACGTGAAATTCATTTCGGATAAGGAACTGCCGCGCGGGGATAGCGGGAAGATCAAGCGACATGAGCTTGAAGCCAAGCTCATGGCCGAAATGAACGAACAAGAAGCCAAAACCCCTTGAGCGCAATGGCAGAACAATTGTCATAGTCACGGCGGGGTGCAGCCCGATGTTAAAGCGGGATTATCGGGACATAATTGGCGGCTCTTTGCTGATCGTCATTGGCTTCGGTACCACGTGGCAGGCTTGGCTCGAATATCCGCTTGGCACTGTCAGCCGCATGGGCCCGGGTATGTTTCCGGCGGGGGTCGGCGCATTGCTTATGGGCATGGGCCTGCTGGTGATCGTGCCGGCGCTGTTCAGGGTCGGACCGGCGTTGCCGAAGCCGGACTTCCGCGCCTTGTTCTTCGTTCTGCTGTCGCTTGCCGTCTTTGCGCTTACCGTCGACACGTTTGGGCTGATCCCGGCAACGGCATTGCTGACCGTCACGGCCGTGCTTGCCGACAACAAACTTGGCGTCATCGGAACGGTGGTACTCGCCGTCGGGCTGGCGGCGATCGCTATCTTGATCTTCCGCGTCGGGCTGGGCATTCTGCTCGAGCCATTCAAGTGGCCGCTATGACGGCCTATCTCAACGGGCTAATCGACAATCTCGGGCTCGGGCTGTCGACGGCGCTATCGCCAACCAATCTGTACTACTGCTTCATCGGTGTCGTGCTGGGAAAGTTCGTCGGCGTACTACCCGGCATAGGCGCGCTGGTGACGCTGTCGCTATTGCTGCCGATCACCTTCTACCTGCATCATACTCCGGCCATCGTCATGCTGGCCGGCGTCTATTACGGCGCGACCTATGGTGGGTCGGTCGCTTCAATTCTGCTTAATCTTCCCGGAACGCCGACGACGGCCATCACCTGTCTGGAAGGCTATCCGATGTCGCGGCAGGGGCGCGCGGGAGTCGCGCTGTTGATGACCACTGTGGCTTCGTTTTTCGGCGCCAGTGTCGGCATCATGTTGATGACGCTGTTTTCACCGCTAATCGTCGAGTTTTCCCTGAGCTTCGGTCCGGCGGAATATTTCGCCATGATGCTGCTTGGGCTGGTGGCCGCAGCATCGGTTGCGAGCGAGGCGCCGGCCAAGGGTATGGCCATGGTGTTGCTCGGCATACTGCTCGGCCTGGTCGGATTAGACGTCGAGACAGGGCGCGCGCGCTACACTTTCGGCATAATGGAACTGTACGATCGTGTGCCGCTGGTTGCCGTCGCCATTGGTTTGTTTGGCGTTGCCGAGGTGATCTACAGCATACGTACCAGCAGGCCCGGTTCGATCGATCGCAAGAGCATCATCTTTCGCTCGATGGTGCCGACCCGCGACGACATCCGGCGCTCATTGTTCCCACTGCTGCGCGGCACCGGAATCGGCTCGTTCTTTGGTGCTTTGCCCGGCACCGGCGCTGTCATCGCCGCGTTTATGGCTTATGCAGTTGAGAAGAAAATTGCTAAGGACCCGTCGCGCTTCGGCAAAGGCGCCATCGAAGGCATCGTGGCACCGGAAGCGGCCAACAACTCAGCTGACCAGGCCGCCTTCATTCCTACAATGACACTGGGTATCCCCGGCAACGCTGTGATGGCGCTGATGATCGGTGCACTCATGATTCACGGCATCGTGCCGGGCCCGCAGCTGATGGTAAAGGAGCCCGAGTTGTTTTGGGGCGTACTGATGAGCTTCTGGGTCGGCAACGTGATGTTACTGTTCCTGAGCATCCCGCTAATCGGTTTATGGATCAGAATTCTGATGATCCCTTATTCCTTGCTGTACCCCACCATTTTGTTGTTCGTCGCCATCGGCACTTTCAGCGTCAATAACAGCACCGTCGACGTATTTATCGTCATGGTACTGGGCGGCGCCGGCTATATCATGCGACTTTTGGATTTTCAGCCGGCGCACTTGCTTCTTGGCTTCGTTCTCGGACCGCTGATGGAAGAAAACTTCCGTCGCACCATGCTGCTCGCCCATGGAGACTTCCTGGTATTTTTCCGTCAACCGATTAGCGGCGCACTGATGGTGCTAACAATCAGCATGGTGCTCTACGCGCTGTGGAGCAGTCTGCGGCCGATGCGGCTGCGGCGCAAGAAAGCAGTCTGAGTTTCTCGAAGAGAGGCCGTCAGTGACGACAGATCGCGATACTGCGACGGCGGACTATCAAGGCGCTGTGTGGGAGGTTGATATGCGGCGGATTGACGCGTATACGCACTTTTTTCCCAAGAAATTCTTTGGCAAATTGCTTGACGTCGCCGGCCAAGACTGACCTGCCGATTTTTTTGTACCACCGGATGAGAGATTGTTTTCGTAAGCCATCCTTGTGCCCGCCCATACGCGACCATGCGGAGGGCTTCTGCTTCAGCAACAATTCCTCCGTTGCAAACCAAGCTCATGCTGTGTGTGCCGAAAACTAGATTCGGCAATATTGGTGATGAAGGCCCCCGAGTACAGGCCGAGATATTATGGCGCCAACGGTCTGCGCATACCGGTTTTGTCAACGCGTGGACGCGCGCGACCACCGTCACTGAGCGCAACGACGACTACAATCTCGGTAGCGCGTGGTGCATCAGGAATCGATGCCGTAACCGTATCAATATTATCAAATCGCCAGCTGTCGTCTCGGTCGGCGAGAGGCACGTCGATCGCGGTGCCCGCCGCCGCGACCTTTACATTGGAAGGAATAATCGCTTTCCCGCCCCCAATTGCTTCCCGCATTGGTCGGCCCATAAGCGGGTGGATAATCGCTGCCGCGTGCTCAAGTTCCCCATCTAGGCCTACGATCGCAGCCTTTCCGTAACAAACCGGGGAACCCGGCAGCACGGTTAACGCCTCGCGCACCAGAAGACTACCCAGCTCCGCGCCAAACCCGACCAGAACGGAAAGGTCAAATTGTTTAGTGCCCGCAAGTGGGTTGTGTATGGCCACACAGGCCGCCACCCGGGTCACAGGGCGAAGCGCTGGATGTCCGCCTTCGCTGTGGATTGTATCCCGAACTACGAGTAAACGGCGAATATCCATAGCCTCAAGTCCTGGTCAGTCGGCGGAAATTTTCACCGAGCGCTAGATCGGCTTGTCCTTCCGACAGCGCCCGACGAACGAAGCTTACTGGGTCCGGTTCCCCAAGCGGGAACGGCGCGTCACTCCCGAGCAGAAGATTTTCGGCCGGCACAACGTCGGTAGCAAATCGCAAGTACTCAGGTTCAAAACAGACCGTGTCAAAGTACAATGCACGAAGATAGTCGCCGACCTTGCGCGGAAGCGCGATTGAAAGTGCTGCATTGGTGTCGACCTCGCGTTGCATTCTGTTGCGTAGCATCAGGCTGAACGCTCCGGTATGGCAACAGATAAGTTTCATGCTTCCATAACGATCGAGAAAATTACTACAAATCATCCGAAATATATTGATCGTCGAGTCGAACAGATAGCCAGTTACGACGGTAAGCTCGTAGTCGGCCGTCCGGTCCCGGCCGGGCGGATCAACAGGATGAAGGAACAGCGGAACGTTCATTTCCTTGGCGGTATCGAAAATAGGACGAAAGGTTTCGTCAGGCAGATAAGTCCCACGCACATTGGTGCCTACATGTCCACCGACGAAGCCATGATCGCGCACGCAGCGGCGAAGCTCAGTCGCGGCCGCTGCAGGGTCCTGCATTGGTAGGAACGCCCACGCAGCAAAACGCTTGGGATTTGAGGCGACCAAAGCGGCAAAACCGTCATTGCATAGCCGAGCTGCCTCCAACGCCACTTTGGGATCGACATAGTAGTTGACCATTGGAGTAGCAAGTGAAACGACCGTGCGGTCAATGCCGTGCATGTCCAGCCGCGCGATCTGGCGCTCCGGCTCGAAAAAGGTCCGATTAAGTCCATATTTTACGCCACGACAGATAAGATCAATCGCATCGCTGTCCTTGTTATTTCTCAGGCGAATCTCGAACTCTCCCTGTTTTTGAACAAAGCGAAAGTATTCGTCTGGAATGAAATGGCAGTGGATATCGATGATCATCGTTTAAAGTCCTAGATATGCAACCTTCAATCGTTCGTCGTTCAAAATATCCGCACCGGCGCCCTCCATGACGATGTGTCCGTTCTCCAGCACGTAGGCGTAGTCGGCGATCCTCAGCACGTGGTAAATACTCTGCTCGACGATCAGGATGGTATGTTTCTGTTGTCGCAAGCTTCGAACAAGCTGGTACAGGAGCTCAACGTAGCGCGGCGCGAGACCTTCGGTTGGCTCATCGAGTAGCAGTACCCTCGGCTTTGCCATCAGCGCACGTCCAACAGCGAGTAGTTGTTGTTCTCCCCCACTAAGTGAACCGGCGTTCTGATTTTGGCGTTCTTTGAGAACTGGCAGGAGGGAATAGACCTCTTCGGTCGTTTTTTGCCGCTCCGGACGCGCGACGGCCGAATAAGCGCCCATCTCCAGGTTTTCCAGCACGGTCATGAATGGAAACAGCCGGCGACGCTCTGGCACCAGTACAATGCCATGCAGGACGCGCTCATAAGCGGGCAAGCTATCGATCCGAGTCCCATCGATGGCAATCTCACCCGTGCACCGGGTGCGCAAGCCTGCGAGCGAGTACAACAGTGTGCTTTTGCCGGCTGCATTTGCACCCACAAGCGCGACTACTTGGCCTGCTCCAACACTAATATCTATGTCATGTAGGATCTGAACCGGACGGTAATACGCGTTTAATTTTGTGACGCTAAGCAAAAGTCGTCTCCTCGCCGAAATACGCTTGGATTACGGTCGAATTCTTGACAAGATTTTCCGGCGAATCGTCGGCAATCAGTTCACCGCGATGGAGAACCATGATCCGGGGCGCGGCGTTCATGATCGCGTAAAGCACGTGTTCCACCCAAATCACCGTTATGCCACGCGCAGGCAGGCTCGCCACAAGCGCTGTCATCGTCACAACCTCGTTGCGCGTAAGGCCGGCCATGATTTCGTCGAACAGGACTAGGGTCGGGTGCAAGGCGAGTGCGCGTGCGACTTCTAGCCGTTTGAGCTCGCCGACAGTCAAGATGGTCGATGGGTTGCCTGCTTGGTCGGCGAGGCCAACATCAGCGAGGATAGCCTCGGCTCGCCGCCGTGCCGCCGCCATTGATTTGTTGTGCAACAGTGCATTGAGCGCAACATTGTCGACGACTGAAAGTTTGCGATAGGGCTTTGGGATCTGGAAGGTTCGCGCAACGCCAGAGCGCGCGGCGTGATACGGCTTCCAGCCGGCAACCGACCGATTCTGAAACATAATCTTGCCGGACGTTGGCGCGATCGCGCCCGCGATCAGATTGTAAAGTGTGCTCTTCCCCGCTCCGTTCGGGCCAATCAGGCCAACCAGTTCGCCCTCCCGAATGGAGAAGCTCACGCCGGCGACTGCCATGAGTGTGCCGAACGAGCGCATAAGCCTGTCGACTTCGAGTATCGTCATGGCGTTTCCTTGGAGCGGCCTGTCGATCGCTCCAGCGCGCTCGCGATTCCGCCGGGCAGATAGAGCATTACGAACACGAGGAAGCCGCCGTAGATCGCCAGATGCAGGCCCTGGAAAGCGGCACCAAGATACGATCGCAGCAATTCCGACAGGGGCATAATGACGATGGCCCCGAGTGCGGGCCCGATAGCCGTTCCGAGGCCGCCTAGCGCGGCAAGCAGCGCGAACTGAAACGAAAGTTCGGGTGAAATGACGTAAGTCGGATCGAGAAACTGAAAGTATTGCGCAAAGAGAGAGCCCCCAATTGCAGTTAGAAATGCGCTCAACCCCATCGCCCCGGTTCGCGCTGTTAGGGGATTCACTCCCGCCGCGCTCGCCGCATCTTCATCGTCCCGGACTGCAAAGAGAACCAGGCCGTAGCGCGATCTTTCGATCGCCTTGCTAACGAGATAAACAATGATGGCATAGCCTAACACCAGGGCGACATATGCCGACCGCGATGCGAACACCATGTTCGCAATGCTCTTAGTGGGTGTGATCCACAAGCCTTCCGCTCCGCCAGTCAGTGATGTCCAGTTAAGCGCGCCGATCCGCACGACCTCCGCCGCTGCGAGCGTTGACAGGATAAAGAATGGCCCTCGCAAGCGGGCACCAATCAAAGCCAACGTTATGCCAAATGCCGCAGCAAAAATTCCGCCCAGCCACAACCCAAGCCAGGGCGAGACGCCATAATTCACCAGTAAGATCGTCGAGGTGTAGGCGCCAATGCCAAAGAACGCCGCATGTCCGAACGAAATCAAACCGGCATAGCCGCCAGCGATATTCCATGAGAGGGCCACCCCACCCCACAGCAATGTTATGTTGATGACATCCTGGTAGGAGTGCGGAACAGGCGCAACAACAAGCGCGATGCACGCGACTAGCAATGCGAGCTCAAGCCACGAGACAGAGCCATGCCCGGGCTTCATCCACCAGCGGCCCGGCGAAGCCCGCCGCGGCTTCGTCTCTATTGTCGATTTTGATGTCACAGACATCGCCGACTCAGTTGATGCCCACTGTCGATTCGCCCTTACGACCGAGGAGACCTTCCGGTCGGAAAATCATTACGAGCAGGAACAAAACAAAGAAAAACAGCTGCCCGTAGGCCGGCGCGATGTAATAGCTGCTGACCGACTGGACAATTCCGATGCACATCCCGCCTAGCAACGCGCCTTCGATACTGCCGAGGCCACCCAGCACCACGATCACGAACGCGATCAAAACAAAGTTGAGCCCAACTGTTGGAAAGACAGAGAACAGAGGCATCATCACGCAGGCGGCAAGACCAACCAGCGCGGAACCACTCGCAAATGCGATCATGAAAATACGGGGAACCGGAACCCCCATGAGCATCGCGGCTTCGCTATCTTGCACTGTCGCGCGTATGGCCTTTCCAAGATAAGTCGAATTGATCGTCCAGCGCAGACTGATCGTGCAAAATACCGCGATCATGAACCCAAGCAACAGTTCAGCCTTGAAGAAAAAGGGACCGATGATGACCGATTGACCATCGAACATAGGGGGCACATCAAAAAGGTCCGCCGAGAAGAACATCAATGCCACGTTCTGCATCAGGATCGATAGACCCATCGTAGCGAACACCAGCACTAAGTGCGGTTTGTCGACGCCAGGACTGATGACTACCTGATGTACAACGACCCCGAATAACGCCATCGCCGGGACCACCGCTACGATGGCGACATACGGATTAAGCCCGAGAAAGGCTGTCACTGCCCAGGCGCCGTACATCGCGATCATCAGGAACTCACCGTGCGCAAAGTTGACTATGCGCAGGACGCCAAAAATCAGCGTCAGCCCCATGCTCATCAGCGCGTAGATACAGCCGATGAGTAGGCCTGAAAAAACTAGCTGCCCAAAAGTTGTCATGTCCAGCCAAGGAGTGATCGAGACCGAAAGGATCTAAACGCGGAGCCGATTGGCTCCGCGCTCGGTATCCGTCTCAGCGCTCGCTCCATTTCGGAAGCGGCACCAGAACCGGTTCGTGGGTCGCAAGTGCACTCGGATAAACCTGGTTGTGGCCGTCCTTTTGCCACTGCCATACGCCGATCGCAGCCCGAAGATTTTGTCCGAAATCTTTTGCGTTCGGCTTCCAGTCATGATTCGTGAATTTTATGCCGCTCCCGTTCGGCAGACTTCCCTCCGGCAGGTCAATCTTGAGCGCAACCGCACGCAGGGTATCTGAATCGAGTGTCTTGGCCTTTGGCAGAAGCTCCGTAAACAATCCCCACATCCCAGCGAATGCCATGGACGCGTGGCCTGCAGGAGACCGATTCATCTTAGCCTGGTAGCGCTTGATGAACTCGGCGGTAATCTTGCGCGTTTCCGGAGCGAGCGCCTTCGGATTGACCTCCACCGCAAAATCCGAAAC
Organism: uncultured Undibacter sp.; assembly: GCA_964563195.1. Classification (GTDB taxonomy): domain Bacteria; phylum Pseudomonadota; class Alphaproteobacteria; order Rhizobiales; family Xanthobacteraceae; genus Pseudolabrys. Next base: position 2,732 of record CAZLWN010000047.1, on the reverse strand, counting down.
GAAGATACCATACACGGAATTGCCGATTGAATTGATCAGATCGGGATTGGAGTAACCCGCACTGACGCCTACGTGCGCCGCGACGTAGAAGTCAAGCTCCTTTGCCTTTCGTTGAAAGAGTATCGCGTCGTTCGGAAAAGAAATCGTGAGTAACACATCCGGCTTCGCGTCCTTCAACTTCTGAACAATCGGCGTCATGTCGGTAAGGGTCTGGTCGTAACCCTCGTCGTATATGAGCTTAATCTTCTTTGTTGCGGCGTACCTGCGAATGTTGTCGCCTACGGATTTGCCGAATGCGCGGTTTTCCCACAACAACGCGACGCGCAGATCCGCCAGCGGCTTGCCGAGCTTTTTGGTCAGTACATCGACTGTGAAATCCACCGCAGCCTCTGCGTAACGACGCGCCGATGGGCCAACCTGAAAAGTGTATTTGTGGCCGCGCCGAGTGATGATTTCAGCTGCGCCCGCCGTCTCCCAGTGAAACACGCCGTGACGCTCAGCCGCCTGGCTGACCGGAATTGCGAGCGGCGACACACCGGACCCAGCGGTGATCCGGACACCATCGTTCGTGATGAGACGTTCTGTTTCGCTGATCGCTGCGGCCGGCGTGGGAACGTCCGCAAACACGTATTCAATCTTCCGCCCATGGTTTGGTATGCCGCCGCGATCATTGATCATGTCGCGTGCGATCTGCATCGCAACCCAGTTCTCCGTACCACTTTTGCTGGCCGACCCGGTCACCGGCTCCAGAATGCCGATGCGGATTGGCTCCTGCGCTTCGACTGGTCCACTAGACAACAGAGCAATTACGGCTGCCATAGCGGACAGACACAACGAGTCTCTCATGATCCCATCTCCCATCTGATAATCCGCCGTGAAACCACGCTAATCCCCCGCAAAGCATACAGCAATTGCATTAAGGGTATAACTACGATAGAAAAAGTGAATATCAGCGAGAATAGGATATGGCCGATATCAAGCCGAATTTGTCGTCGGATTTTCGCAAGTTTGATGTCCGCAAAATGGAGTATTTTCTTGCGGTCATGGACCACCGCAACATAAGCGGTGCCGCTGAAGCGCTTCGCATCTCGCAACCGACGTTAAGCCGTCAGATCCACGCCCTCGAACAGCAATTCAACGCACCGTTATTTATTCGCAATGGTCGCGGGGTCGTTCCGACTGAGGCAGGCAAGCGCTTACAACTGGGGCTAAGCGGCATCGAGCATCAACTGCGCAGGATCAGAAATGATGTTGCGGCGGCCGCGGACGAACCGAGCGGCGAAGTCGCAATAGGTATTCCACCGTCGCCACGCGTGCTAATGGCGCTGCCGATCATCAACGCCTTTTGCACGCAATATCCGCAGGTAGCTATCCGGATCAGCGAGGAAACTAGCGGCGACTTGCGCGATCGGGCCGCGAGGGGCGAAGTCGACCTCGCCATCACGAATTCCCGCGAGCCGGTCCACGGGCTCGCAACGGACCAACTCGTAAAGGAGCCCATGCTCCTAGTCGGCCCACGCGGTTCCGTATTGACTCTGGACAAAGCCATATCGACGGAACAGCTTGCCGGATTTCCCCTCATACTCACGACAAAGCCAAACAGCCTGCGCAGGATAGTTGAACTAAAACTGGGCAACCAGGGTCTAAAACCCCGGTTACGGGTTGAAGCAAATACACTCCCTCTTATGACTGATCTGGTCGGCCAGGGGCTCGGCTATACTGTCCTGCCGGCATCCGGAGTGCTCTCGCTCGTTAGGTCCGGACAGTTATCGGCAGGCCCGATTGCGGGGCTGAACATCACATGGACTATTGCGCGTCCGTCGAATCGCTCGCTGAGCTTACCGGCACGATTGATGATCGACGTTATTTTTCAGGTGGTCCACAATCTCGTTGAGTCCGGCGCATGGCCGTCGGCAGAGATCATGAAAAATTGTAAAGATGCAGCGCGTAAGCGGTTGCAAGCAGCTGTGTGTACCGAAGACTTTATCCGCCGTTCGGCGGTGAGGGAATCGGCTAAGCTAGCGCAATGATCGCGCTGTTATGGCTGCTCTTGTCCATCCTGGCTCCGTCATTGAAATCGAGATGCCTGTGTGTGCCGAAAACCTAAGTTCGGCAATATTGGTGATGAAGGCCCCCGAGTACAGGCCGAGATTTTATGGCGCCAATAGTCTGAGTGGCCTGACCGATATTTTGTACCAGGCGAGCTGAGAGGCTAATGCATTTTTGACATCGCGTCGATCGGTAGCGTCGGTGGCGCGGTGGTGATTGGAGCCGGCGGCCTATAGCCGAGCGCGGAATGCGGCCGTCGGGTGTTGTAGTGGATGCGCCAGTTCTCGATGACCATTTGAGCTTCCTTCAGGCTGTAGAATATCTCGCCGTTCAAGCATTCGTCCCTGAGCTTGCCATTAAAGGACTCGCAATAGCCGTTCTCCCAGGGTGATCCGGGCTCGATGTAGAGGCTTTTCGTGCCCTGCCCTGCGAGCCACTTGTGTGTGCCGAAAACTAGATTCGGCAATATTGGTGATGAAGGCCCCCAAGTACAGGCCGAGATTTTATGGCGCCAATGGTGTGAGCCGCCCGATGGACGGGGACATCAAAGTCCAGAGCGCGATGGGTCCGCACGCCATTGTAGTAGGCGGCATACTCGCGAACGATCCGGCGCAGGTGAGCCTCTCCAAACACGATCAAGTGGTCGACACATTCCCGTCGGATCGTGCCAATCAGTCTCTCCA
>CAZLWN010000046.1:0-24413 GCA_964563195.1 uncultured Undibacter sp. | reverse complement strand
GCAAACAGCACCAGCGCGCCGAGACCGGCGGAGCCGATGGCATAGCCCTTGGTGATCGCCTTAGTGGTGTTGCCCACAGCGTCGAGCGCATCGGTGAACTTGCGTACGTTTTTCGGCAGCCCGGCCATCTCGGCAATGCCGCCGGCATTATCGGTGACGGGGCCGAACGCATCGAGCGCCACCACCATACCGGCGAGCGCCAGCATCGCGGAAACCGCGATGGCGATGCCGAACAGTCCGGCTTGCCCATATGACACCAGAATACCGGCAATGATCGTAAGCGCCGGCAAAGCAGTTGATTCCAGCGAGATCGCCAACCCCTGGATTACGTTGGTGCCGTGGCCGGTAACCGACGCTGCGGCGATCGACTTCACCGGGCGGAAATTCGTGCCGGTGTAGTATTCGGTGATCCAGATGATGAGCCCAGTTACTGCTAGGCCTACAATGGCGCAAATGAACAGGTTCATGCCGGAATAGCCGACGGTCGTGATCGGCCCGAAACCGATAAGCGTGTAGGTAACGGCGCCGATGCCGACCAGCGAGAGCAGCGCGGTAGCGATGAATCCGCGATAGAGCGCACCCATAATCGATTGGTTAGCGGGAAGCCGCACAAAAAAGGTGCCGATGATCGAGGTAATGACGCAGGCGCCACCGATGGCGAGCGGGTAGATCATCATGGTGAGCAGCATGGGTGTCGAGGCGAAGAAGATCGAGGCCAGCACCATGGTGGCGACGATGGTTACCGCATAGGTCTCGAACAGGTCGGCGGCCATGCCGGCGCAATCGCCGACATTATCGCCGACATTGTCAGCGATGGTGGCCGGGTTACGCGGATCGTCTTCCGGAATACCGGCTTCCACTTTGCCGACCAGATCGCCGCCGACGTCGGCGCCCTTGGTGAAGATGCCGCCGCCGAGACGGGCGAATATCGAAATCAGCGAAGCGCCGAAGCCGAGCGCGACGATAGCGTCGATCACCGTACGGTCGTTCGGCGCCATATGCAGCGTGCCGGTGAGGAAGCCGAAATAGAGCGTGACGCCGAGCAACGCGAGGCCGGCGACCAAGAGGCCAGTGATGGCGCCGGACTTGAAGGCGAGTTCGAGTCCGCCGGCGAGCGACTTGGTGGCGGCTTGCGCTACACGCACATTGGCGCGCACCGAGACGTTCATGCCGATGAAGCCCGTGGTTCCGGAGAGCACCGCGCCGACCGCGAAACCAACCGCGACCAGCCAGCCGAGGGTAAGGCCGATGATGATGAAGATGACGGCGCCGACGATGCCGATGGTCGTATATTGGCGCTTTAGATAGGCCTGCGCGCCTTCGCGCACGGCAGCGGAAATTTCCTGCATTTTGGGGCTGCCAGGATCGGCGCGCAGCACCGAGCCGGTCGCCCAGATGCCATAGAGGATCGCGAGCACGCCACAGCCGACGATCATCCACAATGTAGTCATGGTGGCCTCAACCTCATTTTTGGAACGGAGCTTGGCGGGAGATAACGCCCCCTGCCCGGCGCCAGGGACGTCGAGGATGGCCGCTGTTTGGGCGCTTCACCCCGACTGGAAAGCGCGCGGACATTGCCAAAAACGGCAAGCCGACGCAACGCCGGAAAAAGCCTGGTTTTCGAGGGTTTCCGACTTGCCCGGCCGGTCAGACCGGATTCACCCGGTTGCGCCCGGCAAGCCACGCAAGCAGTGCGCCCGCAACCAAGATGGTCGGGAAGATCACCTCGTTGATCGTCTGCCAGCCGAAATAGGCGAGCAGCTGGCCGGACGAGAACGAACTCACCGCCATGCCGCCGAAAATCAAGAAATCGTTGAAGGCCTGCACCTTGGTGCGTTCCTCCGGGCGATGGCATTGCGTGACCATGGTGGTTGCGCCGATGAAGGCGAAATTCCAGCCGACGCCGAGCAGCACCAACGCTATCCAGAAATGCGCGACACTCAAGCCGGTGATGGCGACCACCGCACAAAGCGCGATCATGGCGAGACCGATGCCGGTGATGCGCTCAATGCAGAAACGCGCGATCAACGTGCCGGTTACGAAACTCGGCGCATACATGCCGAGCACATGCCACTGGATCCCGAGCGTGGCGTCGGTGACGGAATGGCCGCAGCCGACCATGGCGAGCGGCGCCGCCGTCATCACCAGGGTCATCATCGAATAGCTTGCCACCCCACATGCAACGGCAACGACGAAACGCGGCGCGCCAACGATCTCGCGCAGCGGGCGGCCGCTGGCGGTTCGTGTGCTGGCGAGTGGTGGCGTCTTCACGAAAATCAGCGCCGCAATGGCGGCCAAAGCCAGCCCTGCCTGGCCGAGGTAGCTGGCGGCGAAGAGATAAGGGGGCAGCAGATTCTCAGTGAAGATGGCGAGCTGCGGCCCGAGCAGCGCGGCAAATACGCCGCCGGCCAGCACCCAGGACACCGCCTTCGGCCGAAAGGCGTCGCTCGCGGTGTCGGTGGCTGTGAAGCGGTAGGCTTGCTGCGAGGAACCATAAAGCCCGCCGCAGAAGCAGCCAAACATTAGCAGCGGGAAATGACCGCTCATCACAGCGCCGTAGGAAATCAACCCGGACGCCACGCCGAACATCGCTCCGACTTGCAGCGCAAACCGACGGCCGAAACGGCGCGCAAACACCCCAATAGGAAGCGTGCCGAGCCATATGCCGAGCACAAAGCAGGTGATCGGCAGGGTCGCTAGGCTCTTGTCGGGCGCGATTGTCGCGCCGACGATGCTGGCGGTCGAGAAGATGATGACATTGCTGGCGCCGCCGAACGCCTGGCCGACCGCCAACACCGTGGCGTTGCGGCGCGCCAAGCGATCGTCGATCAAGACGTGCTCAAAAGGTTCGGCGACGGCCGACATGAGTTCTCTTTCCTGGAAGGCTCGCCCTTTTAACGGCGCCGGCCTCGAATCGCTACACCGCCAGCGCAGGGCAGCATTGAGCGGGGCAAACCCCCGCCGCTTCAGCGTTTGGAACTCTTGGCGGCGGGCCGTTTAGCGGATGGGGGCGTTGCCGCGGCGTCGAAATCGATGGCCCCCGGATGGCGGATGGTCGCCTTACGTGCCTCGGCCGGCGAACGGGCGCCGATTTGACCGAGGGAAGCGCGCAGTTCGTCTATATAGAGGTCGATGAGTTGCGCCGGCCCCTCATCGCCGAGAGCGGCCACGGCCCAAAGGAACGATTTTCCGGCGAGAGCGGCATCGGCGCCGAGCGCCAGCGCCCGCATCACGTCCTGACCGCTGCGCACGCCGCTGTCGAGCAGGACGGTGGCCTTCTTGCCGACCGCCGAGACGATTGCCGGCAGGCAATCGATCGATGGCGACAGCGCCTCGATCTGCCGCCCGCCGTGGTTCGACACCCAGATGCCATCGATGCCGAGCGCAACCGCCTTCTCGGCGTCGCCCGGGTGCAGCACCCCCTTCACCGCCATTTTGCCCTTCCACTTGTCGCGGTAGCGCTTGACCTCTTCCCAGGTAAAGGCGCCGCCCATATTAGCGCGTGCGAAGCGGATGACTTCGTTGGTGCCGGCACGCGCGCCGGCGTATTCGCTGACAGTCGCGAAGCGCGGATAGCCGTGGCGCAGAAGCGCCCACAGCCATTTTGGCCGCACCATCATCTCATAGATCATGCGCGCGTTCGGATGGAACTCGCCGGCGAGCCCGGCGTAAGTCTCGCGCGAGCGCGTGGTGCGCACCGGCACATCAAGCGTGAGCGCCAGCACCTTGGCGTCGACGGCAGCAGCGCGCCGCACCAGGTCGAAACCGATTTTGTGATCGTCGCGCCAGAACCTGTAGAGCTGAAGCCAGAACACGTCGGGGGCGGCAGCGGCGGCCTGCTCGATGGTGGCGCCGCCGGCAACGCTCAAGGTATAGGGAACGCGCGCGCGCTGTGCTGCCTTCGCCATCAGCAAATCGGCGCCCGGCCATACCAGCGAGGGCCCGCCCATGGGGGCAATGCCGATCGGCGCGTTGTAGCGGCTGCCTAACAGTTCGACCTCGACCGGCGGCGGCGAAATCACACGGCCATAGCGCGGCGCGACCTCGATGGCGTCGAAGGCCGCCCAGTTGTGCGCAATGCCGACGTCGTTGCCGGCGCCGGTATCACCATATTCGAACGCGAAGCGCGGCACGTTACGCGGCGCCTTGCGGCGCAGCCAGGCGCTGGTCGGATAAAGCTTGTGCCATTTCGCGAAATTCGGATGCGGCTCATAGGCCGTCAGCGCCGCTTTCTTGGCCGTCATGTCGTGCATTGTGGCGTCCTGCTCCGGCTCTCTCTCTTACACCTGTCTTAGGCGTTTCAGAAGTGGCTGAAGGCGGCGCGCTTGAAAGTCAGCGCCTCGCCATCGGCTGTCAAAAAGCGGGCGCCCTCGCCTGCCACGACCTCGCCGATCTCGCTGACCGGCACCTTGGCGGCAAGCACTGCGGCGCGGAAGCTGCCCGCCTTGGCCGGCGGAACCGTGCAGACGATCTCGTAATCGTCGCCGCCCGTCAGCGCGATCTCGCGCATTTCCGGATCGGCGGCGAGCACCACCTTGGCGGCGTCCGAGAGCGGGATGCGCTCAACCGCAATATTGGCGCCGACCTGCGAGGTGCGACAGAGCTTGGCGAAATCGCCGGCCAGGCCATCGGACACGTCCATCGAGGCGGATGCATGCTTGCGCACCGCGTCAGACAAAGCGTTGCGCGGCTGCGGCAACAGATAGCGCGCGATGAGATGCTGGCGCTGCGCCTCGCTTAGTTTCCAATCCTTGCCCTTGCGCACGGCAAGCCCGAGTGCGGCGTCGCCAATGGTGCCACTGACGAATACACGGTCGCCCGGCTTGGCGCCCGTACGGCGCACCATGGTGCCTTGCGGAACGCTGCCGAACATGGCGATGGAAACCGTGATTGGGCCGGGTGTGCGGTCGGTGTCGCCACCAAACAGCGGGCAGCCGTAAAGCACGGCGTCGCTACGCAGGCCTTCCGCAAAATTCGTCAGCCAGCGATCGTCAAGACCGGTCGGCAGCGCGAGCGACAGCAAGAAACCGAGCGGGAGTGCACCCTTGGCGGCAAGATCCGACAGGTTCACGCGCAGCGCCTTGCACGCGACCGTATGGGCGGCGTCCTCGGCGAAGAAATGCACCCCGCCGATAATGGCGTCGGTCTTGAGCACCAGGTCGCATCCCGGCGGCGGGGTGATGAACGCGGCATCGTCCGTGAGGCCGAGCGCGCCAGGATGGATCGCGATCGGCTGGAAGAAGCGCGCGATCAGTTTGTCTTCGACCGAGATGTCGTCGTGCTTGGCCATGGCGTCACCCGGCAAATTCGGCGGCGCGCAGCTTACGCGCCAACTGGTCGAGCACGGCATTGACCATGCCGGTCTCGTCGCGCTCGACGAAGGCGGCGGCGATGTCGGCATATTCCGACACCACCACGCGCGCCGGTACGTCGCGGCGGTGGTCAAGCTCGTAGGCGCCGGCGCGCAGTACCGCGCGCAAGACCGCCTCGATGCGCTTGAGCGGCCAGCGCTCGGCCAGCGAATCATCGATCAACGGATCGAGCTCACGTTGTTCGCGCACCACGCCGGTGACGATGTCGCGGAAGAAGGCGGCCTCAGCCGGCAGATATTGCGCGCCTTCGACTTCGCGGCCGATCCAATGGCTTTCGAACTCGGCCAGAATTTCGTTGAGGCCGGTGCCGGCGAGATCCATCTGGTAGAGCGCCTGCACCGCGGCAAGCCGCGCAGCGCCGCGCTTGTTGGCCTTGCGCGCGTCCTTGTCGCTGACTTGCGCGTTGCGGGCCATCAACGTCCCTTCAGGTCGCGTTGAAGCCGCGCCATGGCAAGCGCCGCACGCGCGGCATCGGCGCCTTTGTTGCTTTTATTCGCGCCGGTACGGGCGCGGGCCTGGGCTTCGTTCTCGACCGTGAGAATTCCATTGCCGATGGCGAGCTTTTTGCCGACGGCGAGTGCCATCAATCCGCGCGCGGATTCGTTCGACACGATTTCGAAGTGGTGAGTCTCGCCGCGGATGACGCAGCCGAGCGCAACCACGCCGTCGTAATGCCGCCGCCGGCTGCGCGCGGCCTCGACGGCAAAAGCGATTGCCGGCGGGATCTCGAGCGAGCCCGGCACCGAGACGCTGTCGTATTCTACGCCGGCCTCGTCGAGCACGCCGCGCGCGCCGCGCAAGAGCCCGTCGGAAATGTCATCGTAGAATCTCGCTTCCACGATCAGCATGCGCAAGACGTCGCGCTTGGCGTTGTCACGCCCGGCCTTTGCGCGTTTCTTGGCCATAGCCGAAGTCCTTCGGTTCAGCGGCGTGGTAGCAAGCGGGTGGCACACTCACAAGGCCTTCAGATTTAGGCCTCAATCTTGCCGCACCGCGATCAACCGCGCGGCATAGCGGGCCATGGTGTCGACCTCGAGGTTGACGTCATCGTCCTTGCCCAAAGCGCCGAGCGTGGTGACCTGCAAGGTATGTGGAATGATCAGCACCGAGAAAGTGTCGCCTTCGACCGCGTTGACGGTGAGCGCGACGCCATCAAGTGCGATCGAGCCCTTCGCCGCGATGAAGCGCGAAAGCTGCTCCGGGGCGCGCAGCACCAGGCGGGCCATATCGGTCATGTCTTCACGCGCCGCCACGGTCGCGAGACCATCGATGTGCCCAGCCACCAGATGGCCCCCCAGTTCATCGCCATGCTTCAATGGCCGCTCGAGGTTGACGCGCGTGCCGTGCCGCCAGCGGCCAACGGTGGTCAGTGCCAAGGTCTCCGCCGCCGCATCGACCGCAAACCAGCTGCGGCCATCGTCCTCGCCCGCGCCGACGATCGTCATGCAGACGCCGGAGCAGGCGATGGAGGCGCCCTCGCTCAACTCGGCGCGTGGATAGCCGCAATAGATGACGATGCGGTGCAGATTGTCGGCGCGCGGCTTTACCGAACGCACTTCGCCCATGTCGGTGACGATGCCGGTGAACATGTCAGGCCCGCTCGAAAATTTCGAGGGTGTCGGCGCCAATCTGCTCGCTGTTGCGAACGTGCAAGCGGCTGGTGAGTAGGTCGAGCGGCATGCCTTCGAGCGGTGCAATGCCGTCGTCGCCAATCAGCTTCTCGGAATAGAACAACGCGGCCTCGTCCACCAGGTCGGCGGCGACGAAGCTGGCGGCCAGCGTCGGGCCGCCCTCCACCATCAGGCGGGTGATGCCCTCGCCGGCGAGCGTCTTGAACACGGCGGCAAGATCAAGCCGTCCGTTCTTGTCGGTCACGCGGAATACCTTGCAGCCCTTCTGTTGCAGGATTTCCCCGGCGACCTTTGACGCCTTGCGCGCGCCGATGACCCAGGTCGGCGTCTCGCGCGCCGCCGCCACCACTGCAGTTGCCAGCGGCACGCGCAATTGCGCATCGAGCACCACGCGCACCGGCGAGCGTGCTTCCATGCCAGGCAGGCGGCAGGTGAGCTGCGGATTGTCAGACAGCACGGTGCCGATGCCGACCATGATGGCATCGCTCATCGCCCGCACCCGGAACGCGCGCTGACGCGCGGCCTCCCCGGTGATCGCCGCCGGCTTGCGGCCGGCGAGCCCCACCTTGCCATCGGCGGAGAGCGCCAGCTTGAGCAGCACGTACGGGCGGTTTTGCGTGACGCGCGCGATGTGGCCGGCGTGGACGCGGCGCGCCTCCTCGGCGCCAAGACCGATATCGACCGCAATGCCTTTGGCTCGCAGCTGCTCGTGCCCCTGCCCGGCCACTTCCGGATTGGGATCCTCCAGCGCCGAGACCACCCGCGCGATGCCGGCCTTGATAATGGCGTCGGCGCAAGGCGGCGATTTGCCCTGATGCGAGCACGGCTCCAGCGTCACATACATCGTCGCACCTTGTGCTGCCTTCTTGGCGCGGCGCAGCGCTTCGACCTCGGCATGCGGGCGGCCGCCGCTTTGCGTCCAACCGCGGGCGAGGATGATGCCATCCTTCACGATCACTGCGCCCACCGCCGGATTCGGCCAAACATTGCCGAGCCCGCGCCGACTGAGCGCCAGCGCGAGCGCCATGAAGCGCGCGTCATCCACAGCCGTCGCGGGGACCGCTTGCGCGTCTTGCAGGCTCATTTGCGCGAAGGCGCCGCGGGCTGCCTCTCCTCGCCCGACAATTCGTCGAGCGCAGCGCGGAAATCTTTAGCCTCACGGAAATTACGGTAGACCGAGGCGAAGCGCACATAGGCGACATCATCGAGCTCGCGCAGATACTCCATTACCAGCTCACCGATAGTCTCCGAAGTGACCTCGTTTTCGCCTTGGCTTTCCAATTCGCGCACGATCTTGGAGACCATCTGTTCGATACGCTCGGGATCGACCGAGCGCTTGCGCAGCGCGATTTGCACCGAACGCATCAGCTTGTCGCGATCGAACGGCACGCGGCGGCCGTTGCGCTTGATGACGGTCAGCTCGCGCAATTGCACGCGTTCGAAGGTGGTGAAACGGAAATTGCAAGTCAGGCACACGCGCCGGCGGCGGATCACGGCTGAATCCTCGGTCGGCCGCGAATCCTTCACCTGGGTGTCGAGGCTTCCGCAACTCGGGCAACGCATTGGACCCCCCTCGCCGCTTTAGTTTTGATAAATAGGAAAGCGTGAAATCAATGTTTTGACCTTCTCGCGCACCGCGCCTTCGGTGAGCGAGTCCTCATCGGTGTGTTTCTGGGACAGCACGTCGAGCACTTCCACGATCATCTCGCCGACTTGCCGGAACTCGGCAATGCCGAAGCCGCGCGTAGTGCAGGCCGGCGTACCGAGTCGAATGCCGGAGGTGATGGTGGGCTTTTCCGGGTCGAACGGGATGCCGTTCTTGTTGCAGGTGATATAGGCGCGACCCAAGGCTGTTTCTGTCACCTTGCCGGTCAGCTTTTTCGGCCGCAGGTCGACCAGCATCAGATGCGTGTCGGTGCCGCCGGAGACGATATCGAGCCCGTGCGACTTCAGGTGCTCGGCCAGTGCCTTGGCGTTCTCCACCACGTTGCACGCATAGGCGCGGAAGCTCGGCCGCAGCGCCTCGCCGAAGGCCACCGCCTTGGCGGCAATCACGTGCATCAGCGGGCCGCCCTGCATGCCGGGAAACACCGCCGAGTTGAGCTTCTTGGCGATCGCTTCGTCGTCGGACAGGATCACGCCACCACGCGGACCGCGCAGTGTCTTGTGCGTGGTGGTCGTCACGACGTGCGCGTGCGGGAATGGCGACGGATGCGCACCGCCCGCAACCAGCCCCGCGAAATGCGCCATATCCACCATCAACAGTGCGCCGACCTCGTCGCAGATTTCGCGGAAGGCGCGGAAGTCGATGATGCGCGGATAGGCAGAGCCGCCGGCGATGATCAGTTTCGGCTTATGCTCGCGCGCCAGCCGCGCGACCTGCTCCATGTCGATGCGCTGATTGTCGCGGCGCACGTCGTAGGGCACCGGCTTAAACCACTTGCCGGAAATATTGACCGGCGAGCCGTGCGAGAGATGCCCGCCGGCGGCGAGATTGAGGCCCATGAAGGTGTCGCCCGGCTGCATCAGCGCGAAGAACACTTCGGCGTTGGCGGAGGCGCCGGAATGCGGCTGCACATTAGCGAACTTGCAGCCGAACAATCTGGTGACGCGCTCGATCGCCAGGGTCTCGGCCACGTCGACGAACTGGCAGCCACCGTAATAACGTTTGCCGGGCAAGCCTTCGGCATATTTGTTGGTGAGAACTGAGCCTTGCGCTTCCAAGACCGCGCGCGAGACGATGTTCTCCGACGCGATCAGTTCTATCTCGTCGCGCTGGCGGCCGAGCTCAAGCCGGATCGCCTCGGCGATCTCGGGATCGGTCTCGGCGAGCGGCGCAGTAAACAGGGATTCCGCATCGCTTAAAGGTTTGGGGCTCGACGTAGCCATTACGATCTCCTGGGCGCCGGAAATCGAGGGCGGCGCCGACCAAAAAGCAAGGTCCGGGATTGCCACCGCAAATAGCATATCGGGCGGAAACCGCCAAGCATTGGCATGTGGACGGTATCGCAGGCGCAATATCTAGGGCTCGATTGCAGGCGCCGAAATGCCTGTCCAAAAACAAAACCCCGGCCGCGAGCGGCCGGGGCAAGTTACTTCCCACCAGTATGCGCGTTATAGGCGGTAAAGAATCTGATCGGTCCAGAATCGCTCGAGCCGGTGCAGCGACTTGTTGAGCGTGGAGAACTCGTCGGCGTTTATTCCGCCGACCTGTTCGACCGTGCGCACGTGCTTTTGGTAGAGCGCCTCGACGATATCACGCACCTCGCGGCCCTTCTCGGTCAGCTTGATGCGCACCGAACGGCGGTCGACGCGCGAGCGCTGATGGTCGAGGAAGCTCATCTCTACCAGCTTCTTCAAGTTGTACGAGACGTTGGAGCCGAGATAGTAGCCGCGCGTGCGCAACTCGCCGGCGGTGAGTTCCTTGTCCCCGATATTGTAGAGCAGCAGCGCCTGCACCGAATTTATATCCGCCCGTCCGCGGCGATCGAATTCGTCCTTGATCACGTCGAGCAGCCGACGATGCAGCCGTTCGACCAGGGTCAAGGCCTCCAGATAGAGTGGCCGGATGTGATCAAAGCGTGCCTCGCGTTCGGCAGGCTCGACCGTTTTCGCAACGGCTTTCATGTTCAACGCCCCTTGCGTTTTTATACGTCTTCACCGGCAACGAGGCCCTGTCTTCCCCGCCCCGGATGACGCAACCTATAAGGGGCACTCTAAAATCGGCTTAAATAACACTCTCAATATTAGGTTTATTTGCAACAGTGAACGCTTCACTGCGTGCGCAATTGTAGCGACCGGCGTTACCGATCGTTCACCACGCTTTGCCGGAAATCCTTGGCGCGTCCCGGAATGACGCAGCGGAGCCGCGTCTTCATCCGCGAATGAAACGGATGATGCCGGAAAAATCGCGGCCTGCCTCGCCGCTCTCGACATAGCGTGAATAAATCCTGGCGGCGGCGGCGCCGAGCTCGGTCTTGGCGCCACTGGCCTTGGCCGCCGCCTGCGACAGGTTCAAATCTTTAAGCATCATGGCGGCGGTGAAGCCTGCCTGGTAATCGCGGTTGGCGGGCGAGGCCGGCACCGGCCCCGGCACAGGGCAATAGCTGGTCAGCGACCAGCACTGGCCCGACGACTTCGAGGAAATGTCGAATAGCTTCTGGTGGTCGAGGCCAAGCTGCTCGGCGAGCACAAAAGCTTCCGAAACCGCGATCATCGAAACGCCGAGGATCATGTTGTTGCAGATCTTGGCAGCCTGGCCGTTGCCGGGCCCGCCGGCGTGCACGATGGTCTTGCCCATCTTCTGCAAAATCGATTCCGCGCGCGTAAAGGCTTGCGCTGAGCCACCGACCATGAAGGTCAACGTCGCCACCGTGGCGCCGGTGACGCCGCCGGAGACTGGCGCATCGAGCATCATGAGGCCCTTCTTCTCAGCTTCGGCGGCGACCGCGCGCGCGCTTTCCACGTCAATGGTCGAGCAATCGATCAGTAGTGTACCGACATTGGCGTCCTCGATGATGCCGCCGGCGCCGAGATAGACCTCCCGCACCTCCTTGCCCGAGGGGAGCATGGTGATGACGACATCGGCACGGGAAGCCGCAACCTTGGTGGTCTCGACGCTTGTACCGCCCGCGGCTTTGAGCCTGGCGACCGCGGCCGGATTGACGTCGACGCCCTCGACCTGATAGCCGGCCTTGATCAGGTTCTGCGCCATCGGCAAACCCATATTTCCGAGTCCGATGAAACCTATGCGGGCCATCCCGTCCTCCCCTTCTTTTGTTTGCGCATGATCTTGTCCGAAAACCGGTACCCACTTTTCGGGATCATCCGCGTATTCTCTTCATCCCTGCGGATGTTCCCGCGCCGACTTCAAGGCCAGCAACAGATAAATTACGAGAAGTGCGCCTTCCACCACGCCGGTCAAAAGTCCGACGCCGAACACTTGCGGGAAGAAAATTTCCACCGCCAGCATGGAGGCAATCGACATCAGCCACATCACCGCGCCCCAGGCGGCCGCCAACCATAAACCCACCGCGGCGACCAGGTCGATCACCGCGAAGAACACCGTGGCGACCTGCCAGGCGACGGGCTGATATGCGAACAGCTCGCCTTTGCCGACGCCGATGCCGCACACCTCCGACCAATGATAGAGTCCCTTGAGCATCGACACGCCGGCCATGATGCGCAGGAAAACCACCAGCCGCCAGGTCCAGCGCCCGATCTCCGGCTCCGCCGCCTGCTCGTGCACTGGCTCGAGATTGTGAACGTCATCGTTGTAGATCGGCTCGCTCATGGCAATGCCAGCTCACCCGCACCCAGCGGGGCGAAATGGCGTTCGACCTCCGCGTCGCTCACCTCGCGAAGCGTCGCCGGCTGCCAGCGCGGATTGTTGTCCTTGTCGACGATCACGGCGCGTACACCCTCGAAAAAATCGTGGTCATGGATGAGGCGCGACACTATGCGGAATTCGCCGCGCATGCATGTCTCGAAATCCCAATTCTTGCCGCGGCGCACCTGCGCCAGCGCGATCTTCAGGCTGAGCGGCGATTTCGTCCGCATGGTGGCTGCGGCTTTTGCCGCCCATTCGGCATTGGCGCCGCCGGTCGCGGCTTCGCGGTCGAGCGCGGCAAGAATATCTTCGACGCGGGAACCGGCAAACAGCCGGTCGATGGTCGCACGGCGCGCCAGGACTGGCCCCTCGCCCGCGGGCTCGGCAAAGGCTGCCAGCACCGCGTCGACGGATACCGTGCCGGAAAGTCCGTCAAGCAATGCGCCAAAGCGCGCGGAGGGAATATGGTGTGTAGCAAGCCCGGCGCCACAGCCGTCAGCCGCATTAAAGCGTTCGCCTGTCAAAGCGCAATAAGTACCGAGCTCGCCCGGAAGGCGTGGTAGGAACCAGGTAGCGCCCACATCAGGGAAAAATCCAATGCCCACTTCCGGCATGGCGAATTGGAAGCGGTCGCCGGCCACGCGATGCGAGCCGTGTACCGAGACGCCGACACCGCCGCCCATCACCATGCCGTTGATCAGCGCCACATATGGCTTGCGGTAGTTTTTGATCGCCGCGTTGAGCGGATATTCGTCGCGCCAGAATTGCAGGGCCTCGTCGTGCTGTCCCGCCTGTCCGAGATCGTAGAGCGCGCGGATGTCGCCGCCGACGGAAAAGGCACGCTCGCCGGCGGCGGCGATGACAACCCGGGTGATGGCGGGAACGTCGGCCCAAACCTCGAGCTGCGCGCGCAAGGCTCGCACCATGGCATGGGTGACGGCGTTGAGCGCCTGCGGCCGGTTAAGGGTGATCAAGCCCGCCGCCCCGCGTCGCTCGAACAGGATTTCGGCTTGCACGTCCATCAATTACCCAGCATGGCGCGGCCAACGATCACGCGCATGATCTCGTTGGTGCCTTCCAAGATCTGATGCACGCGCACGTCGCGCAACACGCGCTCGATCGGATGATCGCGCAGATAGCCATAGCCGCCGTGCAACTGAAGACAGCCATTGACCACGTCGAAGCCGGTATCGGTAGCGCGCAGCTTGGCTTGCGCCGCAAGCCGTGTGGCAGCTGGCTCGCCCTCGCCTACTGCCACCGCCGCGCGGTGCAACAGAAGGCGCGCGGCTTCCAACTCGGTGGCATAGTCGGCCACGCGAAATTGCAGAGCCTGGAAATCGGCGAGCCTTGAGCCGAACTGCTTGCGCTCCTTCATATACTCGACGGTGCGGTCGAGGCAAAACTGGGCACCGCCGATCGAACAGGCGCCGATGTTGAGCCTGCCGCCATCGAGCCCGGCCATGGCGATCTTGAAGCCCTGCCCTTCGCTGCCAATGAGATTCGCCGCCGGCACGCGGCAGTTCTCGAACATGACCATGGCAGTCGGCTGCGTCTTCCAGCCGAGTTTTTTTTCGTGCGCCCCATAGGAAAGCCCACGTGTGCCCTTCTCCACCACGATGCAGGAAATGCCGCGCGGGCCGGCATCACCGGTGCGCGCCATCACGACGTAAATATCGGAAATGCCGCCGCCGGAAATGAAGGCCTTGGCGCCGTCGAGTACGTAGGCGTCGCCGTCGCGGCGCGCGCGGGTCGTAAGGCTGGCGGCGTCCGAGCCCGATCCGGGCTCAGTCAGGCAATAGCTGGCGAAGTGCGCCATGGTGCAGAGCTTGGGCAAAAATTTCTTGCGCTGCTCGTTGCCGCCGAAGGCGTCGATCATCCAGGCCGCCATGTTGTGGATCGAGATATAGGCGGCGGTCGAGGTGCAACCTTGCGCCAGCTCCTCGAAGATCAGCGCGGCGTCAAGTCGGCTAAGTGCCGAGCCGCCAACGTCATCCTTCACGTAGATACCACCGAAGCCGAGCGCCGCAGCCTTGCGCAGAGCCTCGACCGGGAACACCTCACTCTCGTCCCAGTCGCGTGCGTGCGGCATCATCTCTTCGCGCGCGAACGCCCGCGCGGTTGCCTGAAATGCGCGTTGCTCTTCGGTAAGGGTAAAGTCCATGCTTTGAAGCCCGGCCGCTGCGCCTGAAACCTTCCCGGGATGGTCTAGCGGGTCAAGCCCACCTGTCGGGTGGGTGGCACGCGCGCCGCGGACCGGCTAAAAAGAGGCCCCTGGAGGCCCCCATGGCAATCAAATTCGGCCGCCCGATCGAAGCCCAGCTGGCGCCGGTCGAGAACGAGGCGGCGGGCGAAGACCGGCTCGACCTGATCGTGCGCATGCGCCGCAACCGGCGTTCCGACTGGGTTCGGCGCATGGTGCGCGAGCACGTGTTCACTACCGACGACCTGATCTGGCCGCTGTTTATCATGGACGGACAGAACGCGCGGCAACCTGTGCCCTCCATGCCAGGCGTCGAACGTTTGTCGGTCGATCAGGTGGTGCGCGAAGCGGCTCGCGCAGCCTCGCTCACTATTCCCTGCCTCGCGCTGTTCCCTTACACCGATCCGGCTTTGCGCGACGAACAAGGGAGCGAGGCGCTCAACCCGGAAAATCTGGTCTGCCGCGCCATCCGCGCCATCAAGAAAGAAGTGCCCGAACTCGGCGTGCTGTGCGATGTAGCGCTCGATCCTTTCACCAGCCACGGCCATGACGGGCTCTTGCGCGACGGCGTCATCCTCAACGACGAAACGGTGGCGGTACTCACCAAACAAGCGATCGTGCAAGCACAGGCGGGCTGCGACATCATCGCGCCCTCCGACATGATGGACGGCCGCGTCGGTGCAATCCGCAAGGCACTCGATGCGGAGAATTTCACCGACGTGTCGATCATGTCCTATGCGGCTAAATACACCTCCGCCTTCTATGGGCCCTTCCGTGACGCGGTCGGCTCATCGAAGACGCTCACCGGCGACAAGCGCAGTTATCAGATGGACTATGCAAATACCGACGAGACGCTGCGCGAGGTTGCGCTTGATATCGAGGAAGGCGCCGACATGATCATGGTCAAGCCTGGGCTGCCTTACCTCGACATTTGCCGTCGCGTGAAGGAGACGTTCGGCATGCCGACCTTCGCCTACCAGGTGTCGGGTGAATACGCGATGATTATGGCCGCGGCCGGCAATAGCTGGCTCGACGGCGAGCGGGCAATGTGGGAGAGCCTCACCGCTTTCAAGCGCGCCGGCTGCGACGGCGTGCTCACTTATTTCGCGCCGCGCGTGGCGGAAAAACTCACGGCCAAGTAAACTCTCTTCGTCCCTCCTGCGGTCAGCATAGACATCGAAAATAGAAGGCGAGCATTGCGATGGGTGAATTCGCAATCGGTCAAGGCGTGGCGCGCTTCGAGGATCCGCGGCTGCTGCAGGGCGGCGGGCGCTACACCGACGACATCAAGCTGCCTGGCATGGCTCATGGCGTGGTGCTGCGCTCGCCACACGCACACGCCCGGATCAAATCGATCGATACCAATGCGGCCAAAACTGCGCCCGGCGTGCTGGCGGTGCTCACGTCGGGCGACGTGAAAGCCGCGGGCCTGAGCGACCTGCCCGTGCATTCAGGCCTCAAACGCCGCGACGGCTCGCCCATGTACCGGCCGCGCTATCCGATCCTGGCCGAGGAGCGCGTGCGCTGGGTCGGCGACTGCGTCGCTTTCGTCGTCGCCGAAACGGTGGCGCAAGCGATGGATGCGTCCGAACTGATCGCGGTCGATTACGAGCCGCTGCCCACCGTTACCTCCACCGCCGAAGCCGCGCAGCCGGGCGCGCCACGGGTCTGGGACGACTGCCCCGACAATATTGGCTTTACCGAGCTGATCGGCGACAAAGCCGCAGTTGATGCCGGCTTCGCCCGCGCGGCGCATGTGGTCAAGCATCGCTTCGTCATCAACCGCGTCACCGCCGCCGCCATGGAGCCGCGCGGCGCGGTCGGCGACTACCACGCGGCCGCCGGCCGCTACACGCTCTACACGCCGTTGCAGCGTCCGCACCCGGTACGCGCGCAATTGGCCGCGCTGATGAAGATTGTGGAAAGCCGCCTGCGCATCGTCACCGGCGACACCGGCGGCTCCTTCGGCATGAAGTCGCCGATCTTCAACGAGACGCCGCTGGTGCTGCTAGCTTCGAAATTGATCGGACGGCCGGTGAAATGGACCTCGACGCGCACCGAGGCTTTTCTGTCCGACGCGTCGGGACGCGACAATGTCACCGAGGCCGAGCTCGCGCTCGATAAGGACGGCACTTTCCTCGCCATGCGGGTGAAGATCATCGCCGCCATCGGCGCTTATATGCAGCACGCCATGCCCGCCTTCATGATGAATGCCGGCACCATGGCGGGCGTCTACCGCACGCCGGCGATCCACGCCGACATCAGCGGCGTTTTCACCAACACCAATCCGGTGCGGCCCTATCGCGGCAATGGCCGCCCCGAAGCCGCCTATGTGATCGAGCGCATGGTCGATCTCGCCGCCGCCGAACTGAAGCTCGACCCGGCCGAGCTGCGCCGGCGCAATTACATCCCACCCAGCGCCCTGCCGTTTAAAACCGGCCTCACCTTCACCTATGACTGCGGCGCCTTCGAGCAGAACATGGATCTGGCGCTCGAACTCGCCGACCACAAGAACCTCGCCAAGCGCAAGGCCGAGGCGCGCAAGCGCGGCAAGCTGCTGGGCTTCGGCATGTCCAATACCATCGAGCGCGCCGCTCCGCCCGGCGTGGAAGGCGCCGAGGTTCGCTTTGACCGCTCGGGCACAGTGACGCTGTTCTCCGGCTCCAACACGCAGGGGCAAGGGCACGAGACCGTATTCAAGCAGCTGGTCTGTGATCGGCTCGGGCTCGATCCGAAAGACGCCTTCTACGTGCAGGGTGACACCGACGAGGTATTCTTCGGCGAAGGTACCGGCGGCTCGCGCTCGGCCACCATGGCCGGCTCCGCCTTCCATAACGCCACCGAAAAGATCGTCGCTAAGGCGCGCGCCATTGCCGGCCATATGCTCCAGGTCGACGAGAGTGATCTGAAATTCGAGGACGGCGTGTTCTCCACGCCGAAAACCAATCGTACGCTCAACATCAAGGAGATCGCGCGCGACTCCCTCGATCCCGCCAAGTTGCCGAAAGGCATGGAACCGGGCCTGTCGGCCAGCGCGATCTACAGCGCACCGGTCAACAATTACCCGAACGGCTGCCATATCTGCGAAGTCGAGATCGACCGCGAGACCGGCAAGACCGACATCGTAGGCTACAGCGTGGTGGACGACGTCGGCACCGTGCTCAATCCTATGCTGCTGCACGGCCAGATCCACGGCGGCGTCGCGCAAGGCGCCGGCCAGGCGCTGATGGAGCATATCCATTTCGACAGCTCGGGCCAGCTCGTCACGGCGTCTTTCCAGGATTACGCCATGCCGCACGCGCACGACTTCTGCGAAATGAAAGTCGAGAGCAACCCGGTGCCGACCAAGACCAACCCGCTCGGCGTCAAGGGCGCCGGCGAAGCCGGCTGCGTCGGCGCGCTGCCAGCGGTGGCCAATGCCGTGGTCGATGCATTGAGCGAATTCGGCGTGCGCCACATCGAGATGCCGGCCACCTCCGGGCGCATCTGGCGGGCGATGCAAGGTAAGCAATAGGCCTTATACTGGCCGGTGATTCGATCCTTCCCGCGTCGTTTTGTGTCCCGCCCAAGGAGATCGCTTATGCGCAATGTCGGACGCAAACTGGCCTTCGTGCTCGCCGCCACAAATCACGGCGCCATGATCGTCAACCGGCTCGACTACCATATGAGCGAGCCCGGCACCGGCATGGGTGTCGGCTTCAAGCTCCTGGAATCGGGCGCCCACGATCCGGTCGGGGTTGAGCTGGCGCTGCAACTGATCGAGGCGCGGCGCGGCTTTCACGGCGACGGCGTGGTGGCGATCGACTGCGGCGCCAATATCGGCGTGCACGCAATCGAATGGGCGACCGCCATGACCGGCTGGGGCTCGGTGATCGCGATCGAAGCGCAGGAGCGCATCTATTATGCGCTGGCCGGAAATATCGCCATCAACAACTGCTTCAACGCCATCGCCATGCACGCCGCCGTCGCGTCCGAGCCCGGCATCATCCGAATTCCCAATCCCGATTACCTGATCGCGTCGAGCTTCGGCAGCCTTGAGCTTAAGCCACGCGCCGACACCGAATTCATCGGCCAAGCCATCGACTACTCGGACGACAAGACAGTGGCAGTCCAGCAAATTTCGCTGGACGCCTTGGCTCTGCCGCGCGTCGATCTGATCAAGCTCGATATCGAGGGCATGGAACTGGAGGCGCTCGAAGGCGCGCGGCAATTGATCGAAGCCAGGCGCCCAATCGTGCTGGTCGAGTCCGTCAAGACCGGCCCGGAACTACTGCGCACATGGCTGGAGGCGCGCGGCTATCGCGTGGTCGATGCCGGCATCAATCTGCTGGCGATCCACGCAAGCGACCCGACGCTGAGCCTGTTGCAAATCCCGGAGACGCCGGCGCAGTCGTCGGCGGCCTGAGTGCCTTATTCTATCGCGGCACCGGCCTCGATGCGCACCGGCTGATAACCCTCATCGGTGAGTACCGCCAGGATCTCCTCGGCATGGGCGGCGTCGCGGGTCTCCACCGTGACGTCGAGCTTGGCGCCCTTGGCCGGCACGTCGAGGAACAAGCGGCGATGATCGACCTCCAGGATATTGGCGCCGAGTTCCCCGAGCCGTGTCGAAATCTGCCCAAGCACACCCGGCCGGTCGGGAATGGTGAGGCGAAAGGAAACAATGCGCGATTCACGTTCTAGCTCGCGCACCATGATCGAGGCGAGAATGCGCGGGTCGATATTGCCGCCGCACAGGATCAAGCCCACCTTTTTGCCACGGAAACGTTCGGCGCTCGCGAGCATGGCGGCGAGGCCGGCGGCGCCGGCGCCTTCCGCCATGGTCTTCTGCAGCGTGAGATAGGCGTTGACTGCGCGCTCCAGATGCGCCTCATCGACCAGCACGATCTCAGCGACCAGCTCGCGGATCACCGGCAACGTCAGTTTGCCGACATTCTTGACCGCGATGCCTTCCGCGAGCGTGGCGCCGCCGATCGGACGGCTCTCGCTGCGGAGCGTATTCCACACCGAAGGATAAAGCGCGGCTTCGGCGCCGACGATCTCAATTTCAGGCTTGACCGCGCGCGCGGCGATGGCGTTGCCGGCAATCAGCCCGCCGCCGCCGATTGGGATTACCAGCACTTCGAGATCGGCGATCTCCTCCAGCATTTCCAACGCGATGGTGCCCTGTCCGCTAATGATGCGGGCGTCGTCATAAGGATGCACCAGCGTGAGCGCGCGCTGCGCCTTGATCTGGTCGCAACGCTCCTCGGCCTCCGCCACCGTTTCGCCTTCTAGCACTACCTCGGCGCCGTGCGATCGGGTGGCCGCCACTTTCACGAACGGCGTGGTCACCGGCATGACGATGGTCGCCGGGATACCAAGTCGCTCGGCATGATACGCAACAGCCTGGGCGTGGTTGCCGGCCGACATGGCTATCACGCCGCGTTGGCGCTCGGCCTCACTTAGTGAGGATAGCTTCACCAGTGCGCCGCGGTCCTTGAACGAGTTTGTGACCTGGAGATTTTCGTATTTGACGTATACGTCCGCGCCGGTCAGCGCTGACAGGCGGGGCGCTGGCAGCATGGGGGTGCGCAACACCGCGCCCTGGACCACGCGGCGGGCGGCTTCGATGTCGGCGATGGTGATGCTCAAAGCCCTCCTCCCCAGAAGCCTGCGCACCATGCCGCAACGGCGGCCAAGCTTCCAGCCACTGCGGGGGCGCGACCGCCCGGCCCCTTGCGCCAAACCGATTCTTTCTCCATGTCGATGGAGATAAGGGCGGCAGCAATGCCCGCAGCCGCTATCTGAGGGGCCCGGCATGTCGATCGACATCAAACCCCATGCCTATGACCCGGTGACGCAACCGGAACTATTCGAGGGCGTGCTGGCGCGCCGGGTCGTCGCCTTCATCATTGATTTTATTATCATCGCCATCCCGGTGGTGCTGGCAGCGATGTTCATATTCGCTTTCGGCATCGTCACCCTGGGGCTGGGCTGGGCGCTATACTGGCTGCTGCCGCCGGGCACGGTAGTCTGGGCCATCGCCTACTTTGGATTGACCCTCGGCAGTCCGGCCTCGGCTACCATCGGCATGCGGTTCATGGACCTGGAAATGCGCACCTGGTACGGGGCGTCGGCCTATTTCGTGCTGGGTGCCGTGCATGCCATCGCATTCTGGATCTCGGTGTCGGCGCTGACGCCGTTCCTCCTGTTGGTGTGTTTTTTCAACGAGCGCCGCCGGCTGTTGCACGATATCGTGCTCGGCACCGTGGTCATCAATAATGCCCGCCGCGCCGCCATGCTACGCGCTGGCATGCCGGCGACGCAGGGTTAAATGGCCCAAGGGGCCCTTTGACGGAAGCCGCGCGGCGCGCGATGCTATAGGGGCGACGAACAGAAATTGAAATGACGGCTTGACTTAAGTGACCCAGCATTCTCGCGACACGCCGCAATTTTACCTCACGGCGCCCTCGCCATGCCCCTACCTGGAGGGCCAGGAAGAGCGCAAGGTATTCACGCACCTGGTCGGCGCGCGCGCCGGCGAGCTCAACGATCTGCTGACCCATGGCGGCTTCCGCCGTAGCCAGTCGATCGCCTACCGGCCGGCCTGCGAGACCTGCCGCGCCTGCGTGTCGGTGCGGGTGGTAGCGGCCGACTTCCAGCCCTCGCGCAACATGCGCCGCATCGCCGAGCGCAACGACGATCTGGTTGGCGACATGCGCACGCCCAACCCGACCTCCGAGCAGTATTCGGTGTTCCGCGCCTATCTCGACGCCCGCCACCGCAACGGCGGCATGGCCGATATGACCGTGCTCGACTACGCCATGATGATCGAGGACAGCCACGTCGACACGCGGCTGATCGAGTACCGCGGGCGCGGGCCGGACAGCCGCATCAACGGCCGTGGCTCAGGCGATCTGCTGGCGGTGGCGCTCACCGACGTGCTGAGCGACGGGCTGTCGATGGTCTATTCGTTCTTCGACCCGGACGCGGGCGACCGCTCGCTCGGCACGCTGATGATCCTCGACCACATCGACCGCGCGCGGCGCATGGGCCTGCCCTACGTTTATCTCGGCTATTGGGTGCCGGGTTCGCGCAAGATGGACTACAAAGGCCGCTTCTTGCCGCAGGAGCGGCTGATGCCGTCCGGCTGGACAAGAGTGGAGCGTTAGAGTCCGGGGATCGGCACCCCGAACGTGTCGAGGATCAGAAACATATTGAGCGCCAGCACGATCGCCGTGCCAACCACGGCGGTGACGTTTGTGGCACGGCTGTTTGCAAAGGCACCCATGATGTCGGGCCGGCGGGTGAACATGATTAGCGCGATCATCGGCAGCGGCAGCGCGATACTCAGGATCACCTGACTGACCACCAGCGCCGTGGTGGCGTTTACGCCATAGCCGACCACCACGAAGGCCGGCGCCATGGTGATCACGCGTCGCAGCCAGATCGGGATGCGAAAGCCGACGAAGCCCTGCATGATCATCTGCCCGGCCATGGTGCCGACGACCGACGAGGAGACGCCGGAGGCGATCAGCGACAGTAGGAACACGCCGGCGGCGCCGATGCCCAGCAGCGGCGTTAGCGTGTGATAGGCGGTCTCGATCTCGGCGACGTCGCTGTGGCCGGCATGAAAGGCGCTCGAGGCCATCATTACCATCGCCATGTTGACAAGGCCGGCCGCGGCCAACGCCACCAACACTTCAATATTGGAAATTCGCACTACCGCCCGCTTCTCGTTGTCATCGTGCGCCGGGATGCGCCCCTGCGTGAGGCCGGAATGCAGATAGACCGCATGCGGCATGACGGTCGCGCCAATAATGCCGACCGACAGCAATAGTGCGCCGGCATCGGCGATCCGCGGCGTCACCGTGCCGAGCGCGGCCGCGGCCCAATCAACATGGGCGATGAAGATCTCGATCAGGTAGCAGAGCGCGATGATCGCCACGAAACTGCCGATGATCAGCTCGACCGGGCGGAAACCGCGGCTTTCCACCATTAGAATGCCGTAAGTGACGATGGCCGTGACGATCATGCCAGCCAGCAGCGGCATGTTGAACAGCAGTGCCAGCCCGATGGCGCCGCCAAGAAACTCCGCAAGATCCGTCGCCATGGCGGCGATTTCGCTCACCACCCACATGGCAAAGACCACCGGCCGCGGAAAGCGGTCGCGGCACATTTCGGCCAGGTTGCGACCGGTGACGATGCCGAGCTTGGCCGACAGCGCCTGGAACAGCATTGCGATCAGATTGGCGAGCAGCACCACCCAGAGCAGGCTGTAGCCGTATTTGGCCCCAGCCTGGATGTTGGTGGCGAAATTGCCGGGGTCCATGTAGGCGATGGACGCGATGACCGCCGGTCCGCCGAAGGCCAGGTAGCCGGCAATGCCGGGGTGCTCGCCGCGAATGTGCGCCTGCGCGCGTGCCACTGTGCGCTCAGTGAGGGACTCAGGGGTCGGGGGTTCCGCATTCATCCGGGTAAGCTTTTCAAATCCCTAGGTTTTTGTTGCGGACCGCCGCGCAAGCGCACCATAGCCTTGTTGCGAATAATTTGCAATTGCATTTAATGAGCCGGGCACCGCGCGCACTTGAGCGCTGCGGTCGATACCGCCACCTTGCCTCAAGCGATTCACCCGTGCAGCCGTTGCAGGCCGCACCATCCCGCCGCTGAGGACCTCCGAACGCCATGCCTGAGCACGGCCCCTCCGAGCTCTTATTTGTCGCGCAGATCGCGGTGCTGATGCTGGTCGGCCGCCTGCTCGGCGAAGTGATGCTGCGGTTCAAGCAGCCGGCGGTGATGGGCCAGCTGGTCGCCGGCCTGGTGCTCGGCCCTTCGCTACTGGGCGCGCTGTGGCCCGAATTCCAGCACGCCCTGTTCCCCGCCGCCAAGGAACAGAAGGCGATGCTGGATGCCATCGCCCAGTTCGGCATTCTGCTGCTGTTGCTGCTCACCGGCATGGAAACCGATCTCAAGCTGGTGAAGCAGAGCGGGCGCGCCTCGGCCTATGCCTCGCTGGCTGGCATCATTTTGCCATTTGCCTGCGGCGTCGCGCTCGGCCAGATGCTGCCCGATTCCATGCTGCCCGATCCGGACAAGCGGCTGATCACGTCGCTGTTCCTCGGCACCGCGCTGTCAATCGCCTCGGTCAAGATCGTGGCGACGGTGATTCGCGAAATGAATTTCATGCGACGCACGGTCGGCCAGGTAATCCTGGCCTCCGCCATCATTGACGACACCATCGGCTGGGTCATCACCGCGATCATTTTTAGCCTGGCGCTGCAAGGTCATGTCGACGCCTGGAGCGTGAGCAAGAGCATCATCGGCACGCTGGTCTTCATGGGACTCAGTTTCACCATCGGCCGGCGCATCGTGTTCACCATCATCCGGTGGGTCAACGACACTTTCGTCAGCGATTTTCCCGTCATCACCGCGATCCTGGGGATCATGTGCCTGATGGCGATTACCACCGATCTGATCGGCGTGCACCCCGTGCTCGGCGCCTTCGTCGCCGGAATCTTGGTGGGTGAATCCCCTATCCTCACCCGCCACATCGACGAGCAATTGCGCGGGCTGATCATCGCCTTCTTCATGCCGGTATTCTTCGGCACCGCCGGTCTTTCTGCCGACCTCACCCATCTCAAAGACCCGTCGCTGCTGCTGCTTACCGTCGGACTGGTCGTCATCGCCAGCGTCGGCAAATTCGGCGGCGCCTTTGCCGGCGGCAAGCTCGGCGGTCTTACCCTGCGGGAATCCTTGGCGCTCGGCACCGGCATGAACGCGCGCGGCTCCACCGAAGTGATCATTGCCACCATCGGCCTGTCGATGGGCGCGCTGAGCGAGAACCTGTTCACCATGATCGTGGCCATGGCCATCATCACAACCATGGCGATGCCGCCGAC
>CAZLWN010000045.1:0-25405 GCA_964563195.1 uncultured Undibacter sp. | reverse complement strand
GCCTGGTGCTCGGCGAGTGGCCGCGCGCCTTGCACGCGAATCGGGGCATATGCGACTGCCGTCTCGTAGGCGGCACGGGCAATGCCGAGGTTCAAGGCCTGGAACAGCGGATTGCCGCGGCTGGATATGTTCACATGGTCAAGAAGCTCACCCGCCTTCTCATCAAGCAGATGATCCGCCGGCACCCGGCAATCTTTGAGCTCGAGCTCGCCGCACGGTCCATGAGTCCAGGGCCGCTCGTGGGCACGCACGGCCAGGCCGGGGGCATCGGCCGGCACCAGCACAAAGCACGTGCCGGGCTGGCCGGCAATCTTGACTTCGACAGCAAACAACTGGGCGACCGGCGCGTTGGCGACGCAGTCCTTCATGCCATTGAGAACGAGCGAGCCGTCATTCGCCTTGGTCGCCATCGTCTTGACGTCCCGCACGATCGCGACCGGCCGGGAATAGTTCACGCCGAGCCGCGTGTCGTCGCCGGCCTCATGATCGGCGACCGCGAGATGATAGCGGTCGTTCTCCAGGAATGACGGCAGGAAGCGGTCGCGCTGGGCATCCGTCATAACCTGGTCGAACAGGACATGACCGAGCCGCGATGTTTCCGACAAGAGGGCGGCGATGTCGGCATCGCCCGCGGCTAGTTCCTCGGTCACGATGCAGGAGGTGAGCGCATCGGCGCCCACGCCGCCGCGGTCTTCCGACAGCGCCAGCGTGCGCATGCCGAGTTGCGAGGCCTGATCGAGCAAATCCATCGGCAGACTGCGGTCGCGCACGTCGAGACGGTCGGCCTTGAGCATGACCGGCTTGATCTCGCGTTCGACGAAGTCGCGAACCGTGTCGCGGATTTCCAGCTGTTCGGCGCTGAGATGAAGATTGTACATTTCGCTTGCCTTCGGCTTTGACGGTCTTTTTGGCTATATCCGGTATAATCGCGCGATATTACCGCGCGGCTTCGGCGATGGCGTTGCCCATTTCCTGCGTGCTGGCCTTGCCGCCGAGATCCGCAGTCAGATGCTTCGCGTCAATGATGGTCTTTTCGACGGCGTTCTGAATGCGCCGCGCGGCATCCACCGCCCTCGGCTCGTTGCGTTTGCGGCCGAGCCACGCCAGCAGCATCTGCCCGGACATGATCATGGCATAGGGATTGGCAATATTGCGGCCGGCGATGTCCGGGGCCGAGCCGTGGGTGGCCTGCGCCATCGCCTGCCGCTCGCCGACGCAAAGGCCGGGCGCGAGCCCGAGCCCGCCGACTAGGCCGGCGCCAATATCGGTAAGGATGTCGCCGAACTGATTGGTGGTGACGATCACATCGAAGCGCTGCGGGTTGGTGACGAGCTTCATCGAGATCGAATCGATCAGCACCTCATCGAATTCTACGTCGGGAAATTCTTGCGCAACCTTGCGGCACTCCTCGGCGAACATGCCGCAGGCAAGGCGATAGACAGGTTCCTTGTGCGCGGCGGTGACCTTCTTGCGTTTGCGCGTGTGGGCGATCTCGAAAGCCTCGCGCGCGACCCGGTTCGATCCCTTGCGCGTGATGACGCGCATGGCGACGGTGATGTCGTGGTTGGGGCGAAATTCACCGGAGCCGGCCACCACCGTTTCCGAATAGAGCATCCCTTCGGAGACTTCGCGCACGAACACGATGTCCACGTCCTTATGGATCGACGCCACGTTGGGATAAGAGCGGGACGGGCGCACGGCCGCGAACAGATCGTACTTCTTGCGCACGGGCGGCATCACCCAGGTGGGGTCGTTGCGCGGATAGGCCGCGTGCCCGATCGGCCCCATGATCCAGCCGTCGAGCGCCCACAACGCCTTTTCGGTCATGGCCGGCAGCGTATCGCCGTGCTGCTCGTGGCCGTGCTTGCCGATCGGCAGTTGCTGCCATTCGATGGCGAGGCCGGTCCGCGCCGCCGCCGCCTTCATTACTTTGACGCATTCGGGAACAACTTCGTGCCCGATATCATCGCCGAGCAAAATTCCGATCTTCAAGCCAGCGTCTCCGGTTGGGGAAGTCCCGTTCGCGCGGCGACCTCGGCGGTTAAGCCGCGGTCAGCCCGCCGTCCAGCACAAGCGTCTGGCCGGTGATCGAGGCCGCGCCGGGACTGGCGAGGAAGCAGACGGCCGCGGCCACCTCCTCCGGCGTGATGAAGCGGCCGAGCGGAATGCGGCCGAGCATTCGCTCGCGCGCCTGCGGGTCGAGCGCCTTCAGGCGCGAGGGCGTGAGCGCGGTCGACGGCGCGACCGCATTGACCCGAATGTTGTGGCTGGCCCATTCGATCGCCAGCATGCGCGTCATCTGGATCAGCCCGCCCTTGGCAATTCCATAGACCGAGCGGCCGGCAAATCCGGTCAGACCGTGGGTCGAGGCGATGTTCACGATGCAACCGGGACGGTTGCGGTTAATGCAATGGGCGGCGAATTTCTGTGACAGAAAATACGCGCCTTTGAGGTTGATGGCGACGACGTCGTCCCAATCGCCCCAGGCGACGTCGACCGCGGGCTTGACCAGCGCACGGCCGGCATTGTTGACCAGAACGTCGATGTCACCGAATGCCTCGACCGCAGCGCCGAACGCTTGCGTGATATCGGCCTCGACCCGCAAATCGAGTTGCAGCGGAACCACCTTGCGGCCCTGCACGGCCGGATCGCGCAACAGTTCGTCGAGCCGCCCGATCTCGCGACTCGAGACCGCGAGATCGTAACCCGCACGCGCCAAGTCGCAGGCAATGACGTAACCGATCCCGGTTGCAGCGCCGGTGACAAAGGCGGTATAGCGAGCGGGTGATGTCAACGAGCGTGATCCATTTCTGTCCGCGCCGCTATGAGTTTATATTTTTGTGGCGCGCTGCTTTATCATTAGCATACAGCACGGCCGAGGCCGAGAAAAACGAGGTGGCTGGCGGCACGGCAGAATTTCGAGCGCCAGATAGTGCCTCTTTAATCGCTGCGGAACGTACCGGCTTAAAATGCTGGTGCCGGCCGAAGGATTTGGACCCCCGACCACCTGCTTACGAATTAGCCCCGGCTGACTAATAGCAGCAATGAAGAAGCTGGAAAGTAACTGAAGTCACTGACGAGATCAAATAATTGCTGCATTTTTTTGTGAGATGGCTTTGTCGCTAACAACCCGAAGCGGACATTGGCCAAAACAGCCTACCGCCAATGATGCCGGTTGTAATTGCGCATGCATGCTCTTCTTTATCCGTCAATAAGGGCGTTCGGTTTGGCGAACTTCTCCAATGCCGATGGGTCCTCGATGACAATATCGCGCCCGCAGCTTTTCACGCCGTATTTTGCCAGCAGCGCCAGGTTTCGCGACAGATTCTCCGGTGTCATTCCCAAGCGCGAGGCGAGCGTGCGCTTGTCGAATGTCAATTCGATGTTTCGCTGATGGCCCTGGTGAGCGTCGGCCTGAAGAATCCAGTTCGCCAATCGCTCAGCGGTGGTGCGCAATTTTTCGTTTTTGAGG
Source organism: uncultured Undibacter sp. (assembly GCA_964563195.1). Classification (GTDB taxonomy): domain Bacteria; phylum Pseudomonadota; class Alphaproteobacteria; order Rhizobiales; family Xanthobacteraceae; genus Pseudolabrys. The sequence goes on along the minus strand of CAZLWN010000045.1, from coordinate 21,933 downwards.
GACCGCACGACGCCACGATAGCGCTCTGCGAGTTCATTGACGATGGCGCGCGCGAAAGCGGCATCGCGCCCGAATACATCGCGCACGGTCGCTGCCGGTATCATGAGGATTTGCGCGGGCGCAAGAGTCCGAGCCGATTTGAGATAGACCGCATCACGTATGACTGCGGCCAGAATGAACGTGGTCACCGGCCGCATGATATCGAGCGTGGTTTCGTGTCCATTGTGGGCGCTGAACATTTCCACTGAACCTTCAACGACGACATGCAAAAAGTCCGGCAAATCGCCTTCGGTGATCAGGGTTACGTGCTGCGGGAAACGTTGGAGAAACGCGGCATTGAGCAGTTCCCCGAAATGTTTTTCGCTCATGTCGCAGAACAGCGGCAGCGCGCGGATGAGTTTCCAGTCGGATGGGCGCACGGTTTTCTCCCCGGATTTGGACCTCGCGAAAAAATTTATCGCGATAGCGCATATGCTGTCTTGATAATTATCAAAATACCGTAATGCTTAAGTCAAATCTCAAGTTGATATAGGTAAAGCAAAATTGCCACGGGCAAAAGCGAAGTATTATTGATTAACGTCAAAGCATTGATCCGGAATTCCTGGCTTTGTGAGCGCTGAAAATTCTCAGCGGCTAACGAGGTGACACGACATGAGCGCAACATCCCAATCAAGCATTGGAGGAGCTGGAACACCCTATCGGCTATTGGGAACGCCGACTGCCGGCCTCGTGATGGGGACGTGGGGGTTCTTCATCGGGTTCGCGGCCGTGGCGCTGTACGGCCCGGCGGCAAAATATTTTCAAGAGCAGATGCACCTTAGCGGACTGGCGCTCGGGCTTCTTGTCGCGGCGCCGCAACTGACCGGCTCGCTCCTCCGCATCCCGTTCGGCGCTTGGGTCGATCGCGTCGGCGGCCGTCTGCCCATGCTCACTTTGTTCGGCCTGTCGCTGGTCGGCATGTGGGGACTGGTGTTCATTCTGCTGACCGCCAAGACCCTCACGGTTGCCGCCTATCCGATCATTGTCATGTTCGGTTTCTTGAGCGGTTGCGGCGTTGCCTCGTTCTCGGTCGGCATCCCGCAGGTCTCTTATTGGTATCCGCAGTCGCGTCAGGGCACGGTCCTCGGTGCTTACGGCGGAATTGGTAATCTGGCGCCCGGCATTTTCACGCTGTTCCTACCGTATGCGATTGCCGCGTGGGGTCTCACCGGCTCCTATTTTGCCTGGTTTACGTTCCTTCTTATCGGCACCGCGGTTTATGCGTGGCTGGCGCGCGACGCTTATTTCTTCCAGCTTCGCCAGCAGGGATTCGATGCCGATGCCAGCCGTAAGATTGCCCAGGAGAACGGCCAGGCGCTGTTCCCCAACGAACGGGTCTGGCAGGCAGTCATCACCGCCGCCGAAGATCCGCGCACTTGGGGTCTTGTCGCTCTCTACTTCGTGTCCTTCGGAGGATTCCTAGCGCTCACCGCGTGGTTTCCTACCTACTGGATCAACCTCCATCATATGGACGTGAAATCCGCCGCGATGCTGGGCGGGCTCGGGTTCTCGCTGCTCGCCGCGATCATTCGCGTGTTCGGCGGCATGTTCTCCGAACGCATTGGAGGCGAGCGAACGGCGATCCTTTCGTTTGCGGGCGTCCTTGTTGGGGCGGCCATCCTCACGCTCACTGAGGACTTCTATCAAGCGCTTGCCGGCGAATTGCTTATCGCTCTCGGTATGGGAATCGGCAATGCAGCCGTGTTCAAGATGGTGCCTAAATACGTGCCCGAAGCGGTCGGCGGAGCGGCAGGCCTGGTCGGCGGACTGGGCGCGCTCGGCGGCTTCGTCATACCGCCGTTCCTTGGCGCCGTCGTCGATGCGCTCGGAACTTCGGGCTATGCCGGCGGCTTTTTCGCCTATGTCGTGCTCGCGGTCATGGCGATCGGCGTTTCTGTGTACTTCTGGCATCTCGATCGCGGTGCCAAGCTGAAAGCCGGCGGATCGGCGATTCCGAAGACGGCGTAGGAGGTCGCACCATGAGTCACTTTCTCGACCGACTGACCTTCTTCAACCGCGTCACCGAAGAATTCTCGGACGGCCACGGCATCACCACCCGGGAAGACCGCCGCTGGGAGGACGGCTACCGCAAGCGCTGGCAGCACGACAAGATCGTGCGCTCGACCCACGGCGCCAACTGCACGGGCTCGTGCTCGTGGAAGATTTACGTCAAGGGCGGCATCGTCACCTGGGAGACGCAGCAGACCGATTACCCGCGCACGCGGCCGGAGCTGCCCAACCACGAGCCGCGCGGCTGTTCGCGCGGCGCCAGCTATTCCTGGTACCTCTATTCCGGCAATCGCGTGAAATATCCGCTGGTGCGCTCGCGCCTGCTCAAGCTTTGGCGCGAGGCACGGGCATTGCGTAAGCCGGTCGCGGCCTGGGGCTCGATCGTCGAGGACCCGAAGAAACGCGAGGCCTACACGGCCAAGCGCGGCCTCGGCGGCTTCGTGCGCGCCACCTGGGACGAGGTGACCGAGGTCATCGCGGCGGCCAACGCCTACACCGTGAAGACGCACGGACCCGACCGCGTTATCGGCTTCTCGCCGATCCCGGCGATGTCGATGGTGTCCTATGCCGCGGGCTCGCGCTATCTGTCGCTGCTCGGCGGCGTCTGCATGTCGTTTTACGACTGGTACTGCGACCTGCCGCCGTCCTCACCGCAGACCTGGGGCGAGCAGACCGACGTTCCGGAAAGCGCCGACTGGTACAATTCCGGCTTCCTCATCCTGTGGGGATCGAACGTCCCGCAGACCCGCACCCCCGACGCGCATTTCTACACCGAAGCGCGTTACCGCGGCGCCAAGAGCGTGGTGATCTGCCCGGACTATTCGGAGGCCTCGAAATTCTCCGATCTATGGATTTCGGTGAAACAGGGCACAGACGCCGCGCTCGCCATGGCGATGGGCCACGTCATCCTGCGCGAATTCTATCTCGACCGGCAGGCCAAATATTTCGAGGACTATGTCCGGCAATACACCGACATGCCCATGCTGGTGCGCCTGATAAAGCAGGGCGACAAGCTCGTTCCCGACCGGCTGCTGCGCGCCTCCGATTTCGCCGACAATCTCGGTGAAGCCAATAACCCGGAATGGAAAACCGTCGCTTACGACGAAACCTCCAAAAGCGTGGTGGTGCCGCGCGGCTCGGTCGGCTTCCGCTGGGGCGAGAAGGGCAAGTGGAACTTGGAGGAGAAGGAGGCGGAAGGCCGCGAAACCAACCTGCAACTGACTTTCGCCGCCGACAAGGACGAATTCGCCGACGTTGGTTTCCCGTATTTCGGAAACCGCGAGCACGACCACTTCGCCGGCACCGATCACCCGAGCGTTTTGGTGCGCAAGGTTCCGGCCAAACGCGTGCAGCTGAAAGACGGCGAGGCATTGGTCGCCTCGGTGTTCGACCTGTTCGTCGCCAATTACGGGCTCGACCGCGGGTTCGGCGGCGATCATGTGGCCAAGAGTTACGACGAGAATGTGCCCTATACACCGGCCTGGGCCGAGAAGATCACCGGCGTGCCGCGCGACCAGATCGTCACGGTGGCGCGCGAATTCGCGCTCAACGCCGAGAAGACCAAGGGCCGCTCGATGGTCATCATCGGCGCCGCCATGAACCATTGGTATCACTCCGACATGAACTACCGCGGCGTCATCAACATGCTGGTGATGTGTGGCTGTGTGGGTCAGTCGGGCGGCGGCTGGTCGCATTATGTCGGCCAGGAGAAGCTGCGGCCGCAATCGGGCTGGCTGCCCTTGGCGTTCGCGCTCGATTGGGCGCGGCCGCCGCGGCAGCAGAACTCGACCTCGTTCTTTTATGCGCACACCGACCAGTGGCGCTACGAAGCCCTGGGCGTCGAAGAAATCCTGTCGCCGACGGCGCCCGCTGGCCCGTGGGACGGCGCGCTGATCGACTACAACGTGCGCGCCGAGCGCATGGGCTGGCTGCCGTCGGCGCCGCAGCTCAGGCAGAATCCGCTAGGTGTGGCCGAAAAGGCGAAGGCCGCCGGCCTCGAGCCCAAGGACTATGTCGCCAAGGCGCTCAAATCGGGCGAGTTGCAGCTGTCCTGCGAGGACCCGGACCATCCCGCCAACTGGCCGCGCAATTTGTTTGTGTGGCGGTCGAACCTGCTCGGCTCTTCCGGCAAGGGCCACGAATATTTCCTCAAGCATCTGCTTGGCACCAGCCATGGCGTTCAAGGCAAGGACCTGGGCGAAACCGGCAGGAAGAAGCCGCAGGAAGTCGCCTGGCACGACCAGGCGCCGAAAGGAAAGCTCGACCTCTTGGTCACTATCGACTTCCGCATGTCGACCACCTGCGTCTACTCGGACATCGTGCTGCCGACCGCGACCTGGTATGAGAAGAACGATCTCAACACCTCCGACATGCACCCGTTCATCCACCCGTTGACTGCGGCGGTTGACCCGGTGTGGGAATGCCGGAGCGACTGGGACATCTACAAGGCCATCGCCAAGAAATTTTCGGAGGTGGCGCCCGAAGTGCTCGGCGTCGAGAAGGACACGGTGCTCACGCCGATCCAGCACGACACGCCGGCCGAGATCGCGCAGGCGCTCGACGTCAAGGATTGGAAGAAAGGCGAGGTCGAGCCGATCCCGGGCAAAACCATGCCGGCGGTCGCCGTGATCGAGCGCGACTATCCCAACCTCTACAAGCGCTTCACCGCGCTGGGGCCGTTGATGGCCAAGGTCGGCAACGCCGGCAAAGGCATTGCCTGGAATACCGAGCACGAGGTGGATCTACTCAGGCGGCTCAACGGCGTCGTGACCGAGGAGGGGGCGACCAAGGGCTTCGCCCGCATCGATACCGATATTGATGCCACCGAGGTGATCCTCGCACTCGCGCCCGAAACCAACGGCGAGGTTGCGGTCAAGGCCTGGGACTCGCTGTCGAAGACTACCGGCCTCGACCACAAACATCTCGCCATCTCCAAGGAGGACGAGAAGATTCGCTTTCGCGACGTGGTCGCGCAACCGCGCAAGATCATCTCGTCGCCGGTCTGGTCCGGCTTGGAGTCGGACAAGGTCTGCTACAACGCCGGCTATACCAACGTGCATGAGCTGATCCCGTGGCGCACGCTCTCCGGGCGCCAGCAGCTCTACCAGGATCATCTCTGGATGCGCGCTTTTGGCGAGGCACTCTGCGTCTATCGCCCGCCGGTCGATCTCAAGGCGGTCAAGCCGGTGATCGACTCAAAGCCGAACGGCGAGCAGCAGATCGTGCTCAATTTCATCACCCCGCACCAGAAGTGGGGCATCCATTCGACCTACACCGACAACCTGTTGATGCTCACGCTCTCGCGCGGCGGTCCGATCGTATGGATCAGCGAGAACGATGCCAAAAAGGCGGGCATTGTCGATAACGACTGGATCGAAGCCTACAACTCGAACGGCGCGCTGGTCGCCCGCGCGGTGGTCTCGCAGCGCGTGAAAGACGGCATGTGCCTGATGTATCACGCGCAGGAGAAGATCGTGAACGTGCCCGGCTCGGAAATAACCGGCCAGCGCGGCGGCATCCACAATTCGGTGACGCGCGCGATCATCAAGCCGACCCACATGATCGGCGGCTATGCCCAGCAGTCCTACGGCTTCAACTACTACGGCACGATCGGGACCAATCGTGATGAATTCGTCATCGTGCGCAAGATGGTCAAGGTCGACTGGCTCGACAAGCCGACCGCCGATCAGCCCGAACCGCTCACCGTCGCGCCCAAGTCTACGAACAAGTTGGAGGCCGCAGAATGAAGATCCGCGCACAAATCGCGATGGTGCTGAACCTCGACAAGTGCATCGGGTGTCACACCTGCTCGGTCACCTGCAAGAACGTGTGGACCAACCGCGAAGGCATGGAATACGCCTGGTTCAACAACGTCGAGACCAAACCCGGCATCGGTTACCCGAAGGAATGGGAAAACCAGGACCGCTGGAACGGCGGCTGGCGCCGCAAGAAAAACGGCAAAATCGAGCCGCGCATCGGCTCGAAATGGCGGGTGCTGGCCAATATCTTCTCCAACCCCGACCTGCCGGAAATCGACGACTACTACGAGCCGTTCACCTTCGATTACGAACACTTGCAAAACGCACCCGAATTGCAGGCTTCGCCGACCGCGCGGCCGCGTTCGCTGATCAGCGGCGAGCGCATGGAAAAAATCGAATGGGGTCCGAACTGGGAGGAAATCCTCGGCACCGAATTCGCCAAGCGCTCGAAGGACGTCAATTTCGAGGGCATCCAGAAGGAAATCTACGGCCAGTTCGAAAACACCTTCATGATGTACCTGCCGCGGCTGTGCGAGCACTGCCTCAATCCGGCCTGCGTCGCCGCCTGTCCGTCGGGCGCCATCTACAAGCGCGAGGAAGACGGCGTCGTCCTGATCGATCAGGACAAGTGCCGCGGCTGGCGCATGTGCGTGTCGGGCTGTCCCTACAAGAAAATCTATTACAACTGGTCGAGCGGCAAATCCGAGAAGTGCATTTTCTGCTATCCGCGCATCGAGGCCGGCCAGCCGACCGTGTGCTCGGAGACCTGCGTCGGCCGCATCCGCTATCTCGGTGTCGTGCTCTATGACGCCGACCGCATCAAGGAAGCGGCGAGCATCGCCGACGAACAGGACTTATACGAGGCTCAACTCGGCATTTTCCTCAATCCGAACGACCCCTCAGTGATCGCGCAGGCGCGCGCCGACGGCATCGCCGAGAATTGGCTGGAGGCGGCGCGCCGCTCGCCGGTGTGGAAAATGGCGATGGAGTGGAAGGTCGCCTTTCCGCTGCATCCCGAATACCGCACGCTGCCGATGGTGTGGTACGTACCGCCGCTGTCGCCGATCCAGTCGGCGGCGCAGGCCGGCAAGCTCGGGCATGACGGCGAAATGCCGGACGTGCGCTCGCTTCGTATTCCCCTGAAATATCTCGCTAACCTTCTCACCGCCGGCAAGGAAGAACCGGTGGCGCTTGGGCTCGAGCGCATGCTGGCGATGCGCGGCTACATGCGCGCCAAGACCATCGACGGTGTGATCGACGAGGCCATCGCCAAGCGCGTGGGGCTCACGGCGCTCGCCATCGAAGACATGTACCAGACGATGGCGATCGCCAATTACGAGGACCGTTTCGTCATTCCGACCGCGCACCGCGAAATCAATGAAGATGCCTACGATCTGCGCGGCTCCTGCGGTTTCTCCTTCGGCAACGACTGCTCGGGCGGCACCAGCGAGGCAAACCTGTTCGGCACGCCCAAGCGTGCCAAGACGCCGATGGAGGTCGTGTGATGCTCAGGTCGCTAAAAGCGCTGTCCGCCCTGCTGACCTATCCCACGGCCGAATTGCAACGGGCTACGGGCGAGATTAGCGAAGCGATTGAAAATGATACGGCAATCCCGCTCAGCCTCCGCAACCAACTGCACCGGCTGCTAACCGAGATCACGACCGGCGATCTCTACGATTTGCAGGAGCGCTACGTGCTGCTGTTCGATCGCACGCGCTCGCTGTCGTTGCATCTGTTCGAGCACGTGCATGGCGAAAGTCGCGACCGCGGCCAGGCCATGATCGACCTCAAGGCGCAATACGAGCAAAACAACCTGTTCATGACGGCGGCCGAATTGCCGGACTTCGCGCCGTTGTTCCTGGAATTTCTCTCGTTGCTGCCGGCGCAACAGGCTTGCGACCTGCTGGCCCAGCCGGCGCATATTTTCGCCGCCATCGCGGAGCGGCTGCGCAAGCGCAAGTCGTCCTATGAGGCGGTGTTCCGGGCCCTGGTGGCGCTTTCCGCAGCGAAGCCCAAGGAAGAAGAGGTCTCGGCCCTGCTCACGCTGCCCGATCCGGATGCCACCGATTTGGCGGCGCTCGATGCCGCCTGGGAAGACGAGCCGGTCAGTTTCGGCCCCGCTGCCGGCGACGGCTGCAAGGACGGCCTGATCGCCCGTATCCGCGGCGGCATGCGTCCCGCGCCGGACATGCCGGCCACCCCCCCCACCATCCCGCCGCGCCATTGAGGAAACGGTCATGCGCGAATTGCTCAGTTACATTGTATTCGGCTGGTATCCCTATCTCTGCCTGACCGTGTTCCTGCTCGGCAGCTGGCTGCGCTTCGACCGCGAGCAGTACACTTGGCGCAGCGGCTCGAGCCAGCTTCTGCGTCGCCGCCAGCTCGCCTGGGGCTCCAACCTGTTTCATGTCGGCATCCTGGTCATCTTTTTCGGCCATTTCGTCGGCTTGCTGACGCCGATCTGGGTGTTCGAGGCCATCGGCATCTCGCCCACTGTCAAGCAGTGGATGTCGATCAGCATCGGCGGCGTCGCCGGCGTCATGTGCTTCATTGGCATCACGCTGCTGGTGCATCGCCGCCTCTTCGATGCGCGCATCTATGCGACCTCGTCGTTCGGCGACATCGCAGTCCTGCTCATGCTCTATGCGCAGCTGATCATTGGCCTTGCCACCATCACTGTTTCGCTCAACCACCTCGACGGCCACGAAATGGTGCGGTTCATGACCTGGGCGCAGGGTATCCTCACATTGCAGCCGGGCGTCTCGGCGCTGGTTACCGACGCAAACCCGCTGTTCAAGGCGCATCTGTTTCTCGGCATGACCATCTTCCTGGTGTTCCCATTCACCCGTCTTGTGCACGTCTGGAGCGCGCCGATCTGGTATCTCGGTCGGCGCGGCTATCAGGTTGTGCGCACCAGTCGCGCGCCGCGCGGCGCCATACCGGCGGAGTGGCCGCGATGACCTGCTCGGTGCACGCGGAAATTCCCGCGGGGCGGCCGGTGGCCGTCAGCGTCAATGGCGTGTCGATCGGCCGCGAGGCGATCGTGCGTGAAATGCAGCACCATCCGGCGCCAAAGCCGATTGCGGCATGGCAGCAGGCGGCCCGCGCGCTGGTCGTCCGCGAGCTGCTATTGCAGCGGGCGCACCGTCTTGGCGTCACTCCCGAACCGATCAGCGATCGTGACGGCCGGCGCGAGGCCGACGATGAGGCCGTCATGCGCGCGCTGATCGAACGGGAGGTCAGGGTTCCCGAGCCGGATGGCGAGACCTGCCGGCGTTTCTACCAGCGCAATCACGGCCGGTTCCGCTCGCCCGACATCTTCGAAGCGTCGCACATCCTGTTCGCGGCATTGCCTGCGGACTGCAACGCCTATGCGCAGGCGCGTGCCGATGCTGCCGCGGTTTTGGCCACGCTCATGGACAATCCAGACAGCTTCGCCGCGCTGGCGCGGGCCTATTCGCATTGCCCGTCGGCGGCGCAGGGCGGCAATCTCGGTCAGATCACGCGCGGCCAGACCACGCCGGAATTCGAGCAAGCGCTGATGATAATAAAGCCCGGCGAGCTGTGCGCGGAACCGGTGGCGACCCGCTACGGCTTTCATGTCATCCGGCTCGACCGCAAGCACGAGGGCCGAACGCTGCCTTATGAAGCGGTCGCCGGCCGTATCGCCGACTGCCTGCGCGAAAGCGTGCGGCGGCGGGCGGACGCCCAGTACATCGCGCGGCTGGTTACGGCAGCACGGATCGAAGGCATTGAGATCGCCGGCGCCGACGCTCTGCGCGTGCATTGAGGGCATCGCCATGCTCGGTGATATTTTGGCCAGCTTGAGCGACGAGACGACCGCGGCGGAGACGATTCTCGGCACGGGCGATTTGGCATTGTTGGCTGCGGTGCGGGAACGGGCTTCCAGCGAGGGTGTCGGTCTTGCCGCCTGCGTGACCCAAACCGTGCAGCGCTACACCGCTCAGGCCACCGATGAGGAATGGGTCACGCTGATGGGAATGCTCAATCGCTCACATGATCCCGGCACAACTTGCCTCAAGCGCGCGTTTGAATACGCCTTGCGCGGCTAGTGCGGCATGAACGCGATCTCTCGTTTGCGATCCTATCGGGGACCTGCACTGCTGTCCTGCGGCTTCCGGCCGTTCTTCCTGTTCGGCGCCATTTATGCCGGACTCATCGTGCTCGCCTGGTTACCGATGTTCCAAGGCGAGCTGGGATTGCAAACTGCCTTCACGCCGGTCGATTGGCACGTTCACGAAACGCTCTACGGTTTTCTGCCGGCAGTGGTGACCGGCTTCCTGCTCACCGCGATCCCCAACTGGACTGGACGGTTGCCGATCCAAGGTTTGCCATTGCTCGCGCTGGTCGCGGTTTGGATAGCGGGCCGTGTGGCGGTTACGTTTTCGACCGAGATCGGTTGGCTGCAAGCCGCGATCATTGACGTTAGCTTCCTGGCATTGGTCATCGCGGCGACCGCGCGCGAGATCATTGCCGGCAGCAATTGGCGCAATCTCAAGATCGCCGCCATGGTCGCGTTGTTGCTGGCCGGCAATATCGCGTTTCATCTTGAGGCGCATATACGTGGCAGCGCCGAATACGGCGCTCGCATCGGTATCGCCGCCATGGTGTTGCTCATTGTGGTGATCGGCGGCCGCATTATTCCCAGTTTCACCCGCAACTGGCTGGTGCGGGAAAATCCCGGCCGGCTGCCGGTGCCGTTCGCTCGCTTTGACATTGGTGTGATTGGCATCAGCGCCGCGACACTGGCGCTGTGGGTCGTTCAGCCCTTCGGACGACCGACCGCTGCCGCACTCGCGACCGCGGGCGTCCTGCATATTGTGCGTCTGGCCCGATGGGCGGGCGATCGCACCTGGCGCGATCGCCTGGTGCTCATTCTGCACGTCGGCTACGCCTTCGTGCCGATCGGATTCGTACTCACAAGCGCGGCCGCGTTCGACATCGGCGCGGCAAGCGCCGGCATCCACGCCTGGACCGTCGGTGCAGCGGGGACGATGACGCTTGCTGTCATGAGCCGCGCCAGCCTTGGTCATACCGGCAACGCGCTCGCGGCTTCGCCGGTAACACAAGCGGTCTATGCGGCCATCGTCATTGCAGCGCTCGCACGCATCGGCGCCGCGCTCGACCCCGCATGGAGCGAGCCGTTGCTAATCATCTCTGCACTTGCGTGGATCGCCGCGTTTTTTGGCTTCGCCGGATCGTATGGGCCCTTGCTGGTCGGAACGCAGCCGCGCGCAAGACCAGCCGAGTAGCGTGACGCTTATGTTGTGACAGATTGAGGTGTGCCGGAAGCGGCTGGTTTGGTTTGCCCCTTTCTAGCTGCTGCCTCACGGGGGAGCCCCAGCCTTGTGCTGGGGCTCTTTGCGGCTAGTGGCGTACAAATCCGCGGTGTCGCGTGACCGATTATGGCTGCCAGCTCAACCGGTCGATGCAAACGTTCAACTGGTGCCGGCGGAGGGATTTGAACCCCCGACCACCCGCTTACGAAGCGGATGCTCTTCCGCTGAGCTACGCCGGCTGATTAAACGGGCCTCTGATAGAGGCGTGAGCCTTGCATTGCAAGCAATCATGTCAGCGAAACAGCTGCCTGATCCGTTGCCAGGTGTCGCTGGCCGGCGGCGTTGTCGATTCCGGCACCGGATCGCCATCGAGGCCTAAACCGGGGCCCGGATCGTCAGGCGCATGCACCAGCGGGATCACCGGCTCGACCGGTTTACCCTTGGCCGCTGGTCTTTCGGCGGATTTCGCCGGCTTGCGCGCCGGCTTGGCTTCAACGGCGGTCGCCGGTTCAGCCTTTGGCTCGGATGCGGCGATCTCAATCGCCGGCGCGGCAAGCGGAGGCGTAACTTCGATCACCGGGCGGCTGACGCCGATCTCGGCGAGTGGCAGCTTCCATTCGAAACCGTCGAGCCGGCCGTTGGGCGTCACCGGCAGCCAGCGTTCCGACACCACGCCGTCCGCCGTCCACACCGGATCGCCGGAGGCGTGCATGGCGCGCGCCATCCATTCGCGCACGCGGCCTTCGTCGCCGTGCTCGCTCTGCTCGATCTCCGCCATCAGCGCCGCGACCCGCCGGGTCGGCGCCGACAGATAAGGCGCGAGCGCATCGCGCGCGGTTTTGAACTCGCGCGCGTCGAGCGCGGCGCGCGCCACGGCAATCGCGCCTTCGAGCCGACCCGGCAGCCTGGCGGCGAGCTTCTGCATCCTCGTGAGACGATCGCGCGCGCTATCTCCGAAGCGCAGGTTGGCATAGGCCTCGGCGATGTCGGGATGCGGATTGATGGTCCACGCCGCTTCCAGGATCCTTGCCGCCTTGCGCTGCTCATTAGATTCCGCCAGCCGCCGCCCAGCCAGCGCCGCCGCCGGCACTAGATCGGGCGCCAGCTTAACCGCCTCCAGCACCGCCACGCGCGAAGCATCGCGGTCGATCTCGTCCAGCGCCTGCGCGCGCGCGGTCAGCAGCACCGCGCGTTTGCGGCGGTAGTCGGGTTTCGCGAGCGCGCTTTTCATATGCTCGAGTGCTGCGAGCGCGCCGGCCCAATCGGCGGCGGCGCAGCGGCCGTCGAGCACCGCTTGTCCGGCCCAGGCCAGTGACGGCGCTTCCTTGGCCGCCTCTTCGGCCACCAGGCGCGCGGCGAGCGCATCGTCGCGGCGCTGGGCTTCGATATAAAGCCCGCGCAAGCCCAGCAGCTTGGTGTCGTCGCGCTTGATCATCGCGCGGAAGGCGCGCTCGGCGCCGCCTCGGTCGCCGGCCATCTGCGCCGATTGCGCGATTAGCAGCAGCGTGAGTGGATCGCCGGGCGATAACCGCGCCGCGTCGTCGGCCGCGCGGCGGGCGAGCCGCAGATCGCCGGCGCCGATCGCGATCAACCCGCGGGTGAGCGCCAGATAGCCTTTGACGGCGCGGCGATGGCGAAAGAACAGCGACACCTGCTCGGGCGAGCGCAAGATGCCGCGCACAAACGACCACAGCAGCAGGATCACCAGCACCAGCGCGCCGACGGCAAACACGGCCACCATCACCGAAGTCTCGATGCGGTAGCCGAGCCAGGTGACGGCGACCTCGCCCGGGCGGTCGGCGATCCATGAAACGCCGAGCGCGGCGACAGCGACGGCCAGCAGGAAAACGACGACCCGGATCATCGCGCCCTCATGGCTTACTGAGCGCGTCCGCGCTCGGTGGCTTGCCGAGATCGCGCGCCGTATCGGACGCGAACCGGCGCGCGGCGGTCAGCGCTTTCTGCCGCGCCACCGCCTTGCTGACCCAGTCTGCCGCCAGCTGTCGCGCGGTTTCCGGCAGCTTACCAATGTCGGCTAGCGCGCCGTCAATATCGGCTTTGGCCGCCTCCATTTCGATGCGCGCCAGCACGTCCGATGACGCATCGCCAGCGGGCGCATCCACCGGCTGGATGCGCACCAGCTTGCTCGCATTGGCTTGCAAGCGATCGAGGAAACCACCGGACACCGTTTCGTTGCCGGCGGCTTTCACCAGGGCGGGGATGAGCAAGCTCAGCTCTTGCGCCAGCGCCGCCTTGTCGGGGACGCCCTGCGGCGCAAACTGCGCAAGCGGCGTTAACACGCTTTCGTCGGCGCCAAGCGATTTCGCCTGCGCCAGCTCAGCCTGGTACGATGCGCCGCTCATGACTGCGTCACGCAAGACCGCCGCGCTCAGCGCCAGTCGCGCGGCGCTGTCTGTGGCCGAGGTCTTGGCGAGTTGCTCGCGCGCGGCCCCAAGCGATTGCTCTACGGCTGCCACGCGCTTTTGCAAATCTTCCAGCTGGCCAGAATCGATTGCAGTCGATGCGGCCTGCTTGGCGTTCTGCACGCTGGCGCGCAGATCGCCGACCGCCTTCTCCGCCGCGGCGGCGTTAGCTTGCGCCTGGGCAGCCTTAGCGGCGATGTCGTCGCTGCGCTTGCTGAGCGCGGCGAGCGCGATACCGAGCGACTTCATAGCGTTGTCGGCGGCGGTCAACCGTTCCGCCACGGTCTTGTCGCCAGGCGGCAGCTTGGCGATGTCAGTCTCGAGTTTGCGCACGCTCTGGCGCAATGCATCGATCGCTTGGTTGTCGATGGCGGGCGCGGGACGGTTTTGCAGCTCCTGCACCTGCTTTTGCAGCGCCGCGATCCGTCCATCGTTCGACTGAACGGAGCCCGACGGCAGCAGCCCGGTATACCAGACCGCGGCCAGCGCGCCGGCTGCCACGACGGCGCCGGCAATGCCCGCGGCGAGGATTGCGCCGAAACTGCTGCGCCGGCGCGGCGCGGGTTGTTCCGCCGCGCGCGGCGGCTCGTCCGGCGGTGGCGGGGGTTTAGGCTTGGCCGCGCGCGCCCGCGGCGGCCGACCGGATTGCGGCGCAGATGCGTGCTCTTGAGCGTGCTCTTGTGAATGTTTTTGCGCCGACGCGGTTTCGTCCGGCGCCGAAGGCACTTCGGTGGCGGTGAGGTCGATGGTCGGCGCCGCGCGCTTGCGCTTGTCTGTCACTTGCCGGTCCTCTCGAATCGCCACAAGCCCACAATCAGGAAATAACGCAATTACCGGGTGCGCGCCACGTCAACCCGGTGACAGCGGCACAAGTTCAATCAGGGCCGCTTCTTCCGGGCGCGGCGCGACCATGACGCGTTTGGCGCCGACAGCAGCCAGCGGCACGGCCACCTGCGCCGACAGGCAATAATGCCGCACGTCTAAGGCCTGCTCGGCGACGCCAGCCGCCCGCGCGCCGGCCACGTAGTTTTCGGCGCTACGCTTGGAGAAATGCAGCACCGCCTGCACGTCGCCGCCGGCTTCCAGCGCGGCCACCAACTCGTCCGGAAATGGCGCGGTGACGGCGCGGTAGACGACGCGAATCTCCGCCGCGATGCCGTGGGTAGTGAGTTCCACGACCAGATCGGCGGCGCGGTCTTCGCCGGCGAGATAAAGCAAGGGCGCCGATGCGTCGGCGCGACGTTCGCGCAACAACTGAACCAGATCGTGCACGTCGCCGCCGGCCGAGATGACGCGAGTAAAGCCCGCCTGTTGCGCGCCTTCCGCGCTGCGGCGCCCGACGGCATAGACTGGCAATTTGAGCAACGCGGCGAAGGCCGAATTGCGGGAAATTGCGCCAGGAGCGTTGGCGCTGGTGATGATGACCGCGCTCCAGCTGCCGGAGAGATCGGCAGCGATCGGCTCGATGCGCATCAGCGGCACCTCCCACACGTCATGGCCGCGCGCGGCCAAGGCGGCGGCGGTGCGTTCGCTGGCGGGTTGCGGGCGGGTGATGACGACGCGCATGACTTAAGCCTATCCCAATTCCGCTCATTCCCGCGCAAGCGGGAATCCAGCTCTTGAGCTTTGAGAATTCCTCCCCTGGGTCCCCGTTTTCGCAGGGGCGAGCGGAAAAACTCCTCAATCGAAAAATCCAGGGCCGGCGCGATGCTTGAGCCCGCGCCCGGCTTCGGTGCCGATATTGACCACATCTTTGCGATGGCCGTGGCCGGCGATGTCGTGGGCGGCGGCGCCGTCGGGCCGCGCGATTAAGCCGCGGAATTCCACCGCGTCGCCGGAAACCATGGCATGCCCGGCAATCGGCGTCTTGCAGGAACCGTCGAGCGCGGCGAGGTAGGCGCGCTCGCAGGCCACCGCCGTCGAGGTGTCGGCGTGATCGATGCGCGCCAGCGCCTCACGCACGCGTGTATCGCTCGCGCGCGTCTCGATGCCGATGGCGCCCTGCCCCACCGCGGGCAAGAATTCTTCCGCACTCATGATCCTGGTCGCGTGCTCCATCAGCTTGAGCCGCTTCATGCCGGCGAGTGCCAGGATCGTGGCATCGACCTGCCCTTCGTCCAGCTTGCGCAACCGCGTCTCCACGTTGCCGCGCAGCGGCGTCACCTGCAAGTCCGGCCGCATCCGCTTCGCAATAGCCTGCCGCCGCAGCGAGGCGGTGCCGAGCGTGGCGCCTTGCGGTAGCGCGGCGAGCGAGCCGGCCTTGCGGCTGATGAAAACGTCGCGCGGGTCCTCGCGTTCCAGGCACGCCGCCAGCATTAATCCTGCTTGCGAAAACGTCGGCATGTCCTTGGCCGAGTGCACCGCGAGATCGACGCGGCCGTCCAGCAAGGCCTCCTCGATCTCCTTGGTGAACAGGCCCTTGCCGCCCTCTTCTGCCAGCGGCCGGTCCTGGATCGCATCGCCGGAGGTGCGAATAATGACGAGCTCGATCTCGTCCTCGTTGGTCCCGAGCGCGCCGGCGAGCCGCGCAGCGACAGTGCGCGCCTGCACCAAGGCAAGCGGGCTGCCGCGCGTGCCGATGCGCAAAAGGGCGGTGGATTGCGCCATATGACCTCTCGATGCTAGGGCACCTTTTAGTTCACGCTGCGTGACGAAGGGAAGCTTGCTCTTCCCGTCATTCCGGGACCGCCCGAAGGGCGGGGCCCGGAATCCATACTCCGCAGCGCTGGGGTTATGGATTCCGGGCTCGCTCGCTTCGCTCGCGCCCCGGAATGACGGTTAGATGAGGACAACAATGATCGTTCTCGGCATCGAGACGACCTGCGACGAAACCGCAGCGGCGGTGGTCGAGCGTTTCGAGGACGGCCGTGGCAAGATTCTATCCAATATCGTGCTCAGCCAGGTGAACGAGCACGCAGCCTTCGGCGGAGTGGTGCCGGAGATCGCCGCCCGCGCCCATGTCGAGGCGCTCGATCTCATTATTGCGAAGGCGATGCAACAAGCCGGACACGGCTTTGACGCCATCGACGGCGTCGCCGCCGCCGCCGGCCCCGGTCTCATCGGCGGCGTCATCGTCGGATTGACGACCGCGAAGGCCATCGCGCTGGTCCAGAACAAGCCGCTGATCGCGGTGAATCACCTGGAAGCGCACGCGCTCACCGCGCGGCTGACCGACGCAACGCCGTTTCCCTATTGCCTGTTCCTCGCGTCGGGCGGTCATACCCAGATCGTCGCGGTCCGCGGCGTCGCCGACTATGTGCGGCTCGGCACCACCCATGACGACGCCATCGGTGAGGCGTTCGACAAGACCGCCAAGCTGCTCGGCCTCGGCTATCCGGGCGGCCCGCAGGTGGAGCGCGAAGCAGCCGCCGGCGACGCCGCCCGTTTCGCGCTGCCGCGGCCGATGCACGGGCGTAAGGATGCTGATTTCTCTCTCTCCGGCTTGAAGACCGCGCTGCGCCTGGAAGCCGAAAAGATCGCGCCGCTGTCCGACCAGGACGTTGCCGACCTGTGCGCCTCGTTCCAGCAGGCGGTTGTGGACGTGGTGCTCGATCGCCTACGCGCCGGCTTGCGGTTGTTCCGCGCCCGCTACGGTGCGCCAACCGCGCTGGTCGCCGCCGGCGGCGTCGCCGCCAACCAGGCGATCCGCAAGGTGCTGCATCGCCTGGCATTCGAGATCGGCACCGTGCTGGTGGCGCCGCCGCTGGAACTGTGCACCGACAACGGCGCCATGATCGCCTGGGCAGGCGCCGAGCGGCTGGCGCTCGGTTTAATGGACTCACTTGACGTCGCGCCACGCGCGCGCTGGCCGCTCGATGAGATCGCCGCCGCCAAGGGTGCGTTGCAGCGCACGGCGGCCTATCAATGACGATCCATAAACTTTCCGTGCTGGGCGGCGGCGCCTGGGGAACCGCGCTGGCGCTCACGGCTGCGCGCGTCGGGCGCGACGTCACGCTGTGGGAGCACGATCCGGCCAATGCAGACAGCCTGGATCAGAAGCGCGAGAGCCGCTTCCTGCCCGGGGTGCGATTGGAAGACACGATCAAGGTGACACGCGATCTGGCGGCGGCGGCGCGCAATGACGCGATCCTGCTGGTGGTGCCGGCGCAGGTCGTGCGCAGCGTCGTCACTCAGCTTGCGCCGTCGCTGCCCGCGCGCACACCGGTGATCGCCTGCGCCAAGGGCATCGAGCACGGCACCCGTAAGTTCATGAGCGAGATCATCGTGGAATGCGCCGGCAACGCGGTGCCGGCGATCTTGTCGGGGCCGAGCTTCGCCGCCGACGTGGCGCGCGGCCTGCCCACCGCGGTGACGCTCGCCGCGCCCGATGCCGACACCGCCGCCGCGCTTGCGCAAGCGATCGGCTCAAGCACGTTCCGGCCTTACCATTCGACCGATCTGCGCGGCGTCGAGCTCGGCGGCGCCACCAAGAACGTTTACGCCATCGCCGCTGGCATCGTCGCGGGCCGCGTGCTGGGCGCCAGCGCCGCCGCCGCGCTCATCACCCGCGGCTTCGCCGAGCTCGCGCGCTTCGGCAAGGCCTATGGCGCCAAGCCTGAAACCATGATGGGGCTGTCCGGCCTCGGCGATCTCATTCTTACGTGCTCGACGCCGCAGTCGCGGAATTTCTCGTTCGGCGTCGCGCTCGGCAAAGGCGAGACGCCCGATTCCGCCGGCCGCGGCAAGCTGGTGGAGGGCGCCTTCACCGCGCCGGTACTGCAGGAGATGGCGCGCGAAAGACAAGTCGAGATGCCGATCGCCGCCGCGGTCGCCGACGTGCTGCTGAAAAGATTGAGCGTGGATGAAGCCATCGCCGCACTGCTGGCGCGGCCGATCAAGGCGGAAGCGTAAGATGGCCTACTGGCTGATGAAATCGGAGCCCGACGCTTGGTCGTGGGCCCAGCAGGTGGCCAAAGGCGACAAGGGCGAGGCCTGGAGCGGCGTGCGCAATCATCAGGCCAAGCTCAACCTGATGAAGATGAAAAAGGGCGACCATGCCTTGTTCTATCATTCCAATGTCGGCAAGGAGATGGTCGGCATCGTCGAAGTGATCCGTGAGGCCTATCCCGACCCGACCGCCAAGCCGGGCGAGCCGTGGGTGGTGGTCGATGTCAAAGCGGTCGCAGCCCTGCCCAAGCCGGTGACCATCGACGCGGTCAAGGCCGAGCCGAAATTGAAGGCCATGGTGTTGATCAACAACACGCGGCTGTCGGTGCAGCCGGTGACCGCGGAAGAGTGGAAGACCGTGTGCAAGATGGGAGGACTGAAATGACTTTTGCCGGCATCAATTATATCGCCGTGCTGGTGGCGGGGTCGGTTGCCTGGATCTTCGGCGGCATCTGGTACCGCCTGCTGGCCAAGCCATGGATGGAGGCGCACGGCTTCACCTCCGAGCAGGTCCGTGCCCATCACGGCAACGGTAGGGCGATGTGGCCGCTGATCGTGTCGTTCACCGCCGACCTAATCATGGCCTGGATGCTGGCCGGCCTGCTCGGCCATTTCGGCGCGGTGACAATCGAGAACGGGGTGATCTCGGCCGCCTTCCTCTGGCTTGGCTTCGTCATCACCACGCTGGCGGTCAACAATATCTTCGGCATGCGCCGCCATAGTTTGATCCTGATCGACGGCGGTCACTGGCTCGGCGCGCTGCTGCTGATGGGGGCCATTATCGGCGCCTGGGGCGTCTAGCCCACATCGTGTCCCGGACGCAGCGCAGCACACCGCAAGTCGGATATATCCGACTTGCGGTATGTTAATTTAGAGCCGCAAGTCGCGAAAACGCGGCTTGCGGTTGTGATGCGCTGCAGACCCGGGACCCAGCTTATCAACGGTCCAGCTGGACCCCGGATCAGCGTTGAACCACTCTGCCATAGCGCGT
The DNA here is from genome assembly GCA_964563195.1 of uncultured Undibacter sp. Lineage (GTDB taxonomy): Bacteria > Pseudomonadota > Alphaproteobacteria > Rhizobiales > Xanthobacteraceae > Pseudolabrys. The sequence goes on along the minus strand of CAZLWN010000045.1, from coordinate 2,525 downwards.
CGAAGACGCGCGTAAACGCGCTTATGGCTCCGTGCTGCGCCGCATCCGGGGAACGTACCCTCCAAAAGTCGGGCATACCGCGCCTTGTCGCCCCTGCAAGCGCCTCGCATAATGGGGCAAAGGCCTGCGAAAAATAGCCTGCGGGGTCAGCCGCGGGACAGGGAGGATGTGCGATGTCCGAGAAGATCTACGAGGTTCCGGCCGACTGGAAGAAGCGCGCCTTCGCCGACGACGCCAAGTACCAGGAAATGTATGCCCGCTCGGTCAACGACCCGGACGGCTTCTGGGGCGGCGAGGCCAAGCGCATCGACTGGATCAAGCCGTTCACCAAAGTCAAGAACACCTCCTTCGACACGCATAACGTCTCGATCAAATGGTTCGAGGATGGCACGCTCAACGCCTGCTACAATTGCGTCGACCGCCATCTCGCCAAGCGCGGCAACCAGACCGCCCTGCTATGGGAAGGCGACGACCCCAAGGACGACAAAAAGCTTACCTACAAGGAACTGCACGCCGAGGTGTGCCGCTTCGCCAACGTGCTCAAAGCGCGCGGCATCAAGAAGGGCGACCGCGTCACCATCTACCTGCCGATGATCCTTGAGGCACCGGTCGCCATGCTGGCCTGCGCCCGCATCGGCGCCATCCATTCGGTAGTGTTCGGCGGCTTTTCGCCGGATTCGCTGGCCGGCCGCATCACCGACTGCAAATCCGACTACGTCGTGACCGCCGACGAGGGCATCCGCGGCGGCCGCAAGATTCCGCTAAAGGAGAACAGCGACGCAGCCTGCAACAAGGCCGGCGGCGTCAAGACTGTCATCGTCGTGCGCCGCACCGGCGCCAAGGTGCCCATGAAGGACGGCCGCGACGTCTATTACGACGAAGTGGCCAGGAACGTGCCAACCGATTGCCCGTGCGAGGAGATGAATGCGGAAGATCCGCTGTTCATTCTTTATACGTCGGGCTCCACCGGCAAGCCGAAGGGTGTGCTGCACACCACCGGCGGCTACATGGTCTACACCGCGATCAGCCATCAATACGTGTTCGATTATCACGACGGCGACGTCTACTGGTGCACCGCCGACGTCGGCTGGGTTACCGGCCACAGCTACATCGTCTACGGCCCGCTCGCCAACGGCGCCATCAGCCTGGTGTTCGAGGGCGTCCCGAACTATCCGAGCACCTCGCGGTTCTGGGAGGTGTGCGACAAGCACAAGGTCAACATCATTTACACCGCGCCGACGGCGATTCGCGCGCTGATGCAGGGCGGCGACGCGCCGGTGAAGAAGACCTCGCGCAAGAGCCTGCGCCTGCTCGGCACCGTCGGCGAGCCGATCAATCCGGAAGCCTGGGAGTGGTACTACCACGTCGTTGGCGAGGACCGCTGCCCGATCGTCGACACCTGGTGGCAAACCGAGACCGGCGGCATTCTCATTACGCCGCTGCCGGGCGCGACCAGGCTCAAGCCCGGCTCGGCGACGCGGCCTTTCTTCGGCGTCATCCCGCAGATCGTCGACGCCGAAGGCAAGGGGCTGCAAGGCGCCGGCTCCGGCAACCTGTGCATCGCCGACGCCTGGCCCGGAATGATGCGCACGGTTTATGGCGACCACGAGCGTTTCGTGCAGACTTACTTCTCCACCTATCTCGGCAAATATTTCACCGGCGACGGCTGTCGGCGCGACGAGGACGGCTTCTACTGGATCACCGGCCGCGTCGACGACGTCATCAACGTCGCCGGCCACCGCCTCGGCACCGCCGAAGTGGAAAGCGCGCTGGTGGCACATCCGAAAGTGTCGGAGGCCGCCGTGGTCGGCTATCCGCACGACATCAAGGGCCAGGGTATCTACGCCTACGTCACCCTCATGTCAGGCGAGAAGCCGAGCGAGGAGCTGCGCAAGGAGCTGGTCGGCTGGGTGCGCAAGGAAATCGGCCCGATTGCTTCGCCCGACCTGATCCAGTTCGCCCCCAGCCTGCCGAAGACGCGCTCCGGCAAGATCATGCGGCGCATCCTGCGCAAGATCGCCGAGGACGAGTTCAAGAATCTCGGCGACGTCTCGACGCTGGCCGATCCGGCCGTGGTCGACGACCTGGTCAACAACCGCCAGAACAAGCGGGCGGCCAAAGCGGGGGCGTAAGGCTGGCTTCAGCGCTACGCCCCCCTCTCTCTCCTCATGGTAAGGAGCGCCGCCAACGGGTCCGGGCGAAGCGCGGCCCGATGATAAACTCCGCGGCACGTCTCGAACCATGAGGCCATCCTTCGAGACGCCCCGCTATGCGCGGCTCCTCAGGATGAGGCCTGAGGCAGCCTAGCGCCGGTTTGGTTAACGGCCGCCCACCGATTCAACCGACATTTACGTTACTTCGAGCTTTCGTTCGAGGTTGCCGCCAGCCGCATTATGATCGCGCCCGTTGTAAATTGCGGGCTGACATTATGACGTTGGTTCTCAAACGGGCTGCTATTTTTCTTCTGATCGTGCTGACCTGGGCGCTGCTCACCGCGGCAAGCCGCGCGGCCACCCGCGTGCCGT
>CAZLWN010000044.1:0-25443 GCA_964563195.1 uncultured Undibacter sp. | reverse complement strand
CCGCGATCACGCAGGCGCCGCGCCGGTGCGCCGTGATCATGACGTTGTAGGCCTCGTCCTCGTTCATGCGGAACACGGCCTTGAGCACCAGCACGACGAATTCGCGCGGCGTGAAATCGTCGTTGAGCAGGATGACCTTCCACAGCTTCGGCCGCTCGGTCTTCGGCTTGAGCTTGCTGCGCGGTTTGACGAGGGTCTGGGCCATCGACACCCTCCGATGCCGGACGGCGCCGATTATAGGGCAACGGCCGCGTTCAGGCGAGCTTGGCGCGAGTTACGCCCGGCGCGTTCCGGCCTGCCGTTCCAGCCGCTGCGCGCCCTGTTCGCGCGGCTGCCTGGCCTTCAAGACCGCGTCCAGGCTCCAGGGCCCGGCGCCGGCAAAGATGAAATAGAAAAAGATGAAGCAGTACAGGATGGCGGCATCGCCGCCGTTGAGCTGCGGAAAAAAGCCGCGCGGCGCGTGGCTGAGGAAATAGGCGAACGCCATCTCGCCCGACACGATGAAGGCCGCCGTCCGCGTGAACAGGCCGGCCGCAAGCAGCGCGCCGCCGACGAATTCGAGCGCGCCGGAGAACCAGGAGAGCGTGAACAGGTCCGGCATGCGCGGCGAGGGAAAGCCGAACATCTTCGATGTCCCGTGCTCGAAGAACAAAAGCGCCACCATGATGCGCACGATGCTGAGCACATAGGGCGCAAGGCGCGTCGCGCGGTCTTCTAGTGTCATTGGTGTCCCTCGTCTGCGGCGCAAGGCACTGGCCGCACCCCCGATGGTCATTTTCCCCGAGCAAAACGCAATGCGTGGCCAAATTGTGGAAGGCCCGCGCGGCACTTTGTCCCCTGCCCCGCGCACAAGGTATGGCGGCCGCTTGAGGCACTAAGTGCAGCCAATTCCAAGCATTCCGCCGCCTTGGCGGCCGCATCAAGGAGCGGACCTTCAATAACAATGCCGTGATGGGCGGCGGCGGCGCCGCCGCGAATGGCGGCTAAAGTCAATTGCCCACCCGCAGGAGCGCAAAAACCATGCTCTACCTCACTGTCAAAGCCGCCCTCTCCGGCGTCATCATCGCCGCGGCAAGCGAAACCGCCCGCCGCTCGCCCGCGCTTGGCGCACTCATCGTCTCGCTGCCGCTCACCTCCCTGCTCGCGCTCGTCTGGCTGTGGCACGACTCAGGCGATACCCAGCGTATCGCGGCGCTGGCGCAATCCACCTTCTGGTACGTGCTGCCCACGCTGCCGATGTTCCTGGTGATGCCGGCGCTGCTGCGCCACGGCGTCGGCTTCTGGGTGACACTTGCCGCCGGCTGCGCGCTCACGTTCACTCTCTATCTCGTTACCGTATGGGCGCTGGAGAAATTCGGCGTCGCGCTCTGACGAATAGCGCCGAGTTGCCTCAGCCCTGCCCGTCTCGCGCGATCGTGCCACGCGGCGTAAGGAGTCGGCCTAAGCGCACGCGCCCTCACGCACTCGTAAACATGCCTGAGGCGAGGCCGCCAAAGCCGGTTCCTTGCAGCCGCCGGCTTCTAGGCCGCCAGCCCGAGGAAATCGCGCAAGGCTGCGGCGGTTTCCTCCACGCTCGCTTCCTCCACCGGCACTTCGATCGCCTCGTCGGCCTGCGTGCGCAGCAACAGCTTGCGCAGCTCGGCCCCGGAGACGGCATCCTTGAAGCTCGCCACGTCGAGGTCCTTGATGTCGGCAAGCGGCATTTCCAGCGGCCGGCGCTTCCACATCAGCATATTGCGCTCGATGCGCGCGAGGCCGGCCTTTTTGTCGAGCGCGAGGCTGAATGAGCTCAGTCCCCCGCCTGCTTGCACGACCAAACGATTTGCATTGCGTTCGACGATTGCCATGGGTTTTCTCCCCCTGCTCGTCGCGACGCCGGCAATCATACGCCGCTCGCGCGGACGCATGCGACCAACCGCCTGCGCCAAATCGCCGCCGCCGCGAGTTATGTTGCGATGCAAGATTGCGCGGCTGGGACGGGTTGCGCCCGCCCGATCCGCGCGCCGGTATCGGGGGAGGAAAGTGTTGCTCTACGGGCACGCCGCCGGAAATGCCGCCAAAAATGGACTTGCCAGCATTGACGAATCAGTCCTGCCATGACGGTTTGATGATCGAGATTCAGTCACGTGGGCCGGTCGCGTTATTGGGCCGACCCGCTCCGATGTTCCTCCCGCGTGGCGTTTTAACTGGGCGGCCGCAAGGCCGCCCCTTTTCGTTGGGCGACTTATTGGCCGCTCATTGCGATGGGCCGGTCGGTGGAGGGTCGGTTGCGGCGTCAGGCCGCGCTGGCGCGGTTGGTCGGCCCGGTCGTGGCCAACGCGACGGAGGGGACCGGCAGCGGGTCGATGGCGTCGATCAGCTGCAGTAATGATCCCGCCGGCAGCGGCGGGGCGAACACGTAGCCTTGCGCCGAGCGGATGCCCAACTCGCGCAAATGGGTCACCTGCTCGAAAGTCTCAACGCCCTCGGCCACCGCGTCCATGCGCATATTGCGCGCGAGGTCGACCAATGTTTCGACGATGGTGGTGGAGTTGGCTGAGGTTTCGACCTCCTCCTGGCCTTGCCGATAGATCAGACCGCCGAGCCAGAAATCGAATGCAACCAAAGGAGCGCCGACCAGCAACACACCGACGGTAACCGCAATAATATTCCGGCGCGTGAACGCGCGCACAAACCGTCCCATCCTGCTGTCCGGGCCGCCAATCCCTCCTGGTGTTCAGGTAGCGAGCCACGCCGCCGTAAAGACCCGCTTAAGCCAAATCTGGGGTGAGCGCGCTGAACGGGCGCTTGGGGCCTGCCCGCGCACGCATGGTTAATGAATGGTAAATGGTATGGAATATTGCCCCGCCTCGCGCGGTTGACGTGGGGCACGCCAACACGGGGATATGGGATGCGAAAGTTATGTCGGCACGGATTGTGGGCGGCGCTGCTCGCGGCGGTATTGGCGCCTGGGGCCGCCCCAGCCCAGGAGCGGCTCGCGATCTTCGACGCCCACCTGCACTACAACCAGGAACCGACGCCGTTTTATTCCCTCGACCAGGTGCGCGACGTGTTCCGCCGCAACAGCGTGACCGGCATCCTTGCCACCAGCCGTCCTAACAAGGGCACCCACCAGTTGGTGGACGCCAAGTGGCCCGAGCTCCGGGTGGTGCCGTTCATCCGACCCTATCGCGTGCGCAGCGACATGCAGACATGGTTTAAGGATCCCGCCATCTTCGACCTCATCACAAGCGAGTACGCGCGCGGTTATTACCGCGGCATCGGCGAATTCCACATCTACGGCAAGGACGCGGCCTCTCCCTGGGTGAAAAAGGTTGTCGATTTCGCGGTTGAGAAGAATCTCTATTTGCACGCCCATTGCGACGAGGAAGCGCTGCTCATTTTGTTCGGCCACAATCCCAAAGTGCGGATCATCTGGGCGCATACCGGATTTTCGGTACCGGCCGCGCGCATCGCAGCGCTGCTCGAGGCGCATCCCGGTGCGCTGTGGGGCGAATTGTCTTACCGCGGCGGCATTACCGCGGGCGGCAAGCTGACGGAAGCCTGGCGGCGCCTGCTCGCGCAGCACTCGGACCGCTTCCTGCTCGGCTCCGACACCTGGATCAACGAACGCTGGGAAAGCTACGACGATACCATCAAGGAATACCGCGGCTGGCTCGCACAACTTGCCCCCGATCAGGCGCGCCGCATTGCCAATGGCAATGCCGCCCGGCTGTTCGGGCCGCTTCCGACGGAATGAGGGCTATTTCTTCTTCGGCGCGTCCACCAGCTCGGCGATGAAGCGCGGCAACGCAAAGGCGCCGACGTGCAAGTCCGGCGTCCAATAGCGGGTCGGGAATTGCCCGGCCTTGCGATAGCGCGCGGCGACCATCTTGGGCGAAGCTTGGCGCAGACGCTTGTTGTCGGTGGCAAAGCCCATGGCCATGTGGCCCCCGACATAGGTCGGGATGGCGGCGATGTAACAGGTGGCATCCGCGAACAACGTCTTGAAATGACCGATGCTGGTCGCAAGCTCGCTTGCTTGCAGGAACGGGACGCCGTTCTGCGTGACCAGCACGCCGCCCTTGTTCAGGCAGCGCTTGCAGCCGGCGTAGAATCGCTTCGTGAACAGCACCGCGCCGGGCCCGACCGGATCGGTGGAGTCAACAATGATGACGTCGAATCGGCGCCCGGTTTGCGCCACATAGTGCATGCCGTCGCCGATGACGCATTCGAACCGCTTGTCGGCGAAAACGGGCTTGGTGAACTCGGGATAATGCTCCTTGGCGAATTCCACCACCGAAGCGTCGATCTCGACCTGGGTGAGGCGCTTGACGGTTTTGTGCTTGAGCACCTCCTCGGCGATGCCGCAGTCGCCGCCGCCGACGATCAGCACGTCTTTCGTTGCGCCATGTGCGAACAGCGGTACGTGACTCATCATCTCCTGGTAGACATATTCGTCGCGGCTGGTGATCTGGATGGCGCCGTCGAGCATCAGCATTTTGCCGAAGAATTTGTTGTCGAACAGCACCAGGTGCTGATGGGCGGTCTGCGTCTCATAGAGCACCCGCTCGACCTCGTAGCTCATGCGGAAACCGAGATTGTCGAACAGGGTTTCCGCGATCCAGCGTTTCTCGGCCACTGGCCTATCTCCTCCGTCAATGGCCGACCTGGGCCGGCCATCCAGTGCAAAGCAATTGTGTTTTTAATGGTGTGGTTGCCCGGCGCAATGCCTACACGCGGGTCGGCTGGCGAGCTTCAAGCCACGCCTTGGCCGCGCAAATGCTCGCTCACCGCGATCTTGTTCGGGCTGAAGGCCTCGCGCAGCACCGGCACGCAGGCGTCCGGATTGGCGCTGCCGCACATGAAAATATCGAGCGCGGCATAGGCGCGTTCCGGCCAGGAATGGATCGAAATATGGCTTTCCGCCAGCACCGCGACGCCGGAAATGCCGCCATTGGGCTCGAAATGATGCAGATGGATATGCAGCAAAGTGGCGCCGGCGGCATGCACGCACCGGCGCAGCGTGTCCTCGATGTGATCGATGTCATCGAGGCGGCTGGCCTGGTAAAGGTCGACAATGAGATGCGCGCCCGCGCACCGCACGCCGTTCCGCATCACGAAATGGTCGTCGCGTTCATCGGAACCGGCCGCGTGCGCCGCGATCGAAGCGTCTTTTTTTCGGGTGGTACCTGGAGTCTCCAAGCCCTTCCCCAATCGCAAGAGGGCGTTTTGTGACATGCCGCTCTCTCCAACCAGAGATCGAACCCGAGAGACCGGCGAGCCGGCTCGCGGAGTGAAAGTGATCGTCACGCAAGCGTCACGACGCAAGCGTGCACATAGGGGCAAGCTACGATCGGATCAAGAAGAATTTGTAAACGCAGAAGATTCCGCCGTTGCCGGCGGCCGCGGGGAGATTATGGCGCAATCGTGCCGCTCGCTGCGGAACGTTGAGTCGGCCATTGGGCGCAGCGCGAAGACGCGCTAGATTGCGGCCATGCCCGCCGCGGTAATGCGAGCGGCCACTGAGGGGGATTCAATGAAACTCTACATGCATCCGGTATCCACGGCCTGCCGGCCGGTACTTTTGTTCGCTGGCGACAACAACATCGCCATGGATGAAGAGCTGGTCGATCTGATGACCGGCGCGCATTTGCAGCCGCCTTATTCCACCATCAACCCGAACTGCCTGGTGCCGATGCTCGAAGACGGCGACCTCAAGCTGACCGAGAGCTCGGCTATTTTGAAATATCTCGCCGACAAGACCGGCTCGCCGGCCTATCCGAAGGATTTGAAGCAGCGCGCCAAGATCAACGAGATGATGGACTGGATCAACACCAACTTCTATCGCGAGTGGGGCTACAATCTCTGCTACCCGCAGCTGTTCCCGCACCTCAAGCGGCGCAGCGACGAGGCCCAGGCGGCGACGCTGGAAACCGGCCAGCAGAATTCCAAGCGCTGGCTCAAGGTGCTCAATGACTATTGGATTGGGCCGAGCAAAACCTATCTATGCGGCAATACCATCACCATCGCCGACTACCTTGCGGTCGGCATTGTCTCGCTGGGTGAGATCATCCGCGCCGATCTTTCGCCCTATCCGAACGTGCAGCGCTGGCTCGCCGCTATGAAGAAGCAGCCGAGCTGGACGAAGGTCAACGAGACCTTTTACGGCCTGGCCGAGGCTGTGAAAGACCAAAGGTTCGTCGCCCTCGCATAGCGCATGATCCCGAAAAGTGGGAACCGGTTTTCGGATAAGATCAGGCGCAAACAAGGCCGCTACGCGGCAGACGAGCGCGCAAGACTGTAAAGGAGCGGCGCATGAGTTTCTTCCCCGGCAAGGACCCGGAACCCGGCGACACCTATAGCTGCGAGGCCATCGCCCAGGTGGTGGTGCCGCGCACGGTCGATCTCGGCGACGGATTCTCGGTGCGGCGCGCGCTGCCCTCTGCGCGCACGCGCATGGTTGGACCTTTCATCTTCTTCGATCATTTCGGACCGGCGGAATTCCGCGCCGGCAATGGGCTCGACGTGCGGCCGCATCCGCACATCGGCTTGGCAACCGTCACCTATCTGTTCGACGGCGAGATCATGCACCGCGACAGCCTCGGCACGGCGGCGGCCATCAAGCCGGGCGAGGTCAACTGGATGACCGCCGGGCGCGGCATCGTGCATTCCGAGCGCACCGGCACCGAATTGCGCACGACCGGCAGCCCCATTCACGGCTTGCAGATGTGGGTGGCGCTGCCGGCGGCGAAAGAGGAAATGGAGGCCGGGTTCGCGCACCACGAGGTCGCCGAGTTCCCCATGGTGGCTGAAAACGGAAAGAGCGTGCGCGTTGTGGTGGGCTCCCTCTACGGCGCCTCGTCGCCGGTGCCTGTTGTGCATGAGACGATCTTCGGTAATGTGCATCTTGCGGCTGGCTCAACGCTGCCGCTCGACGCCGGCCATGAGGAGCGCGCGCTCTATGCGATCGACGGCACCATCGACATTGCCGGCGACAAGTTCGAGCCCGGGCGGCTCTTGGTGTTCAAACCGGGTGACGCGGTAACGGTGACGGCCGCGAGCGACGCGCATTTCGTCATCGTCGGCGGCGCGCCGATGGACGGCCCGCGCCACATCTGGTGGAATTTCGTCTCCTCGCGCAAGGAGCGCATCGAGCAGGCCAAAGCGGAATGGAAGGCCGGCCATTTCGGCAAAGTGCCGGGCGACGAGATCGAGTTCATCCCGCTGCCGGAGAACTAAACCTTGCCGACGTTGCCGCCAGCCTTCGATTTCGCCGGCAAGACGGTTTTCGTTGCCGGCGGAACGAGCGGCATCAATCTCGGCATTGCCGAAGCCTTTGCCGCTGCGGGCGCGAAGCTAAGTGTCGTCGGCCGCTCGCAAGAGCGGCTGGACGCAGCTCAGCGGACGTTACGGAGCCATGGTGGCACGGTTGTCGGCTTTTCTGCCGACGTACGCGACGCAGAGGCGATAGCAGCAGCCCTCAAATCGACCCATGATGCGCTGGGCGCGATCGATATAGTCGTGTCGGGAGCCGCCGGGAACTTCCCCAGCCCGGCGGTTGGTATGTCCGCCAACGGCTTCAAAGCGGTGATCGACATCGATCTACTGGGCACGTTCAACGTCTTGCGCGCCGCGCACGCATTTCTGCGCAAGCCGGGGGCAATCGTCATCAACATTTCGGCGCCGCAGGCCGTGCAGCCCATGGCGCTGCAAGCGCATGTCTGCGCCGCCAAGGCCGGCGTCGACATGCTCACCCGCGTGCTGGCGATCGAATGGGGCGGCGACGGCATCCGAGTGAACTCGGTCATTCCTGGACCGATTGAAAATACTGAAGGCATGGCCCGGCTCGCGCCGACTGCCGAGGCCGCGCAAAACATCGTCCGCGGCGTGCCACTCGGTCGCTTGGGGACAAAACAGGAGGTTGCCGACCTCGTCCTGTTCCTTGCCTCGCCGTGGGCCGCCTATATCACCGGCGCGGTCATTCCCGTGGACGGTGGCTGGAGCGCCAACGGCGCGGCCGGCTTGGCTTCGGCCATACGAGACTAATGTCCGACGGCGCGCGTCATTTCTTCGGCAAATCCAGCCTGATATGCAGCTCGCGCAGCTGCTTCGGCGTTGCTTCCGACGGCGCGCCCATCAGCAGGTCCTCGGCGCGCTGGTTCATCGGGAACAGCACCACCTCGCGCAGGTTCTCCTCGCCGGCCAGCAGCATGACGATGCGGTCGATGCCGGGCGCGATGCCGCCGTGCGGCGGCGCGCCGAGCGAGAGCGCGTGCAGCATGCCGCCGAATTTCTGCTCCAGCACGTCCTCGCCATAGCCGGCGATGGCGAAGGCCTTCTTCATTACCTCGGGGCGATGGTTTCGGATCGCACCTGACGACAGTTCGATTCCATTGCAGACGATGTCGTACTGGATGGCACGGATCGATAAGAGCTTCTCGTGATCATTGGGATCAAGCGCGAGGAATTCCTCCACCGCCATGTTCGGCATGGAGAACGGATTGTGGGAGAAGTCGATCTTCTTTTCTTCTTCGTTCCATTCGTACAACGGATAGTCGACCACCCAGCAGAACTCGAAACGGTCCTGCGCGATGAGGCCAAGCTCTTCAGCAATCTTGGTGCGCGCGGGACCCGCGAATTTGACGAAATCCTTCGGCTTGCCGGCGACAAAAAAGCAGGCATCGCCAATGCCGAGCTTCATCTGGCCGGCAATCTTTTTCGTGCGCTCAGGGCCGATGTTCTTGGCGAGCGGCCCTGCGCCGCCCTCCTCGCCTTCGCGCCAGAAGATGTAGCCCAATCCCGGCTGGCCTTCGCCTTGCGCCCATGAATTCATGCGGTCGCAGAAGGCGCGGTTGCCGCCCTTCGGCGCCGGAACCGCCCACACCGCGCCGGCCGGATCTTTCGCCAGAATGTTGGCAAAGATCTTGAAGCCGGAATCGCGGAACGCTTCGCTCACGTCCTGCATCTCGAGCGGATTGCGCAGGTCGGGCTTGTCGGTGCCATATTTCGCCATGGATTCCGCATAGGGGATGAGCGGGAATTTCGCCGTCACCTTCTTGCCGCCCGCGAATTCCTCGAACACGCCGCGGATCACCGGCTCGACCGCGTCGAATACGTCAGCTTGCGTGACGAAGCTCATCTCCAGATCGAGCTGGTAGAATTCGCCGGGCGAGCGGTCGGCGCGCGCGTCCTCATCGCGGAAGCAGGGCGCGATCTGGAAATAGCGGTCGAAGCCCGCCACCATGATGAGCTGCTTGAACTGCTGCGGCGCCTGCGGCAACGCGTAGAACTTGCCGGGATGCAGGCGCGAGGGCACCAGGAAGTCGCGCGCGCCTTCCGGCGACGAGGCGGTGAGAATCGGCGTCTGGAATTCGAAGAAGCCCGCCTCCTTCATGCGGCGGCGGATCGAGTCGATCACCCTGCCACGCAGCATGATGTTGGCGTGCAGATGCTCGCGCCGAAGATCGAGAAAGCGGTATTTGAGCCTGATGTCCTCCGGATAGTCCTGCTCGCCGAACACCGGCATCGGCAATTCGGCGGCGGCGCCCAGCACCTCGATCTCATCGATATAGACCTCGACCTGCCCGGTCGGCAGCTCCGGGTTCAGCGTGCCCTCGGGGCGCTGGCGCACCTTGCCGTCGATGCGCACCACCCATTCCGAGCGCAGCGTCTCGGCCAGCTTGAAGGCCGGGCTGTCGGGATCGGCCACCACCTGTGTAATGCCATAGTGGTCGCGCAGATCGATGAACAGCACCCCGCCGTGATCGCGGATACGGTGGCACCAGCCCGACAGCCGCACGGTCTTGCCGATGTCGCCCTCGCGTAGCGCGCCGCAGCTGTGTGAGCGATAGCGATGCATGGGTGTTGGTCGGGAAAAATCCGGACGTGACTCAATTGCAGAGAGTGAAGCGCGCGAAAAGCGCACGGGGGGCAGGCTTTGTCAAGGTAAGCGTTGCCTCACCCCGGAAAAGCGTCATGCGCCTTAGCGGCCATGCTGGCGCAGGCTGGCGGCGACATCCGCCACCGCGTCCATGATTGCGCCACGGCCGACGATCTCGGCCATGATGCCTTCGACCTTTGGCTGGATGAAACCATCGAGATCGTCCCAGACCAGCGGCTTGTCGGTCTGCGGCGGGCCGGCGGCGGCCGCGCGTGCACACGCATAGAGTGGACGCGTCGCCGGCGACAGAAGTTGCGTGGCGTCGTAGCTCTCGGCCACCAGCTTGGCGCGCAACTCCACCGCCTGCACCGCGAACACCAACGCGTTCGACAGGAAATGCGCGAGCACGTCGAGCGAGTCGCGCGCCAGATTGGCCGCGTTCATCGCCTGGCTGTTGATGTTCTGGTTGAACTGCTCGGCATGGGTCGGATAGCGGTCGGCGATCGAATGACCGTAAAAGGCGATCAGCGGCATCAGCGCGTTACACGAGAGCTGCAGCGACTTGAGGCCGACATTGACGCCAGCCGCCATATTGCCGACCAGCGACGGGTTGAGCCCGTAGTTGAACTCCGGCGACACCAGCAGCGCGATCTGCACGTCGAGATGCTTGGCCAACATGCCGATGTGATAACGCAGTCGGTCCATGGCCACGCCAGTATATTCTGCGAGGAAATTGCCGGTATGATAGATCTCGCCGGTGTCGGGATTGACCAGCGGATTGTCGTTGGCAGAATTTGCTTCGACCTCGATTTGACGCGCAACCTCGGCAAGCCCGTCGACGATCGGGCCGACATATTGCGGCATGCAGCGCAGCGAGTAGCGGTCCTGGATCAGCGTGCCCTTGCGGTGCGAGCGGTCGCCCGCCGCCTCGCTGCGCACGAGCTGCGAGCCTTTCAGCAGCGCCGCCATCTTCTTGCCGGTCCAGACCTGGCCAGGATGCGGCTTGACCGCATGGATGAAGGGATCGAACGATTGACTGGTGGCGACAAGCGCCTGGAAGTAGAGCGCGTGGATACCGAGCGCGAGTGCGGTAAATTCGATGGTCCGGTCGACGCAATTGGCCGCCACACCCGTTGACGCGGTCGTCCCGTTGTTGAGCGCTAGACCCTCCTTGGGCTCGAGCAACAGGGGATCGAGACCCAACCGCTTGAGAAGCGTAAGGCTGTCAAGCGTTTCGCCTTTGACGTCGACAAGAAATGCCGGTGAGAGCCCCAGGATGGCGCCGGCGATATAGGCCAAGGGCGAGAGATCGCCGCTCGCGCCGATTGAGCCGCGTTGAAATACGTGCGGTGTTGCACCAGCGTTCAAGAATGTCACGTAGCGCTCGATCAGTTCAAGCCGCACGCCGGAGACGCCCTTCATGAGCGAATTCGCACGCAAAAGCATCGCCGCGCGGACGTCGGTCTCCGGCAACCGCGGACCGGTTGCGACCTTATGATGCCAAAGTGAAATCTTCTGCAGGTCGCCGAGCTTTTCGCGAGGAACGACCTTATCCGCCATACCGCCATAGAGCGTTGTCACGCCATAGATCGCCTGCCCCGCCTCAACCGCCTCGACGATTCGCTTGCGGGAGTCGTTCACACGCTTCACGATAGCCTTGTCCGTGCTGAGCGCGACTTTGACGCCCCGCGCCACCGCGGCGATGTCTGCGATAGTGAGGTCATTTCCGGTGATCGTGATCATTGGCATCCCGCTCCTTTGTGCCGTTGTCTCCCCGCGAATTCGACATCATATTACGAACAAAACATAGTTGCCCGCACATGCTCGACATTGTTGCGAATTGACGCCAGCTAGAGGAACCTGCTGCGCACCGCACGCTCCAAGGAATTGCTTACCGGCCCCGGGCGCGGCCTCAGGGGCCGGCGATGAGCCAACGCCGGTCGAGGCGCCTGATAGACCGCTGCCCTCCCCCTGGGAGTTCATCCACATGCCGCGCGTGCGCGGCCAATAAAGTTTTTCCATGTCAAAGCCGGATCGGGTTAGGCTGCCTGCTGCAATGGACTTGATTACCACCACCGGGGAGCTTACCGAAGTCTGCGCGCAGATGGCGCGGCATTCCTTCGTCACCATCGATACCGAGTTCCTGCGTGAAACCACCTATTACCCACTGCTGTGCGTCGCGCAGATGGCGAGCCAGGACGAGGCGGTGGTGGTCGACGCGCTGGCCGACGACATTGATCTGGCGCCGTTTTTTGCGCTCATGGCCGACGAGAAGGTTGTCAAGGTTTTCCACGCTGCGCGCCAGGACATCGAAATCGTCTGGCACATGGCCCAGACGATCCCGCGCCCGATCTTCGACACCCAGGTGGCCGCCATGGTGCTCGGCTATGGCGACTCGATCTCCTACGACCAGCTGGTGCAGAGGATCACCGGCGACGCCCTCGACAAGTCGCACCGCTTCACCGACTGGACGCGGCGGCCGTTAAGCGACGCGCAGATCGCCTATGCGCTATCCGACGTGACCCACCTGCGCGCGGTCTACGAGAAGCTCGCCGCCGATCTCGACAAGCAGGGCCGCGCCAATTGGGTCGAGGCCGAGATGAACGTGCTCACCTCGCCGGACACCTATCGCATGGACCCGGAGCGGGCCTGGGAGCGGCTCAAGAGCCGCGTGCGCAAGCCCAAGGAGCTCGCCGTGCTGGTCGAGATCGCCGCCTGGCGCGAGCGCGAGGCGCAGGCGCGCGACGTGCCGCGCTCGCGCGTGCTCAAGGACGACGTGCTGGGCGATATCGCGGTGCAGGCGCCGACCACGGTCGAGCGGCTGGGGGCGCTGCGTTCGCTGCCGAAAGGGTTCGAGCGCTCGCGTTGGGGCGAGGCGATCCTCGACACGGTCAAGCGCGGTCTGGCGCGCGATCCCCAGACACTGCCGCAGCTCGACCGCTTCCGCCCGGCGCCCAAGGGCGCGGCCACCGTCGAACTGCTCAAGGTGCTCTTGCGCATGACCGCGGAGCGCCACGGCGTCGCCGCCAAAGTGATCGCCACCATCGACGATCTCGACCGCATTGCCGCCGACGACGAGGCTGACGTGCCCGCCATGAAGGGCTGGCGGCGCGAATTGTTCGGCGAGAAGGCGCTGGCGCTCAAGCACGGCAAGCTGGCGCTCGCGGTCGAGAGAGGTCGCGTGGTGACCGTGGACAAGGGCTGAAAAGCTAGGCGTCGATCAGCGGCTCGCGCCCGATCAGTCGCGCCAGCGACTTGACCCGGTTGAACAGCCGGTCATGCGCCAACCTGGCGTAACGGCCGGGCAATCGCAGCACCAGCTTGCCGCGCTTGACTTGCATCGGCGTCTTCGGCAGCACGCCGCTCTGCCCGGCGGTGAGGATATAGGCGACCCGCATGGCGGCGCCGAGAACCCTTGCGCGGTCGAGTGCGCGGGTGGTCGCGAGTTCGCGCAGCCGCGGCGACAATTCCTCCTCGCTCAGGCCCGCGTGGCGGAAATAAACCGAAAGCGCGAGATACGCACGGCCGGGATGGTCGATGGCGATGAAGGCACCGTTGGCGATGATGTTCATCGACTGCTCACCGCGATAGTCCGGATGTGCGCGCCAGCCGATGTCGCCAAGCAGGCAGGCGGCGTGGCGCAGGCGGCGCTCCTCGATGGTTTCCTCGATGCCGGAGGAGGCCATGAAGCGGTCGGTCCAGGTGATCAGCTCCTCGCCGTGGCGCGGCGAGCGCGAGCGCAGCAGGTTGAGATCGGCGGCCGCCTGGATTAGCGGATCGCGCATGCGCTCGTTTTGCTTGAGCAGCGAATAGAGCAGGCCTTCGCGCACGCCAAGGACCGAAATGATAACCTGCTTGGGCCTGATGGCGCTTATCAGGTTTTCCATCACCAGCGCGGCATAAGCGAGTAGCGGCCGGCGGGCGGCGTTGACGACCTCGATCTTTGACAGCGTCTCGGTATCGACGCGGTGCACCAGCCGCGAAAACTCCAGCGCCTCGCGCGCCGAAATCCGGTAGTTGTGCATGACGTGGAATGGATAACCGGTTTGCCACATGTGCAGCCGGGCGAGCGCACGCCAGGTGCCGCCCACCGCGTAGAGGGTGCGACCCTCGCCCGCGCTGAGCATGTCGAGGCCTTGGAACATGCCCTCGACGATCGTCTCGGCTTTCTTGATCGAGCCGGCGATGTCCTGCAAGGCGAGGCCGCCGAGCGGCAGCGTCAGCCCGGAACGCACGCGCGAGCCGTGCACGTCGACCAGCTCCAGCGAGCCGCCGCCAAGGTCGCCGATGATGCCGTCCGGCTTGTACATGCTGGAGACCACGCCGAGCGCGGTCAAATTAGCTTCCCGCTTGCCGGAGAGGACCGTGATCGGCGTGCGGCAGATGCGCTCGGCCTGCCGGATGAAGGCGTTGCCGTTGCGGGCGTCGCGGCAGGCGGCGGTGGCAATCGCCCAGATCCGGCGCACGTGCAAAATGTCGCACAGCGCGCGGAAGCGCTGCAGCGCCTCAAGCGCGGTCTCGATGGCGTCCTCCGCCAGCAGGCCGGTGGTCTGCACCTGCCGACCGAGGCCGGCGAGCACTTTTTCATTGAAGATCGGCGTCGGCGCCCGCGTCAGGCCCTCGTAGATGACGAGGCGCACCGAGTTCGAACCGATATCGATGACGGCGATCGGCGGACCGTGGTCGAGCCGCCCTTTTGGATATTGCACGATCGGGGACGAGCGCTTACGCGCCTTTGAAGAGGCGGCGTATAAGGCTGCGGGGCGACGATTCCTTGAGCGATTTTCCACGGCCCGACAAGCTCGGATTGGTCATGAAATATTTGTGGGCATTGAAGGGTTCCTCGCCCGGTTCGGCCTTTATGCGGGTGGAACTGCCATCCGGCAACAGCGTCCAACTTTGCTCGTTATCCATGAGATTCGCGACCATTATTTGGTCCAGAATCTGTTCATGCACAGTTGGATTGGGGATCGGGCACAGGGCCTCGACCCGGCGGTCGAGATTGCGCGGCATCATGTCGGCGGAGGAAATATAGACCGCCGCCTCGGGATGCGGCAGCGGATGGCCGGCGCCGAAGCAGTAGATGCGGCTGTGCTCGAGGAAGCGGCCGACGATGGATTTCACCCGGATATTCTCGGAAAGCCCCGGCAAGCCGGGCCGCAGGCAGCAGATCCCGCGCACCACCAGGTCGACGTGGACGCCGGCGCTCGATGCCTCGTAGAGCGCGTCGATAATACCGGGATCGACCAGCGCGTTCATCTTCATCCAGATCGCCGCCGATTTGCCGGCCTTGGCATTGGCGATCTCCTGGGCGATGTGCTCGAGGATGCGGCTGCGCAATGAGATCGGAGAGATCGCCATGCGTTCGAGCTCGGCCGGCTCGGCGTAGCCGGTGATGTAGTTGAAGATGCGCGCGACGTCGCGGCCGATTACCGCGTCGGCGGTGAAGAACGACAGGTCGGTATAGATGCGCGCGGTCACGGGGTGGTAATTGCCGGTGCCGACATGGACGTAAGTCGCAAGCGCTCCGCCCTCGCGACGCACCACCAATGACAGCTTGGCGTGGGTCTTGAGCTCGATGAAGCCGTAGACGACCTGCGCGCCGGCGCGCTCGAGATCGCGGGCCCAGCGGATATTGGCTTCCTCGTCGAAACGCGCCTTCAGCTCGACCAGCGCGGTAACGGACTTGCCGGCTTCGGCCGCCTCGACCAGCGTTTTGACAATCGGCGACTCGGCGCTGGTGCGGTAGAGCGTCTGCTTGATCGCGACCACGTTGGGATCGCGCGCGGCCTGCTGCAGGAATTGCACCACCACGTCGAAGGATTCATAAGGGTGGTGGACAATGAGGTCCTTCTGCCGGATAGCGGCAAAGCAGTCACCGCCATGGTCGCGGATGCGCTCCGGATAGCGCGGATTATAGGGCACGAATTCGAGGTCGGGCCGGTCGAGTCGCGTGAGCTGGTTGAGATCGTTGAGCGCCAGCACGCCATCGACCAGAAACACTTCGTCGTCGGCGACCGCGAGCGCGCGTTGCACGAAGCTGCGCAGCTCCACCGGCATGGTGGAATTGAGCTCCAGCCGGATCACCGACCCACGCCGGCGCTGCTTGAGTGCGCTTTCGTAGAGCCGCACCAGGTCTTCCGCCTCTTCCTCGATTTCCACTTCGGAATCGCGAATGGCGCGGAACGCGCCCTGGCCCTTGACCGTGTAGCCGGGAAACAGCCGGCCGATGAACAGGACGGTTGCCTCCTCCAGCGTGATCAAGCGGATGCCCTGATCGCCGCCTCCCGGCAGTCTGATGAAGCGCTCGATCTTCTGCGGCATGCGGATGAGCGCGTTCATCGCCTTGCCGTCGCGCGCGCGCGCGAGCTGCAGCGCGATCGAGAAGCCGAGATTGGGAATGAACGGGAACGGATGGGCGGGATCGATCGCAAGCGGCGTCAGCAGCGGAAACACGTGGCTGAGGAAATACTCCTCCAGCCAAACGCGCTCGGCCTTCTTGAGCTGCGGCCCCTCGATCAGCGTGACGCCGACGGCGGCGAGTTCGGGCCGCAATTCGATCCAGCGCTGCTGCTGGTCGCGGGCGAGCAGCGAAACCGCTTCGCCGATGCGCACGAGCTGCTCGGCCGGACTGAGGCCATCCGGGCTCTGCATCGTGATGCCTTCGCGCAGCTGGCCTTTCAAGCCGGCGACGCGCACCATGAAGAATTCGTCAAGGTTGTTGGCCGAGATCGACAGGAAGCGCACCCGCTCCAAAAGCGGGTGGTGCTCGTTGGCGGCCTCTTCCAATACCCGGCGATTGAAATGCAACCACGACAATTCACGGTTTATGAAGCGTTGCGGGCTCGCACTGAAAGTCGGCTCGGGCGCGGCCTGGGGCGCCAGGGTCGCTGCTTCACGGTCGCGGACCGGAGCAATTTCCTTTGCTGGCGCAATAGCTTGTCCGCGATTTGCCATTTGAAAATGAGTCCGAAAGAACCAGTGCGTAGCCAATGAAAGTGGCGGCTGAATGACAGTTCGCTCCGGAACGGGGCCGGCCGTCAAGCGGGAGCGAATGCCCGTTCAGGCTAAACGTTATCAGAGCCGGCTTAATATTTTACTGGCCCGGATCGCTCAGCTAGCGGAACAGCTCAGCGGCGAGGGCCCGCGTCAGCGGCCGGTGCTGGCGCATGGCCTCCTCGTCGAGCCGCGCGACCGCCGCGCGTGCGGCGGCGAACGAGCGTTCGATGCGGTTGGCGAGATAGTTCACCAGCGCCTCGTCAACGCTCAATTGTCGGTCGGTGGCGAACTTGACAATGAGCGCGCGCAGCAGCGTGTCGTCGGGCGGCACCAGCGCGACTGCGGGCACGGCGCGCAAGCGCGAGGCGAGGTCGCGGATTGCCACCGGAAAAGTCGAAAGCGGCGAGCGCGAGGTAATAAGGACAAATGCGGCCTGCTCGCGCGCGAAATTGATGAGATGGAACAGGGCCCGCTCGTCGAGGCCGGCGAACGCCAGATCTTCGACCACCAGCGCGCCGGTGGCGAAGGCCGCCGGCAGATCGATATCTGGGAGCAATTTCGCCGCCAGCACGCGCGCACCGGCAGCCTGCGCCCAGATCGAGGCGAGATGGGTCTTGCCGGCGCCTTCCGGGCCGATCAGCGCCATGACGCGGTCCGGCCAATCCGGCCAGCGCTCAATCAGCGCCAAGGCGGCCGCGTTCGAAGGACCGGCCAGAAAATCCTCGCGCGCGAAGCTTGTCGCGTGGTCGAGCGCAAGCACGAGCTGGCGCGGCGCGACAAAGCTACCCATGCCGCTCAACGCGTTCCCTCACCGGTATAGAGCGAGCTTCGCCGATAGCGGTGCAGCGCGAAGCGGGCGAGCACACCGATGGTGGCGGCCATCGGCACTGCCACCAGCAAGCCGACGAAGCCAAACAGATAGCCGAAGGCGAGCAGCGCGAAGATCACCCAGACCGGATGCAGGCCGACACTTTTGCCCACCAGCTTGGGCGCGAGCAGATTGCCTTCGAAGAACTGGCCGACCAGGAAGATGCCAAGCACGGTGAGGATCGACGTATATTCCGGCCAGAACTGCGCCACCGCCACGCCGACTGCCAGCACCAGACCTGTCATCGAGCCGACATAGGGGATGAACGTGATCAGGCCGGAAATCAGTCCGATCAGCAGGCCGAAGTTAAGCCCGCTCACCGTCAGCGCCACCGCGTAGAACGAGCCAAGGATAAGGCACACCGCGGTCTGCCCGCGCACGAAGCCGGCGATGGCCGCGTCGATCTCGCGCGCGAGCTGCCGGACCGTCTCGCGCTGATTGAGCGGGATCGCCGCGTCCACGGTGCGGATCATGCGGTGCCAATCGTACATCAGATAGAAGGCCACGACTGGCGTGATCACCACCAGCGAGAACAACGACACCAGCGAGCGCCCGCCCGACCACAGCGATTGCAGGAAAGTGGTGAGCCATCCCACACCTTGCGACACCAGGTCGCTCATCGAGGCGGCCGGATTGAAGCCGGCGCCGAGGAGTTTCTGCACCCACGGCCGGCTCTGATCGTTGAGCAGGCCTTGCAGCTTGCCGACATAGTCGGGGATGGCGGCGATGAAAGATGTGAGCTGCCCGGCCAGGAGCGGCACCACCAGCAAGAGCACATAGACGATGGCCAGCACCACCAGCGTGATGATGATCAACGCCGCCGCCAGCCGGTTGACACCGAGCCGCTCGAGCCGGTCGGTGACCGGGGTCAGCAGATAGGCGATTGCCGCGCCGGCCACGAAGGGCAGCAGCACCCCGCTCAGCAGCCACAGCGCCAAGACGAAAACGAATAGCGCCGCCAGCCAGAAATAGATCTGGCGCTGAAACGCAGCGCCGCCCTCGCGGGCGCGTCGTCGCCGCGTCTGCGCGCGCGGGCTCACGATTTAGCCGCCGCCGAGTTCATGTGACGGATCCATTCGGCGACATAGGCGGCGACCGACAGCAGCGTCAAGGCCGCCACCAGTCCCATCAGGACCAGCGTGAGGGTTCGTGCCTCGATATTGAAGCCGAGCGAGCCGAGCACCACGCAGGCGAAGGCAATCTGCGCCACCGTATTGAGCTTGGACACCAGTAGGGGCTTGACCTTGACCGGGCTGCCGACCAGCCAGGACAGCACGACCGCGCCGACGATCATGATGTCGCGCGACACCACCAGAATGACCAGCCAGCCCGGGATCAGGCCGATGATGCCGAGGGTGACGTAGATAGAAACGATCAGCGCCTTGTCGGCAAGCGGGTCGAGATAGGCGCCGAGCACGGTAGTCATGTGAAAGCGCTTGGCGAGATAGCCGTCGACGGCGTCGCTGACGCCGGCGGCCAGAAACAGCACGAAAGCGGCCCACATCGCGCCGGACCAGATCGCCCAGACCACGATCGGCACCAGCAGAATGCGGCCCAGCGTAATGAGGTTCGGAATGCTCAAGGGTGTCCCGACTCGCAGACGCGGCCCGGCGGCTGCCGGCAACGCGCCAATTCCATCGGCTGAGTATATCGGCGGGCGGACCATTGCGCGACTTGCGATTTAGCCGTACGACCCCGGCGTAACATTTTGCTTGCGCATGATCTTTTCCGAAATCCGGTGCTCACTTTTCGGGATCATGCGCTGACGAGGGCCATCATGGCAGAAAAGGAGCGCGGCCTTAACTACGCGCAGGCCGGTGTGGATATCGACGCCGGCAACCGGATGGTGGAGCTGATCAAGCCGCTGGTGCGCGCCACCGCGCGCTCCGGGGCCGATGCCAAAATCGGCGGGTTTGGTGGCCTGTTTGACCTCAAGCAGGCGGGTTTTAGCGACCCTGTCCTGGTCGCCGCCACCGACGGCGTCGGCACCAAGGTCAAGATCGCCATCGAGACTGGCCGCCACGAAACCATCGGCATCGACCTGGTCGCCATGTGCGTGAACGACCTGATGGTGCAAGGCGCCGAGCCCCTCTTCTTCCTCGACTACTACGCCTGCGGCAAGCTCGCGCCGGAGATCGGCGCCGCGGTCGTCGCCGGCATCAGCATCGGGTGCCGCGAAGCCGGCTGCGCGCTGATCGGCGGTGAAACCGCCGAGATGCCGGGCCTCTACCGCGACGACGATTACGATCTCGCAGGCTTTGCGGTCGGCGCCGCCGAGCGCGGCACGCTGCTGCCGCGTGGCGACATATCGGAGGGAGACGTCATCATCGGGCTCGCGTCCTCCGGTGTGCATTCCAACGGCTATTCTCTCGTGCGTAAAGTGGTGGAGAAGGCCGGCGTAGCTTGGTCGGCACCCGCACCATTCGCGCCCAAGCTGACGCTCGGCGAAGCGATCCTGACGCCGACCCGCATCTACGTGAAAGCGTGCCTGGCCGCGATACGCGCCACCAAGGCGGTAAAAGGCCTTGCGCATATCACTGGCGGCGGCTTTCCCGGCAATATCCCACGCGTGCTTCCCAAGAAGCGTGGCGCGCACATCGAACTCGGCATGGTGCCAGTTCTGCCGGTGTTCAAGTGGCTGGCGAGCGAAGGCCGCATCGCGCAAGATGAGATGCTGCGCACCTTCAATTGCGGCATCGGCATGATCGTCGTCACCGCGGCCAAGGATGCGGCGGCGGTCTCGCAGGCATTCACCCAAGCGGGCGAGCGGGCCGTAACGATCGGCGAGGTCATGCGCGCGGCAGACCAAGCGCGTGTGGTCTATGACGGCAAACTGGATTTGAGTTGGTGATGGGCCGCAAACGCGTCGCCGTTTTGATTTCCGGCCGCGGCTCCAACATGGCGGCGCTGATCGAGGCCGCCAAGGACAAGAATTATCCGGCCGCGATCGCCCTGGTCGTGTCCAACAATAAGGACGCCGGCGGATTGGCGACGGCGCGCGCGGCCGGCATCGTCACCGAAGTCGTCGATCACACGAAGTATGGCAAAGACCGCGCCGCGTTCGAGCGCGCGCTGCAGGCGGCATTGGAGAAACACCGCATAGAAATCGTTTGCCTCGCCGGTTTCATGCGGCTGCTCACGCCCTGGTTCGTCGGGCAATGGCAGAACCGCATGCTCAATATCCACCCTGCCCTGCTGCCGGCGTTCAAGAGGCTCGATACTCATAAACGGGCTTTGCAAGCCGGCGCAAAGATACACGGTGCTACGGTTCACTTCGTGGTACCGGAAATGGATTCGGGGCCCATCATCGCACAAGGTGCGGTGGCCGTGCGCGACGGCGATACCGAAGACACGCTGGCTGCGCGGGTGCTTAAGGTCGAACACCGCATCTATCCGTTGGCACTTAAACTAGTGGCTGAGGGCCGGATTCGCGTGGAAAACGGTCGCTGCCTTGTCGACGGTGTGCCGGTGCCCGAAGCCGCGGAGCTGGTGCCATCCAATCTCCCTTAAAGGCGCCGGATTGCCGCGTCGGTTCGCCGGCTAAGTGCCTGCAACGTCCGGATTAAATTTGCTTCTCCGGTGTTATAGACTTTCGTAGTATAGTGGCGGCGCCACCGCTAGAGTGACCAATATTGAGGGGGGCGACGCCATGGCACAGGCAAGCAGCGATCCGAAACCAATATTCCCGGCGCTCGGGCGCCGCTACGCATTCACATCCGATCTCGCCTATCTGGTCGTGCGGGTCACCGTCGGCCTGATGATCTTCTGGCACGGCTGGGTGAAGGTGACCGTGATGAGTCACGCAGGCCTTGTCGGATATTTTGCAAAGTACGGGCTCGAGCCGGCAGGGCTCTGGGCCTACCTGGTGCCGCTCAATGAAACGCTCGGCGCCTTGCTGATCACGGTCGGGCTTTTTACGCGGCCTGCCGCCGCCATCATGATCGTCGAGTTCATCGTGCTCATTCTCGTTGTCCACGTCCCGCGCGGCTACGGCATGGCGGCGAACGGCGTCGAGTTTCCGCTGATGTGGCTGCTGATGCTGGTTGCTGTCTTGCTGCGCGGCGGCGGTCCGTGGTCGATCGACCGCAGGATCGGCAAGGAGGTTTAGGGCGCCTCGACAACATCGATCGGCTTTGCCCACCGGCAATTTGTTGCCCATTGGGGATGACCCGAGCAAAGGCAATTGCGCAACCCTTCGCGCGGGATCATCATCGATGGCGCTGAGATAAAACTCGGGAAACTTTTGGGGAGGATAAGTTATGTCGAATTATTCACAGGCGATCGGCCGCGTGCTGATATCAGCCGTCTTCATCGTCTTCGGATATATTCAGTTCACTCATATCGGCGGTTACATTGCCAACCCAGCGGTCGTCCAATTCTCCGGCCTGACCGGCGGCGCGCTGTCGCCGACGATCATTGCCTACCTGGTCGCGGCCATCGATTTAATCGGCGGACTATTGATCCTTGTCGGATATCAGACGCGTTGGGCCTCGATCGTTCTGATCGTGTTCGTCGTGCTGACGCTCATCTTTGTCCATCACTTCTGGACGATGGAGGGAGCGGCGTTTGCAGGCAATCGGGCGCACTTCTACAAGAACCTCGCCATCATTGGCGGGCTGCTGTTCCTGATCAATGGCGGACCGGGGACCTGCTCGCTCGACAACCGGTTCTCGAAAAAGTAACGCACGCCGCCGAGCGGACAGTCGATGTAAAGCGTGCGCCTTAACCGGCGCACGCTTTACGAACCCACACCTTGTTATCGTGGAAGGCCGCGCCGCCGTAGGGCGCGATCGGATCGGCGCCGGTGAGCGTGTTGATGCCGCAGCCGTCTTGATAGGCCGAATTCGGCCAGATCGATTCCGCGATCAGCACGCCGCGCCGCACGCCGTCGAAAAGCGTCGCGTATAGGCGCACCTCGCCGCGATTGTTGCCGAGCACGACTGTGTCGCCATCGGCGATGCCGAGCGGCTTGGCGTCGTCGGGATGGATCATCACCGTCGGCCGTTGCTCCTGCGCCAGCGAGGTCGGCGTCTCGTTGAAAGTCGAATTGAGGAACCCGCGCGCCGGCGAGGTGGCAAGCCGGAACGGATGCGCGTCGTCGGCCTCTTCGATCGATGCCCAGTGATCCGGCAGCACCGGCATGGCGGCGACCGGCCCGCTCTTATAGGGGCTGCGAAACGGCACGTTCGGCCAATCCGGCTTGAAGCGGAATTTGCCGT
This sequence comes from uncultured Undibacter sp., assembly GCA_964563195.1. Taxonomy (GTDB): domain Bacteria; phylum Pseudomonadota; class Alphaproteobacteria; order Rhizobiales; family Xanthobacteraceae; genus Pseudolabrys. The sequence goes on along the minus strand of CAZLWN010000044.1, from coordinate 2,495 downwards.
CGGGCCAGGCAAAACCGGTCAGGTAATGCGCCTCTTCGAACGGCGGCTGGCAGTCGAGCCAACGGTTCGCTTCCAGCTCAGCGAGCGTGCCGCGCTTGGACACGCGCAACATCTGATCGATCAGCTCGCGCGGGCTCATGGCAAAGCCTGCGTGCTCTGCGCCAACGCGCTTGGCCAAGTCGCTGATCACCTCGTGATTGTTGCGGCATTCGCCCGGCGGATCGACGATCTTCGGGCCGAGGATGATATATTGGTGGCCGGTGCCGCGATAGACGTCGTCGTGCTCGAGGAAGGTGGTGGCCGGCAGCACCACGTCGGCCATGCGCGCGGTCTCGGTCATGAACTGTTCGTGCACGCAGGTGAACAGGTCTGCGCGCGCAAAGCCCTGCTTGACCTTATTTTGGTCGGGCGCGACCGAAAGCGGATTGGTGTTCTGGATGATGAGTGCGGTGACCGGACCGCCGCCTTGCAATGTCTCGCGCTCACCGGTCAGGATGGCGCCGATACGCGACTGGTCGAGCATGCGCACCGAGCGGTCCCACACGTCGAGCCCTTCGATCAGCGTCTTGTCGAGCTTGTAGATGTCGGAATTGATGTGAAAAGCGCCGCCGCCTTCCAGCTGCCAGGCGCCGGTCACCGCCGGGATGCAACTTGCCGCGTGCATATTGGCAGCGCCATTGCGCGAACGCGCAAAGCCATAGCCAAGCCGGAAGAAGGCACGCTTGCGCGCGCCAATAAGCGCCGCGAATTCTTCGATGATTTTGACCGGCGTGCCGGTGATCGCGGAAGCCCATCGCGGATCGCGCGTCGCCAAGTGTGCCTTCAGCTCACGCGGCGCATCGGTGTATTTGTTCAAGTATTCCCAATCGGCGTGGCCGTCGCGGAACAAGCAATGCATCAACGCGCAGGCGAGCGCCGCATCGGTGCCGGGCTTCAGCAGGACGGCCAAGTCGGCCTGCTCCATGGTGCCGTTCATATAGATGTCGACGGCTGCGATTTTGGCGCCACGTTCCTTGCGCGCGTGCACCGCGTGAGTCATCACGTTCACTTGGGTGTTGACCGCGTTGGTGCCCCAGATCACCACCAGATCGGACTTGGCCATTTCGCGCGGATCGGCACCGGCGATCTTGCCCGTGCCGGCAGCAAAGCCGGCATAAGCCGGGTTGACGCAGATGGTGGAATGGAAACCGGAATATTTCTTGGCGTGGCACAGCCGGTTGATGCCGTCGCGCATGACCTGGCCCATGGTGCCGGCGTAATAATAGGGCCACACGGCCTCCGCGCCGTGGCGCTGCTCGGCTTGCAAGAATTTTTCGGCGACCAGATCGAGCGCGTTTTCCCAGGAAACGCGCCGGAATTCACCCGCGCCTTTTTCACCGACCCGTTGCAGCGGATGCAGCAGGCGCTCGGGGTGATGTTCGCGCTCGGCATAGCGCGCGACCTTGGCGCAGATCACGCCGGCGGTGTAGTCGTTGTCCTTGGCGCCGCGCACGCGCCCGATGGTATGCGCGTCGAGCACCTCGACCTCGAGCGCGCAGGCCGAAGGGCAATCGTGCGGACAGACGGATGGGCGCACCAAGACGGTCATTGATCGGCCCCATGCCGGGAATCTCGCACTATACCTCCTCGCCGCCGAGCCGGCGACCGCTGCGCAGCGTCACATAGCCAACCGCAAGCACGATTGCGACGGCGCAGCGCGTCAGCCAGCGCAGCGGGATCGCAGTTTCGGTGATGAAATGCTCAATCCCGATATCGGCGGCGAGCCAGATCAAGAGGCCCACGCCCGCCAGGGCGTCCTCAACGGTAAGGCGGCGACGGCGGCCGACCATGACCAGGCCGAGGCCGACAACGATGAGCGCACCGGCGCGGCCCGCCCACGGATGCAACTGGCCCGCCGCCGCATCGCCGATCCAGCTGTCCAATGCCGGGTCCGTGCTCAGGATGTCGCCGGCGATCCAGCCGAGCAGCGCGCCGCCGGCCCAGATCAGTATCTGATAACGCTCGAGCAGCGCCATCAAGATGGCGCTGCCGGCGATGATCAACGGCACGCTGGTGGCAAGCCCGAACACGATCAGCGCCACCTTCAATTCCTCGGCATGGGCAATGTCCACGCCCGCCGCCGCCGTCTGCGCCGCCGCCGCGATGGCGATGACATTGTCGAGGCTCATCACGATGTCGGCGATGGCGACGATGCGCACCGCGCGCCAGAGATTCTGCGCCGACTCGACCCGGCCGTCGACGCTCGATTCATCCTCGACCACGAGCTTAATCGCGACCCAGAACAGCAGCAGGCCGCCGAGCAGGCGCAAATAGGGATAGGTCATGGCCTCCGCGACCACCACCGTGAACAACACGCGCAGCAGCACCGCGACGCCGGCACCCAGGATAATGCCCCACAGCCGCTGGCGCGGCGGCAGCGTCATGCAGGCAAGCGCGATGACCACCGCATTGTCGCCGGAGAGAATGACGTTGACACCGATGATCTGGAGCACCCC
>CAZLWN010000043.1:0-25499 GCA_964563195.1 uncultured Undibacter sp. | reverse complement strand
GGTCAATCCTGACGTTCACACCGCCATCTGTCTCAATTTATCTGACGACGGACAGCGATCGGTCATTGTGGCAATTGCTGCGTCAGCATCCCTTTGCTCGAATTCGCTCGCTGTATGGGCCTCCCAGACATCAATCAGCGCCTGCTCGTCGCTCGTGAATTGATTCATCCCTCGCTCCCCGTTTGAACGCACTGAATCCCGTCGGCTTCAACCGATTGGCCGGACCCAGTGAAGTGGCTGACGCCCTCCTTAAAGTGATCTGGCCAGTTTATTGCCGGTCACAGCCTCTTGGTTGACGATGGACTTATCGCTCGACATGGGCCAGGGGCTAGATCTCTTGTCACGTCCGCTGTTGGCACTTAGCGGACAAACCTGCCGCGCCCGAGTTTGTCCGCCATTGGACAAGAGCGGACAAAAATCGATTTTAGCCGGGGACGGTTTGTCCGCTAATGACCCGAAGCAGACATTTGCCAACCTTTGTTTGGTAATCTTGATTCACAAGACTGCGCGGCCTAATTCGCCGCCGCTTCCAGCGACTTCGGGCTGACGAAGCGCTCCAGCCGGCCGGATTGCGGATGCAGCCGGTTCCAGTCGTCGAAGGCGAAATCGACGATCACCAGCCCCGAGGTCGGCAGCTTCTCGCCCAACCGCTCACGCGCCTCGACGTCGCCGGAGGCGATCAGCATCAATGCGAGCTCGTGCATGCCGGGATTGTGGCCGACCACCATCAGCGTGTGGACGGAGGCCGGCTGATCCTTGATCACGGCCAGAATGGCGTGCGGCGTGGCGTCATAGAGCCTTTCCACCGACATCGCCGCCGGCTCAGGCTTCATCTCCTTGGCGGCGTATTTCCAGGTTTGCTGGCAGCGCGCGGCCGGCGACAGCATGACCCGCTCAGGCACCAGGTGATGGGTCGCCATATAGGCGCCGATCTTGCCGGCATCCTTGCGCCCGCGCTCGATCAGCGCGCGGTCACGGTCGGGCGTGCCCGGGATAGCGCGTTCGGCTTTGGCGTGGCGAAACAGAATGAGGCGGCGCATGGGCGGTTTCGGCACCTCGAAAAACGGGGGCGGCTGGACTCGAAAGCGTCGATTTCGAATCTCCGGCAGTCTAGCATGCGCGCCGCGGCGGCCCCACGGCCGCATCGACGCAGTGGACTGATATGAGCAAATCCGCCGACACAGACGTCACCGCCGAGAGCTGGTACGAGGCGACCCGGGTGGCAACCCCGGGGCGCTCGCGCCTGAATTTCGAGCTCGACGTCGACGTCTGCGTGGTCGGCGGCGGGCTGGCGGGCCTTACCGTCGCCCGCGAAGTGGCGAAACGCGGCTGGTCGGTGGCGGTGCTGGAGGCGGGCCGCGTGGCCTGGGCGGCGTCCGGGCGCAATAGCGGTTTCGTGCTGCCGGGCTTCCACGAAGATACCGACACCATGATCGAACGCATCGGCCTCGATCACACAAGGCAGCTTTGGGCGTTGTCGGAGCAGGGCGTCGACTACGTGCGGCGCACGATCGAGGAAACTGGCATGCCGGGCGTCGAGCAGGTCGCGGGCTGGCTGCACGTGTCCAAGACCGACGGCGACGACCGGGTGCGCGCCAATGCCGAGCGGCTGCGCTGGATCGGCGCGCAGATCGAGGTCTGGCCGACCGAACGGGTGCGCGAGGCGCTGCCGAACCCGCGCTACTTCGGCGCCATCCACTATCCGCACGCCTTCCACATTCACCCGCTCAATTATGCGCTCGGCTTGGCGGTCGCCGCGGAAGCGGCCGGCGTGCGCATCTTCGAGGACACGCCGGCGCTCTCGATCGATCCCGCTGGCGTGCGCAAGCGCATCGCCACCCCCAACGCGCGCGTGCGTGCCTCGCACGTCGTGCTCGCCGGCAATGTCCATCTCGGCGAGCTGATGCCTGAGCTCGCCGCCACCTTGCTGCCGCTCACCACCTACGTGATGGTGAGCCAGCCACTCGGGCCGGTGTTGGCGCAAGTGATCCACTATCGCGGGGGCGTCAGCGACACCGACCGCGCCGACAACCACTACCGCATCGTCGGCGGTGCAAATCCTGCCGAACAAAGACTGCAATGGTCGGGGCGCGTGCGAGTGTGGGAGGCCGATCCGCGCTGGATCGGCCGCGGGCTGGTGCGCGACATCCGGCGCAATTTTCCCGCGCTCGGCCGCGTCGAGATCGCGTATCTGTGGAGCGGCACCATTGGCCGCGCCATCCACCGCATGCCGCAGGTCGGCGAGATCGAGCCGGGCTTATGGGTGGCGAGTGCCTTCGGCGGACACGGGCTCAACACCACGGCGATGGCCGGCGAACTGATCGCGCGCGGCATCGTCGAGGGCGACGAGACCTGGCGGATGTTTGCGCCCTACGAACTGGTATGGGCGGGCGGCAGGCTCGGCCGCGCGGTGGCGCAAGGGCTCTATTGGGGCAGCCGGCCGCTGGCGCGGGTGGAGGAGGGTCTCGCGCGCTATCGCGAATATGCGCTGGCGCGCAAGGCGGCGCGGCTCGCCAAGCGCGCCAACGGGCAGGCGAAACCGGCGGTGGACGAAGCCGCGGCGCTGGCGGCCATTGCGGAGTTGGCGGCGGCGGAGCAGCGGCCGGAAATGACGGAGCAGGGCGCCGTGCCGGTTGCGGCGATGGAAGTGGAGATGGCCGCGCCGGCCGACGCCGCCACGCTTGCGGCCGATGAGGATCAACCGGCACAGCCCAATCCCTTTGGCCGCCGCAAACGCCCGGGCGCACCGCCGGATTCCCCCGAATGACGCCGGCCTCGACTTGACAATATTCGCACTGATATACTTGACTTAGCAATTCGCACGCCCTACGGCGAAAAGGCCGTAATAGGGAAGCTAATTTAAAAGTCGGGTATGTGGGTGCCAACAAGAGGTTGACCCATGTCAGGCAAAAGTCATGACGAAACTACGATAACGCCAGAAATGATCGTGAGCAGCCTACATTTGGTGGTCCGAGTCGGATGTTAGTTTAGGGCTGGCGATTGCGCCAGCGTGGCCGGCGGAGCCGGTCGGTGTAGCGCAGCCGGCCACGCGGCGAATGCGGGCACGAAGACCTCCGGTGCAGGCGGCTTGTAGCCGAGCGAAGCGTGGGGCCGGATGGCGTTGTAGTGTCGGCGCCAGCTCTCAATGACGATCTGGGCTTCACGCAGCGTATGGAAGATCTCGCCGTTGAGCGGCTCGTCACGCAGCCACCTCACTCACCCCGATCTGGCGGATGGCATCGGCCATGCTCGCTCCCTGCGAGACCAGAACATCTACCTGCCTCAGTTTGGTGACGATCTCCTCAGGCTTGTATCTCTTCCTCGGCATTTCGGTCCTCCTTGATGCCAAATGACATACTTCAAGTCGGACCACTTCAACGGGGGTGGCTCAATCGCTGCTGGGATAAATGCCCTTGAGAAATGGGAAGCTAATCCTCAGAACTACGACGGCGGCAGTTTGTTCGAGTAATTTACGATGCAATGCGCGATGTAGGTCGGCATTGCGGCGAAAATCGATGCTCATAATATAACCTGTGAGGAGTGATATTTCATTTATTAGTTGTTCGATTTTATCATGTGAGATCCAAGACTTATGATTGTTATAGCTGATGCCAATTACATGCGGACGCTTTTGATCACGAAGCGCAAAAGCGCTATGTGCGAACCAATCACGCTTATTTTTACAGGCTTCGATTCGACCTAGGCGTTGTTGCAACTCTTGTTTTAAATTTGAACCGCGAAAAACTAACTCGGATAACGTGCGCAGATATTCGAGCTTTCGTGATAATTCTTTACGTACTTTTTGTTGTCGGATGTCTTTTGGGACCGTAGGATCGGATCGCCACATCGAAACAAGAAAATTGAGGTGGGACTGCAGGGGCGTCCACTGAACTATTACCCGACCAACTAAATAAATTTGGTCTGGCGTTAGATTGATGTGATCTCCTCTCAGCTGATTATGGAAAGCTACAATTTCATCAAAACCGGACATGGCACGAGACCCAACGAAGAATCCAGAATTTCAGCGCGTTCTTGGCAACTTATTAAGGGCGCCTCCTAAACCTCATTCTGAGATGAAACTAGGAAGGGCGATACAGAAAAAGAAGCCGGCGGCTAAGCGTAAAAAGCATCTGTCGGAAGGTTGATACATCGCAAACATTTATCAATTGTTCTGGGTAAGGGACGGGGCAATGACGCGCAAACAAACCAATCACATGTTAATCGCAAGAGTGACGGGCATGCCATGCACACCAGCCGTCTCTGAGTGTGACGACCCGCGTATGCCGAACGTCAGGACACGTTACAGTGCTGAACGTTCAGCGACGGATTCCGGTGCTGGATCAGGTCGCGCTCTTCGTCGAGCCGGGAGCGTTCTCCGGCTGGCGTGGTGTGCGCCGTCACATGAGTAGCACCGGCACGCTTAGCGTCATCAAGCCTGTCGTGGTTAGGGATGCGGTTTTTCAGTCTATCCGCTTGCCCGATATGGAGCGGGAGGTAACTCCCGTTCGCCAATTGCTTGACAAACATGTAATTGCCATCCTCGTCTTTGACCGGCCTATCGAGATCAAGGAACCAATATTTGTAGGTTTTCCTGGATTTGTCGGGCCAATCGATAGTACTCACGTCGGTTCTCTTTCTGAGGTGCATAGCTCCCCTGTTATTTGAGAACCGGGCTATTGACGCATGTGGCTAATTGCGATTCTATCGGAATCGCCATTTCAAGGGGCCTGTTCCGCCACCCGGCCGCGTAATCGGGCAGGCGATACAGCGACCGGCCAAGTCAGTGCGGTTGCGTAAATCTCAGCAGCAAAAGTCCGTGAGATAGTTAGCTTCGTCGAGGTCCCAACTCCGAGCTTGATCGCGCGTGCAGAGCGCTTACTAGCAAATGACCGCGATTGCACGGCGCACCTCGGAAATCCTGATCTGTAGAACGCAAGTCCGTTGATGCGGCAGATTCGGTTAGTCCGGTCTTGATTATCAGGAGCGCTAAACACCCGGTGTCTGCGGCGTAACTGTTGGTTTGAACTTTTGATCGGGGTAGGGGTGGACCGCGGCCATCCATCAAGCGCCTGACACACTGATGGTCGCCCAAAATTTAGGATCTTTCGCTCCCTGTGCACGAACCCAGCGATAGGTAGTCTGCGAAACGGGGCGGATGCTATCGGTCAGATTGTCGAGTACCAGGTCACTTTCGCGCGTACGGACGACCAGCACCAAGTGGTGTTCGCCCGACGGAATCACGACTTCAGCGAGGAGCAGCGAACGCGTGGGCCAACCGCGTGCAAGAAGTGTGTGACGCTTGGTAATCGCGTAATCTTTGCAGTCCCCCTTGCGGGGAAACAGCAACCACTCGTCCGACGAGCCAACATTGGCTTTTTCGTGCGGCGTTATGGCGTGGTTGATGTCGCTGTTTACCGCAACCAATTCAGTCCTTCGTGCCTCGGTCAGCGACACGGACTGGAGGGCGCTTCGCGGGGCGTTGCAATCCTGCGGATATCTCATGCAAAAGCGCACGAATCCTAGCGGCGCGAGCGAGGGAATATCAAAGTTAATGCGGTTGATGCCCACCTCATGCGGCCACCCGGCAAAATCTGGAGTAACCGATGCCGATGCCACGGCGACCCGGTTGGCGCTGCTTGGCTCTGTCACCACATTGAGCGAAGCACGCAAAAATATGCTGGGTGCATCGGAGTGCATGTTAAAAATGATTTGCTGAATTTCTGCATTGGCCCCACGCGCAGTGGCGAGAGGAGGGGGGCTCCCCGAAGCAGGCATGTCGAACTTGTCTTGCTGAACCACCGCGTGGAGTTCGGGGGGATAATGGCCGAAACGGGATACCGTGTAGGCCGTCGACCGACCCGGTATGCCCACCATCAGCGCAGCTGCCAGAGCTAAAAAAGGGAGCGCTACGACCGCGACCAACGTTGTAGTGATCGTGCAGATCCTAATGGCCAGGTGCACTGTTTTACGCCAACACAAATATAAACGGGCCCGTCGAACACGAATACGGGCGAAGTTCTTCCACCCGGTTAAAATGCTCGATGTTTTGTAAAAAGATTGCTCACCATCCGTCGGTAGCGATGTATCAACGACAAAAGTTTACAAAAGTTAACAAGCACTGCGGCTTTGCACGGAATAACTGGGCCGATCGGGGGGAGGCTTTTCGGGCAGGAAGAAATCCCACGAATTACATTTGGGTACCATGACCGAACGGGCGACTTTTCCAAAGGTAAGTTTTTGACGTCGAAGCTTTCCTTGTTATGGTCCTGATATTCCCTGTATCCGCGCCAGAAATCCCCTATTCACGTGCAATAAATTCCCTGTTGCTTGTAAGCAACTCTTGGCGCGCTAATCATATACTGTTTCATTGAAACTGAGCTTAAGAAGCCGCCACAATCCCTTGATTTTTCAGTATTTTTACCTGTAATTACTCGTATCAATCCCTAAGTATGCGACCCCCGACGGAACTGTTGCCACCGCTGCCATTAACCGCTACGATTTCGTCAATATTTGCTGACGGAGGCAACGATGACTCGGCTTCTTTGGGCGCTCGCGGCGGTTTCTGCAGTTGTTTTCGGCAGCCTTTTTGCATCGATTAACGCGAATGCCGCTGATGTAGGTGGAACCCCTCATTATTCTCGGTCTGCGGGGCTCTATTGCCAAGAGATTTGGCGATGTGGTCCAGCCGGCTGCGATTGGCACCGCGTCTGCTCGCGGCCGTGCCCGGACGGAATGTCTTGCGCCCCGCTATACGGGGCCTATGGGCCCTATGGCGGTCAAGGGTATTGGGGAGGCTATTCCGACATCGGTTGGAGCCACGGTCGCTAGCTGCAACGCATACGAATTGCGCACGCGCTCGGCTTCGGCTCGCTGAGACCGGGGGCGGGCCATCGTCTACCTGCTGTGCAGCCTAAAGCCGACCGGACGGTATATTTTCGCTGCGGCAGCCTGCCTTCAGTTGGCTCGGGATCCTGCGGCAGGACCGCGCCAGCGTGATTGACGAGAAAATTGTCATTGCTCGGAAGTACCAGCGATTCGCGCCGTTGGGTCGCGTTCGATTGGCGGCGACCGTTCCTCTTAAATGTGGCAAGAGAACCCGCTGATAGCGCTAAATGGCGTTATGTAGCTCGGCTTCCATTCAGTTTAGGAGAATGCTACCTTAATAATATCCCCCGCCTCACCAGTAACCATTTGAGTCCAGCAAGCATTCATGTCGGCATTCGAGCAGGACGAAACATCGGCATTCGAGCGAGACGGAGAATACGCCGGTATCCCTTACCGGGTGCTGCCTGACTGTTCGATTGAAGCGATGATGCCGCAGGGGTTGGTCAAGTTTGAAAACTTAGACCAACTTATAGATGCCGTATCCGGCCGCGCAGCAAACGGTGCTCCTACCCCTTCAACTGACGCGCATTACACCTCGGAAGTAGATACGCATGACGTTTCGGAAACCAACACCGCTTCATTCGATGCACATAACATCTCGGAAGCAGACGCGTATAACGCCTCGGAATCAATCGGGCGCACAACAAACTTGCCGGCATCGACACCACAGATCGACTACTACTCGATGCTTTTAGGCGCGATCGAAAACACCAAGAAAAATCCGGAACAGTTGCGGGCTCTCGTGTATGAACGGGCGCGATTTAATTTCAAACGCGATATTCTTTACGGATATTCATCGATGCGCTTAACCGATCTTGTTCAGCACGTTAATGAGTTTGAACTCGCGGTTGACCGTATCGAAGCGGATTCTGGTGGGAGTTATTTGGGAAATGAATACCAACCCGACAGACACGCCCAACGGCACGATACCGAGAGGCTATCGAACAACGCTTTCCAAATATTACCGCCGGCGCCTTTCGCTCCGCTCCTAATCGGGCCTAACCAGTTTGAAAATCCACCTGATCGGCGCGTCGACCAGATCCTGCCGAATGTACGATTCGCAAATCAGCTAATCGTCGTTTTGATTCTTGGGATAATGTTTATTGGTACTGTGATTGTCGCCGGTGTGCTATGGCGCTCGCCGCTCTCTTCCCATATAGAAACTGCGGACAATCTGGCCAAGAATGGCGCGACCGCCGGAAAAAGTGTAAGCCTAAAGCAAGAAGAAGATGTGCCGAAAGTCCCATACCCATTGCCAAAGTCATATGGCATTTATGCGTTGAGTGATAACAAACTAACTGAACTAAAGCGTTTGCCGATCAGTGTTCCTGATCCGCGCGTAGCGATTTCAGCCGCATTGACAAAGGCTTCTACGACAATGATATCCAGCAACAAGCCGTCTTTCATTCTGTTTAGACGCGATCTGTTGAACAACGCCCCGCAAAAAGTCGCGGTACGCGTGGTTGCGCAGTTGAAACTGGACACGAAAATTGTTGCTGGAAAGCCAAGCGTGACGGGTATCGATGGAGCGTGGCGGATTCGAAACATTTCAAAGGAATTTAAAGTTTCACCCGTACCGGGCCAGCGTGAAATGGTAATCGCGCGCCCTGATGAAAACGAAACACTCGCTGCGGGACGCTACGCGCTCGTTATGAATCGAGTCGGATATGATTTTACGGTCGAGGGGCCCGTGAAATCGCCGGAGTTTTGCATCGAGACATTTGCGACGGCAAATGGATCGATATTTTCGCAATGCCCAGTCCAGCAGCCGATCGCCCAAAAACCTGCCAAAGCGGCGGCGCCTTAGCAAAGCTGAGCTGGTTCGGCTTCCCGGGTCCGGATATGGCGGCTGCTGGGTAGGCTTCACTGACGTTCGCTGAAGATATTCACACACCTTATTGAGACGTCTGCTTAGTCGGCTTCCACGCACTTATGAGCTTCTGCGCTGCGGTCAGCTGGGCTGGGGTCATGTGCTTGGCAAGTTCGTCACGACTAGCTGCTGCTTTTTTGTTGCCCTGCGCCGCCGATAAATAGAGCCACATGTATCCGCGGGCAATCTCCCTGGGCACGCGTCTGATATACATGAGTCCTAGATTGTACTGGGCTCCATCGTGGCCATGGTCCGCGGCAAGACGATACCACTTTATCGCCTCAGTATAATTCTGCGCTATCCCCCGGCCGTTCGCGTACGCAATCCCGAGATTGAATTCGGCGCTGGCGTTGCCCTGATCCGCAGCAGCGCGAAACCACTTTACTGCGTCGGCGTAGTTCTGCGGAGCGCCGCGACCTTGCAGGTAATGGAGCGCGAGATTGAACTGGGCGTCGGCACTACCTTGATCGGCGGCTAGTTTGGTCCATTTTATCGCATCAGCATCGCTCTGAGGAACACCTTGGCCGTCGCGGTACAGCGCCCCGAGATTGAGCTCAGCCGCGGCATTTCCTTGGTTGGCAGCGAGCCGATACCACTTCGCTGCCTCGGCATAGTCCTGCGCTACGCCTCGGCCGTGGGCGTACGCGACACCGATATTGAACTGAGCAATAGCGTTACCTTGGTCAGCGGCACGGTGATACCACTTCATCGCCTCAGCATAATTCCGCTGCACACCTTGCCCATGAGCGTACATGAATCCGATTATTGTTTGGGCGAGCGCATCGCCCTGTGCAGCTAACGGACGTAATTGTTTCAAGACGGCTACGTATTCTTCGTTTTTCTTGTCAGCGCCAACACCATCCGCCAATGGATGTGCCGCGACGGATAGAGCAATGCTCAACCAGAGAATAACGGCAGTGAGCCGTTGCTTAAGTGCGAGCTTCATAGTTTTTGACCTTCGCTATCGTGCAACGCTTTGATAATACTAATTTTCTATGCCATGTATAGACTGTAAGAGTTTTTGGAAAGGACGAGCTAATTACGCAAGAAGGAATTCATCCGTTACGCAAATGGTCTCTAGTTCTCGCCTAAGTGCGACAGTGATCGAAAATGTATCAACCGTTTGGCGCATCATTGGTCGTCGGCGAAATTGAGTACGTTTCTGTTCCAAAGGTTTTTGGCGATTGGAAGCGCGTTGATGTTGAGGTCTCGCTACTACGAAATTTCATTACCCGCGTGATACGATTGCCGGCGATGGCCGCGGCGAAGCGGTACGGTGAATTTGTCGCCGACTTTTACCCCAATGGCTCCGTACTGTGCAAAGCGTAGTGGCGGGTGGGTCATGGTGGGTGGGGAGCCACAAGCATGAAATGCGATTACATGCCTGCTGAATTACAACGGTCCACGGTTGGAGCTTGCGTGAGACGTCGATGACGGTGTCAACTCCTCTCAAAACTCACATCAATTTCCGCCAGTGGCTGTTTGCATTTTCTTAGCAACCGGTGCCTAGCCGTTAGTCGCGACAACCAAACCTCTTGTGCGCAACGTCAAAGCGAAATTAGTTTCATCTCGGGGCCTTTATCGTGTGCCGAAGGGTTGCTGTGGCAGATTCGTCTGCGCGGGCCCTGGCAAATTCTGTGAACGTTGAATACCTTGTGGGTTCTGATTATTTTGAGAATTAATTGTACTGACAGCCGGAGGGATTGGTTGTGTTAACGGACCGTGGCCGGTCCTAACCCCGCAATTTGTATTGGTCGCGCCGCCGGCGTTCCTATTGCAGTTACTGCTGGTGCCTTGCCCATTTGCCACGTCAACCATTACAAGCGCGAGCAATATCACCAGAAACTGAAACACTGCTGTTCGTAACATTAATGTACTTCCTTGTTTCCGCAGACGATGGCCGATCAACAAAGCCTAACTTCGCGTACAATTATTTATTTTTTTATGCTGTCGACCTGATTGTCACTTTGGGTATCATCACCCTTTGCGATGCAAGTTTGGTAAGCCTCACGTTGCGCCTTTGCTGCTCCCGTGTTTTTGCTCCCTGCGACCGGAATTGGATGCGCCTTACTCGCCAAATTCCGACACTTCTTCGCGAGATCGGCGCTAATTGCGGAAGCAGGCACCATACTCGATACATTCGCCAGCGCTACGAGAACGCAAAGTAACGATAGTCGTTCCATAGCTTTTGACATTGGCTACCTCATCGATCTTCAACGGCTATGATGACTCGACAGCTTTTTCATACCAGCGACATGGATATTACTGCATCGAGATGATCTCATCTAGGTGGTGAGCCAAGGGTGCGAATGTCTGCGGCGTCGGCAGCCTATAGTTGAGTGCTGAGTGCGGTCTGATTGGCCTGACCGATATTTTGTACCAGGCGAGCTGAGAGGCTAATGCATGTTTGGTCCGCTTTGGATATTTGGACCAGTTTAAACGAGAGCCTCCGGCACTGTTGAGCCCATCAGGGTATTCGTATGGGCGGTGAACATGATCATCGGCGTCCTCTCACCGATTGCACTATGCGGTCTCACATCGTTGTAGTCTTGGCGCCAAAGCTCGATCTTTGTGCGGGCGTCGTCAAGATCAATGAACCAATGCTGGTTCAGGCATTCAAGGCGAACGCGAGCGTTAAAGCTTTCGATGAAGGCATTGTCCGTGGGTTTGCCGGGCCGGCTAAAGTCCAGGATGACACCGTTCGCATAGGCCCACAGGTCGAACTCGCGCAAGGTGAACTGGCTGTCGTTGTCCACTCGGATGGTTCGCGGTTTGCCGAACGCGGCGACGGCCTGATTGAGCATAGACACTACGTCAGATGTTTTGGCCTGATGTCCAACCCAAAGTGCGGGGCACACCCTGGAGTAGTTGTCGACCAGGGTCAGGACCCAAAGCCGCCTTCCATCGAAGAGCTGATCGTACATCCAATCCATGGACCAGCAGTCATTGGGTGCAATAGCCGTCGCACGGTCGTCTCGAAGTTTGGCCATGACCCTGCGCCGGGGCGGTTTGTGACGCATTTGCAACCCTTCTAGCCTATAGAGCCGGTACACCCGGGTTCGGCCCGCAGACCAACCCTCGCGTTGCAACAGGATGTGGATCCGCCGATAGTCGTATCGGACCCGCGTCTCCGCGATCTCACGAATCCTTTTGCGTAGCACGGCCTGCTCAGGGCGCCTCGATCTGTATAAGTACATCGACCGATGCAGGGTCAGCACACGGCACGCCCGGCGCGTACCGACCCGAAAGCAGGTGCGGACATGATCCACCAGCTCCCGTTCCTGGGCAGGCCTTAGACTTTTTTCTGAGAACCTCCTGCAACATCTCCTTGTCCAAGCTCAGATCCGAAACCAGCCGGCGCAGCCGAGCGTTCTCTTCTTCGAAGTGCTTTAGCTTACGCACCTCCGAGGGCATCAGCCCACCATAGCGTTCTTTCCAGCGATAAAACGTGGCCTCGGATATCCCCAGCTTCCGGCAGACATCCGCAACCGACGTCCCCGTCTCCGCCTGTTGCAGGGCAAAGGCGATCTGCTGATCGCTAAACCTCGACTTCTTCATCGGCAGGCTCCTTTCAATCAAAGCCTAACCGGAAAACTCTCATTCAAATTGGTCCAGTTTCCTCAATGCAGACCAACCCGTTGCGGCGACAATTGATCAAGAAAAAGACGTAGCCCCTCGCTGGACAGTTCATTTGCGTCAGAAAAATAAGACCTTGGCTGGTGCTGGCGGCCAAAACGTTGCGCAATCAGCGCTATTTCACCGGGCGCCCATAGCTTCCGCCGCCGTCCCCATTTATGATGGGAAATCCGAGGCTTAAGGCTGAGACAGCGGCATGGCGCTTCCTCTCATTGTCGGCATCAGCGGCGCCTCCGGCGCGATCTACGGTGTACAGCTGCTCAAGGCGCTGCGCGCTGTCGGCGTGCCGACGCATCTGATTGTGTCCAAGTCGGCGGCGGTGACGCTTAAGGAAGAGGCGGGGCTGTCCGTCAGCGAGGTGCGTAAATTCGCCGCCGTCACTTATGCCAATGGCGACGTCGGCGCTGCGGTGTCGAGCGGCTCGTTCAAGACCCGCGGCATGGTCATCATTCCATGCTCAATCCGCACCGTCTCCGACATTGCGTATGGCACCACCGACAGCCTGATGAGCCGCGCTGCCGACGTGATCCTGAAGGAGCGGCGGCGGCTGGTGCTGGTGGTGCGCGAGACGCCGCTGCACGCAGGACATTTGAAAAGCATGCTGGCCGCGACCGAGAACGGCGCCATCATCATGCCGCCGGTACCGGCCTTCTATCACCAGCCGAAGACCATCGACGACATCGTCAACCAAACCGTCGGTCGCTGCCTCGACCTGTTCGACATCGACAGCGGGTTGGTCAAGCGCTGGCGCGCGGATGAGGCTACGTGACCGCGCATGAGCGGTGACGGAAAACGCGTGCTGATTGCGGGCGGCGGCCCGGTCGGGCTGTTATGCGCCTGGCTGTTGGGCCGGCGTGGCATTCCGGTCGCGCTGTTCGACGACAACGATCAGCCGCAGGCCGATCCACGCGCCGCCACCACCCACCCGGCGACGCTGGAGCTTTTGGCCGACGACGGATTGGCCTCCGACATGGCGCGCGTCGGGCTGGTGGCGCCGATCTTCCAGTTCTGGGATCGGCCCTCCGGCAAACTGGTCGCGCAATTCGATCACGCCCTGCTCAAGAATGACACGCGCTTTCCCTATGTGGTGCAATGTGAGCAGTTCAAGACCGCGAAGCTGATCCTCGATCACTTGCATACGTTATCGAATGTCGAGGTGAATTTCGGCCATACGCTAACGGGCGTGGTGCAATGCGGCGATGCCGTCACGGTGCGGGTGCGCGACGCGCGCGGCGAAACGAAACGCACCGGCGCCTATTTGATCGGCGCCGACGGTGGGCGCAGCGCCGTGCGCAAGGAATGTGCGATTGAATTCGAGGGCTTCACCTGGCCCGAGCGCTTTGTCGTGCTGACGACGCCCTATGACTTTGATGCCGAGCGCGGTTATTGCTATCGCAGCTACTTTGCCGACATCGGCGCCTGGTGCAATTGCTTCAAGGTTTCCGCCGACGGCCCGCCCGGCCTGTGGCGCACGGTCTATCCGGTCGATCCGGCGCAAAGCGACGACGAGGTCATGAGCGACGAAAGCGTGCAGGCGCGCATGCAGTCGTTTTTCCCGGCGCCGCAGCCATACGAGATCGTCCACCGCAATCTCTACGTCACCCATCAGCGGGTGGCCGCGCGCTTCCGCCAAGGCCGCGTGCTACTCGCGGGTGACGCCGCCCATGTCAACAATCCGATCGGCGGCATGGGCCTCAACGGCGGTATCCAGGACGCCGCAAATCTGTCCGGCAAGCTGGCGCAAGTGCTGCTTGACGGCGCGCCGGAGCGGCTGCTCGATCTCTACGACCGCCAGCGCCGCACCGTAGCGGTGGAGTTCGTGCAGCAGCAGTCGATCGCCAACAAGCAGCGGCTGGAGGCGCGCGACAGCCAAGCGCGCAAGCACAATCTCGACGAGCTGCGGGCGACGGCCGCCGATCCGGAGAAGGCGCGGCAATTCCTGCTGCGCACTTCCATGATCGCCAGCCAGCGACGCGCCGATGCCATGACGCTGGAAGAGGTGTGACGGGGGATGAAGCTCGCCGTTCCCGACATGATCTCGAATTCCTATTTTCCGGCCGAGGCAGCGGTGGAGCTCGGATTTTTCCGCGAGCAGGGGCTCGATGTCGCGCTCGAGCTGATCTTCCCGGTCGATAAAGCCTACGAAGCGCTGCGCGATGGCGCAGTGGATTTTGTCGCCGGCTCGGCGCATTCGGCGCTGGCCGCCTTTCCGGGTTTCGAAGGTGTGAAGCTGCTCTGCGCGCAGGCCCAGGGCATGTATTGGTTCCTGGTGCTGCATAAGGATTTCGGCGCCGGGCGCGGCGATCTCGCCGCGATCAAGGGCCGCAATATCGGCGCCGCGCCCTGGGTGGACATGGGGCTGCGCCGGCTGCTGATTGCCGCCGGAATGGACTTGGCGCGCGATCAAGTCCGCATCGCGCCGGTGCCGGGCGCGCAGGGCGCGGGCGTCAATTTCGGGCTGACGGCGGCGCGCGCGCTCGAAGAACGCAAGATCGACGGCTTCTGGGCCAACGGCATGGCGGCCGAAATCGCGGTCAAGGGCGGCGTCGGCACCGTGGTGCTGGACGTGCGGCGCGGCGACGGTCCGCCCGCGGCGTTCAACTATACCATGGCCTCGCTGGCGGCCACCGACCGCCTAATCGTGCAGCAGCCCGACGTCGCCGCCGCCGCGGTGCGGGCGATCGTCAAGACGCAAAGTGCGCTTCGGCAGGACGTGTCGCGCGCGACGCAAGTCGGCCGCAAGCTGTTCCCGGGACCGGAGGCCGGCCTGATCGCGGCGCTGATCGAGCGCGATCTGCCGTACTATGACGCTCACATCACCCCCGCTTTCGTTGCCGGCATGAGCAGATTTGCGCAGGACTTGGGCCTGATCGACTGGCCGTTAACCTACGAGCAGGTGGTGGCCACGCAGTTTGCCCCGCTTTGGAAAGCCGCGTGACAATCGGCCCGTTCCCCGGCCATGATGGCCGCTAATGCCGCGAGGAGTGCGGAATGACGACTGCGCCGCGCAACTATCCGGATCTGCACGAGCACTTGGCCGCGCTGGAGGAGCGCGGGCTGTTGCGCCGGATCGACCGCAGAATCGACAAGGATTCCGAACTGCATCCGCTGGTGCGCTGGCAGTTTGTCGGCGGCATCGACGAGGCCGAGCGCAAGGCCTTTCTGTTCACCAACATCACCGACGGCCTCGGCCGTTCCTACGACATTCCGGTGGTGGTCGGCGCCATCGCCGCCAATCCTGACATCTACAGCGTGGGCATGCAGGCGCCACTGCCCGAGATCCAGGCCAAATGGGATCAAGCCATCGCCAACCCGGTCGAGCCGCGCCTTGTCAACGACGCTGTGTGTCATGAAGTCGTGCACGAAGACGAGGCGCTCAAAGGCGAGGGCAGGGGCCTCGACCGGCTGCCGATCCCGATCTCAACGCCGGGCTTCGACAGCGCGCCGACGCTGACCGCCACCAACGTCATCACGCGCGATCCGGAAACCGGCGTGCAGAACATGGGCACTTATCGGGCCGCTTTGAAAGCACCCGACCGGCTGGTGGTGCGCATGGCGACGCGCGTCGGCGGCGCCGGCGGTTACCAGCACTACTTGAAATACCAGAAGCTAAGGCGGCCGATGCCCTGCGCCATCGTGCTCGGCTGCCCGCCTTACGTCGCCTTCATGGGGCCACAGAAGCTGCCGATCGGTGTCGACGAGCTCACCGTCGCCGGCGGGCTCGCTGGCGGGCCGATCAATATCGTGCGTGCGCGCACCGTCGATCTGATGATCCCGGCGGAATCGGAGCTGGTCATCGAGGGAATGATCGATACCGAATATCTCGAGCCGGAGGCGCCGTTTGGCGAGTCACATGGGCACGTGGCGCTGGAAGAGTTCAACATGCCGATGCGGGTGACGGCGATCACCCACCGCAAGAACCCGATCATCCCGTCCTATATCAGCCAGGTGGCGCCATCTGAATCGAGCGTGATTAAGCGCGTCGCCTATGAGCCGCTGTTCACCTCGCATTTGCGCAACGTCCTGGGCATCAAGGGCGTGAAGAAAGTCGCGCTGCACGAGCCGCTCACCGGACTGTTACGCGTCACGGTCATCACGCTGGAAAAGGGCAGCTCGCGCACCGAGGTCTGGCGTGCGCTTTACGGCGCAGCCTTCTTTAAGGGCGACTGTGGCAAGATCTGCATTGCGGTCAATGAGGACATCGACGTCGACAATGCCGACGCGCTGTTGTGGGCGATTGCCTACCGCATGAATCCGGTCGAGGACGTGCAGATCGTGCCGCATCGCGGCCAGGGCCATGGGCCCAAGCGCGAACACAATCAGGAGGAGGATTCGACCCTGCTGATGGACGCGACCATGAAGTCCGACATGCCGCCGCTGGCGCTGCCCAAGCAGGAATACATGGAGCGCGCCAAGGCGATCTGGCAGGAGCTCGATCTCGGGCCGCTGCGGCCGCAGCCGCCGTGGTTCGGCTATTCCCTCGGCGACTGGCTGCCGCAATGGGACGAAGCCGCCAAGCGAGCGGCGCAAGGGCGTTATCTCGACAATGGCCGCATCAGCGAAAAATTGCGCCGCAAAGGCCTCAAGCCCGAGACCAAGTACCGGCCTGACGGTGACGGCAAAAGCGGCAACGGCAAATCCTGATCACGACGGCGCCGCGCCTGCGGGCGTCGCGGTCGGTCTGCCGGTGGCCAGATATTCGCGGCCGAGAATCGCAGCCGACAGCGCAATGCCGGCGATGTCGACGAAGCCGCCGGCGCCGATGGCCGAATCGGGAAATACCGCGGCTAGGCCGCCAATTCCCAGCACGATGCGCGTGACGGCGCCGAGCGGGCGGGTGAAAAAACCGACCACCGCCACCGAGGCTGTGAACACGCCGACCGTGGCGGTAACGACGTTGAGCGCGATCATCCACGACGTGCCGACCATGATCAGCGTCGGCGACAGCACGAACAGGAACGGGATCACGTAGGCGACCCAGCCCATGCGCATGGCGGCATAACCGGTCCGCATCGGGTCGGCGCGGCTGATCGACGACGCGGCGAAGGCGGCGAGCGCAATGGGCGGCGTTATCATCGACATCATGCCGAAATAGAGGATGAACATGTGCGCCGACAGTTTGGCGACCCCGGCCTCGATCAGCGAGGGCGCTACCACCGCGGCCAGCAGCACATAGACGCCGGTGGTCGGCATGCCCATGCCGAGCACGATGCAGATTGCAGCGGCCAGCAGCAGCAGAATGTACAGATTGCCGCCGCCGAGCTTGACCAGGAATAGGGTGAGAGCGAAGCCGCCGCCGCTCTTGTTCAAAATGCCAATGACGAAACCCGCCGCGGCGACGATCAATACCAACTCGGTGGTGGCGATGCCGGCGTCCCAGAACGATGCGCAAAAGTTGCGCAGATCCATGCGCTTGCCCTTGTAGCTCCGGAATACGCCGAGCACCATGATGGCGGCAACCGCGTAGAGCGCGGCGATCTCGGCTTCGGCATGCATGCCGTAGAGGGCGTAGAGCAGCACCGCGAAGGGCACGATGAAGTGCCAACCTTGGGCGAGGACGGCGCGCGCGCTCGGCAACTGATCGGCGACGAACTTGATGCGGTCGCGTGCGGCGACCAGATCGACCTGCACGAAGATGGCGAAGTAATAGAGCAGCGCGGGGACCAGAGCGGCGATGACGACGTCCGCATAGTCCATCTCGAGAAACTCGGCCATCAGGAATGCCGCCGCGCCCATGATCGGCGGCATGAACTGGCCGCCGGTCGAGGCGTTGGCCTCGATGGCGCCGGCGTCGACGTCCGAATAGCCCGACTTCTTCATCAGCGGGATGGTCACCACCCCGGTGGTGGTGACGTTGGAAATCGCGCTGCCGGAGATCGAGCCGAACAGCGCCGAGGCAACCACCGACACCTTGGCAGCGCCGCCGCGCCGGCGCCCCATGGTGGCGGTGGCAATATCGGTGAAAAACTCGCCGCCGCCGGTGTTAAACAGCACCTGGCCCATGAAGATGAAGATGACCACGATGGTCGTCGCCACGCCGAGCGGAATGCCGATCAGCGCGTTGGTGTCGAAGGCGAGATAGAGCGCGAGCTGGTCGATATCCGAGCGCGTGCCGGTCAGCGGCGCCGGCACCAGATGGGCGATCAGCGCATAGATCATGAAGATGATGACAATGGTAAGCAGCACCCAGCCGGAGACGCGGCGCAGCCCCTCCATCACCAGGGCGATAATGATGGGCCCCAGCACTAGCATCAGCACCGGCGTGTAGGCCGCGTTGAGCAGGACCCACTCGTATTCCCAGGAGACGTAGAACGTCAGCCCCAGCATGAGCAGGGCGAGCGCCCAATCATACAAAGGCGGCGTATACGACCTGCTGCGATTGACGCGAATGGTCAGGTAGACGATGGCGCCCGACAGGCCGAGGCAGAGCAGCATGAACTGCTCCTTGTAGACGCTGATGCCGAGCCGGCTCGGCACCTGGAACGCCCATGTGATCGCAAGCGCGACGAACAAGGCGCCGCACAGGCGTGCCAGGTAAAGTGCAGCAGTCGCCGGCTCGGATCGGGCCTCCGTAGTTTGGCTCGTCAAACGCCGCGCTCCTGACTAAATGACAACGCCGCCGGCGCCCCGTTGCGGCTGGCGGCGCTGCAACCGTGTCTAAGCGGATCGTATTACTTCTCCGGCCAAATGCCCAATTCCTTGTAAGCCTTGATCGCTCCGGGATGATACGGCACCGAGCTCTTGCGTACCATCTTCTTGGGGTCGAAGCGGGCGAACGCGCCCAGCGCCTTGATCAGGTCCGGCTTGCTTCCGTAAATGGTCTTGACGGCCTTGTAGACGACGTCCTCCGGCACGCTGGCATTGGTGAACATGGCGACGTCGATCGCGATCATGGTGGTCGGGTCATCGGACACGCCGGTGGCGTTTTTGCCGGCCTTGATCTTCACGGTGCGCGCGGTGGGCAAGGCCTCGCCCGCCTTCGCGTCGGCATTCTCGGCGGTGCCGGTCGACAAATAATGCCAACCGCCCGGAATCTTCGCCATCGCCTGCTTGCCGATGCCAGAATTGAACGGCACGTAGGCCGCGTCAGTGCGCCCTTCCATGAACGCCTTGACGCCGACGACGAAGTTAGAAGCCGGAACAACGGTCACGTCCTTTTCGGTCATGCCGGCGGCCGCAAGCCAAGCCCTATGCAGGTAGGCAAAGATGACACCCGAGCTGTACACGCCGGGAATCTTTTTTCCCTTGAGGTCGGCGGCGGTCTTGATGTTGGAATCGTTGCGCACGGCAAAGCCGTTGGTGAGCGGGAAGGTGAACATCACGCTGCGCAGGTTCTTGTTCGGATGGCCCTTGAACAGCTCGGTGCCGGAATAGGCGAACGCGTATTCGGCGCCGTTCGACATGCCGAACGCCAGCTCGCCCTTGTCGACCAGCGGGATGTAGGTGGACGAACCGGAATAGGGCGCAACGCGGAATTGCAGACCGGTCTTGTCCACTTCGACTTTCGCGATCGCCGCGGCAGCGGCATAAAACACCGAACCCTGCGGGTTGGCGCCGATGGTGTAGGTCTGCGCCGCGGCCGGTGCGCCCAGCCCGACGATCGCGCCGACGGCCACCGCTACTGTCTTTATGTTCATGGCCTTAGTCCTCCCCTTGCTTTTTTGAGTGGTCGCGCCGCGCAGTTTTACTGTCGGCGTCAATCGCCACCGTTGCCGTAACTTCTCTAAATGGTTTGCCCCGGCTCAGCCGACGACCAATGTGCCGTGCTCGGATTCGCCGGTGGAAAAGCCGCGCACTTTCATCCAGTCATAGGTCCGGTCAAACAGCGTCGCGTCGTAATAATCGACGTGCTTGTATCGCACGAAGGCCCGCAGCAATTCGTTTGGCTTCAGCGCGCCCTTGGCATGCGCCGCGACGTGGTGGGCGTATTTGTAGAAATCGGCGTTGATCAGGTCGACCGCCTTGTTCTCAGCGTCGTAATAGGCCTTGCGCTGCTCGGGCGTGAGATCGGGCGAGATCACCTCGCCGCCGCGGTAGAACATGGCGGCGATGATATGAGCGCCTTCCTTCAGCCCGAGGCTGATGAACGGCTCCATCACGGTGACGACGCGATGGGTGCCGTCCTTCAATCCCGCGTAGCGCTGCTGCGGCAAGCCCCCTTGCCCGATCTTGACGTGTTCGGCGCCGAGCGCACTTTCCAGCATCTGCACCGTGCAGTAATGCGAGCCGGTGAATTCCTGGACGTAGACCGGGATGTCGGCGAGATCGCGCGGGATTTGCAGCGAATCGTCGAAAGTCAGAATGGCTTGCGCCGCCACCGAGGCGCGCAAGGCCGCGAGCTTGCCGCCGCGCTCGCCCTTTTCCAGGCGGTCGATGCTGGCCCATTCGCAGACATTGTAACTGTCGGCCGAGCCGGTATCGAACATCTGCTCCTTCAGTCGGGTCATCACCGGTTTGCCGGCGCGGTCCTTCTCGCGGTCGGCATAGGTCGCGCTGAACTGCACGTCGAGCCCGGCCTGGTCAAACAGGCCTTCCTCGATGCCGACGATGACCGGAAGATCGAAGACGGGGTTGTTGGGAGCAATGCGGACAATCGGCTTGTCTTGCAGAGACGCCATGGGAGTCCTCCATTGGACCTAAGCTGGGGCGCGAAGCAAAATAATCGCCGATATTGTCACACCGGGGCGCCAGTCTGTCAAAGTCGTAAGCAAGACTTGCACCCGCAATGCGGCATAAAGCGGCAGTATATGCTGGTGTGGGCCTTATGATTTTGACGCGGCGAAAGCCAAGGCGGCGGTTTGCAGCATTGCTGGTGCGGCGCACTCGCCAGGAGCGCCGTAGTGGGCAAGCAATGCGCGAAGATTCGCAGCGAGCGCCGCGACCGCGTCGCCGCGGGAGCCTCCAGCCAATTGCCGCCGCGACCAAATCCACAGCATCGCTTGCTCGATCTTCTCCGCATTGAGCTCGGCCGCCTTCACCTGCGCGCGCAAGTCCGCGGTCGCTGCGCGCAGCGGATTGCCGTCATCGAGACTGATGGGCTTGAGGCCGCGACGGACGCCACGTAGCGCGCGCACGATCTCGCCGTGCCAGGCCGCGACGGTAGCGACCGCGTCGACGATGTCCGCCGCGTCCAATTGCACGCATTCCACTGCGCCGGCATAGGCCACGAACAGCAAAAGGTTGACGTCAACACCGAAGCGCTCCTGCAGGTCGAGACATTCGGGCTCGACACCGTCCGCGCCGTAGACCGCAAGCGAAAAAGCCCACAACGGCGTGTCGAGTGTTGGTGCGGGATTCGTCATGAGGACCTTCCTAGAGCGTGATCCAATTCGCTTGAATCACTTTGCATCCCTGACAATTTGCTTGCGCATGATCTTGTCCGAGACCGGTGCCGACCTTTCGGGATCATGCGCTAGCGGCTGACGATCAGGCCAACGCCAGATTGCCCCGTCCTAGCAGCGGAAGTCCAAAACCTACAGCGAGGCGAAGCGTAATGGAAACCGGCAAATAGACGCCGCCAAAGCGCTCAAGATGGACAAAGACCTGGGCACGCTGGAGGCGGAGGCGGGCACGCTCGCCGACATCGTGGCGGTTGCCGGCGACCCGCTCGCCGACATCGCCTGCCTGCAGGAGAAGAAGAACATCCAGTTGGTGATGAAGGAAGGCCAGGTCTACGCCGACCGGCGGCCGGGCAAGCCCTCGAAGAACGTGGTCAATGCCGAGCCGGGAAGCTGGAAGATCATCGACTATCTCTAAAGCCTAGCGCATGATCCCGAAAAGTGGGAACCGGTTTTCGGATAAGATCATGCGCAAACGAATGTTAGGGATGCAACTGATTCAAGCTGAATAGATCGGACTCTAGTGAATCTCCGGTTCTGGGATCGCCCCCAGCGGCGCCAGAAAATCGAAATCGCAGCCTTCGTCGGCTTGGCCGATATGGTCCGAATACATCGCGCCGTAGCCGCGCGGATAGCGCGGGGGCGGTGGCGTCCAGGCGGCGCGGCGGCGGGTAAGCTCGGCGTCCGAGACATGCAGGTGGATGCGGCGCGCCGGAACGTCCACCTCGATCTCGTCCCCGGTTTGCACGAAAGCCAGTGGCCCGCCGACGAAGCTTTCCGGCGCCACGTGTAGGATGCAGGCGCCGTAGCTGGTGCCGCTCATGCGCGCGTCGGAAATGCGCAGCATGTCGCGCACGCCGGCCTTTACCAGCTTCTTGGGGATCGGCAGCATGCCCCATTCCGGCATGCCGGGCGCGCCCTTGGGCCCGCCGTTTTTGAGCACCAGGATGTGGTCGGGCGTCACATCGAGGCCGTCGCGCTCCACTTCGCGCGCCATGTGGTTGTAGTCCTCGAAGGCGATGGCCTTGCCGCGGTGGCGCAGCAGACGCGGCTCGGCGGCCGAGGGCTTCATCACGCAGCCGCGCGGCGCCAGATTTCCGGTGAGCACGGCGGTCGCCTCCGCGCTGGAGACCGGATTGTTGAACGGGCGGATTACGTCGGGCAGATAGACTTCGGCGCCTTCGATATTCTCGCCCACACTCTTGCCGGTCACCGTTAGGCAGGAGAGATCGAGCTTGTGCTTGAGTTCCGCCATCAGCGCGCGCAAGCCGCCGGCGTAATAGAAGTCCTCCATCAGCAGGCTGCCGGATGGCCTCACATTGGCGAGCACCGGGATCTCGCGCGAAATCTCGTCGAAGCGCTTCATGTCCATGGGCAGGCCGGCGCGGCGCGCCATCGCCACCACGTGGATGATGGCGTTGGTCGAGCCACCCATGGCCATGTGCACGCGGATGGCGTTGTCGAAGGCGGCCGGCGTCAAAATCTTCTTCGGCGTCAGGTCTTCCCACACCATATCGACGATGCGGCGGCCGGCGGCGGCGCACATGCGCGGATGAGCGCTGTCGGCGGCAGGAATCGAGGACGCGCCCGGCAGCGTCATGCCCAGCGCTTCCGAAATCGCCATCATGGTTGCGGCGGTGCCCATCACCATGCAGGTGCCGAACGAGCGCGAGATGCCGCCTTCGATCTCGGCCCATTCCTCTTCGGTGATGCGGCCCGCGCGCTTTTCGTCCCAGTATTTCCAGGCGTCGGTGCCGGAGCCGAGCACCTGGCCGTGCCAATTACCGCGCAATTGCGGTCCCGCCGGCGCGTAGATCGCCGGCACGCCCATGCTGATCGCGCCCATAATCACGCCGGGGGTCGTCTTGTCGCAGCCGCCGAGCAGCACCGCGCCGTCGATCGGATGGCTGCGCAGCAGTTCCTCCGTCTCCATCGCCAGCAGATTGCGATAGATCATGGTGGACGGCTTGACGAACGGCTCCGACAAAGACAGCGCCGGCAGTTCGACCGGAAATCCGCCGGCCTGTAGCACCCCGCGTTTGACGTCTTCGGCGCGCGCACGCAGATGCGTGTGGCAGAAGTTGATGTCGCTCCAGGTATTGATGATGCCGATCACCGGCTTGCCGGCCCAATCCTTGGCGTCGTAGCCGCCCTGGCGCAGCCGCGAGCGATGCCCGAATGAGCGTAGATCGCTGGGACCGAGCCAGCGATGGCTGCGCAGCTCTTCGGGGCGTTTGCGTGAGGCCATTAGCTTTCCTCTATCTTGCGTCATCAGGCTACGATTTTTGCACCGCTTCCGAAAGCACTGGCGCGCGGCGGCCGCCGGCCATTGCCAGCTTCGGCGAAGCGGGGCATTGATGCAGCGGCACAGCCGGCGTGGGATTTCCACGGGCGAAAAAGGAAGATGCCGGTGGTCGATCTCAGCGAACCGTTCGACGTGGTGGTGGTGGGCGGCGGCAACGCCGCGCTCTGCGCCGCCATCACCGCGGCGCAAGCCGGCTGCCGCGTCATCGTGCTGGAGGGCGCGCCCGAATTCTATCGCGGCGGCAACACCCGCCACACCCGCAACTTGCGGCTCGCCCATGATGGCACGACGCCGACCATGACCGGACCCTACGCGCAGGACGAGTTCCTCGACGATCTCTATCGCGTCACTGGCGGCCAGACCGACAAAGTGCTGGCCGAACTCACCATCGCGCGCTCGAGCGAATTGCTCAGCTGGCTCACCGAGCAGGGCGTGCGCTTCCAGCCGCCGCTCGGCGGTACGCTCAATCTCGGGCGCACCAATGCCTTCTTCCTCGGCGGCGGGCGCGGCGCGCTCAACGCGCTCTACCGCCGCGCCGCGGCGCTCGGCGTCGCCGTACTCTACGATGCGCCGGTGACGGCGTTCACCATCGAGCACGGGTTTTTCATGTCGGCTGCGATCAGGCATGCCGGCCAGGTGAAAAGCATCCGCGGCCGCGCGCTGGTGGCGGCGGCCGGCGGCTTCGAGGCCAATATCGAATGGCTGAAGCAATATTGGGGCGAGGCCGCCGACAATTTCCTGATCCGCGGCACGCCTTACAATACCGGCTCCGTGCTGCGCATGCTGCTCGATGCAGGCGTTGCGTCGGTGGGCGATCCGACTCAATGCCATGCGGTCGCCATTGACGCGCGCGCGCCCAAATTCGACGGCGGCATCGCCACAAGGCTCGACAGCGTCATTTTCGGTATCGTCGTCAATCGCGATGGCAGCCGCTTCTACGACGAGGGCGAGGACACCTGGCCCAAGCGCTATGCCATTTGGGGCCGGCTGATCGCGCAGCAGCCGGGCCAGATCGCCTATTCGATCGTCGACGCCAAATCGATTCGGTTGTTTATGCCGTCGATCTTCCCGGCGGTCGAAGCGCAAACCATTCCTGAACTTGCGACCAAGCTCGAACTCGATCCGGTAACACTCACGAAAACGGTCGACGATTTCAACGCCGCGGTGCAGCCGGGCACGTTCGACCACACGGTGCTCGACGATTGCACAACCTCCGGACTCGCCATCCCGAAAAGCCATTGGGCGCGCAAGCTCGACACGCCGCCGTTCTACGGCTACCCGCTGCGCCCCGGCATCACCTTCACCTATCTCGGCCTGCGGGTGAACGAGCAGTCGCGCATGCTGCTGAAGGACGGCACGGGCGCCGGCAACATGTTCGCGGCCGGCGAGATCATGGCCGGCAATGTTTTGGGCAAGGGCTATCTCGCCGGCATCGGCATGACCATCGGCGCGGTGTTCGGCCGCA
>CAZLWN010000042.1:0-25637 GCA_964563195.1 uncultured Undibacter sp. | reverse complement strand
GGTCAATCCTGACGTTCACACCGCCATCTGTCTCAATTTATCTGACGACGGACAGAAATTCGCGTTCCCCCAGAGCGTGACGGACGTTGTCGCCGCTGCTTTCAATAAGACCGGTGCCGGCTACCCGGATCTGTTTCGGGACCTCTTCAAGTACCTTTCCAAGCTCGAAGAGCGGGGAGCGAAACCCAATCGCGAAGCGCAGTTCGTCGGGCGGTTCGCTAAGGCGCATGCGGCAGCCCAAGGCGACTTCAAAAAGTTAGACGTGCCCGTAAAAGAGGGCCGCATCGCTTGCGTCTTCCCGCCGGGAGGCATTCAGGATAACACCGTCAATCGCCTTCTTTTAATGTCGAGCTCTGAAAGGCACTTGTCGAACGTGCCGATGGCCTTCTATATCGAACCGGCCGATGAACTTTCTTAGTGGGAGCGAAAAGTCCGCTGCAACAAAGTTGATCAAGTACTTAGGCTGTACTGCAAACCGTGAATACTCACGAGCTTCGTGACAATCACAGGATGTTCGTAAGTCAGGGCTGCGCGCGGCCGCAAGCGTAGGTAGGATGACGAGCGTGTGACACCCAATGTTCCATAATGGCACTTATGCGCTAATTTCGGACAGCCAGATCCAATTGGAATACTTATCGCCTGTCTGGCGAATGTGGGTGTAACGCTTGAGACTTGTCCAACTTCTATGCCCGGACACCGCGGCCGCTTGAGGAATTGTTCTCCCCATTTCAAACAGTCGTGAAACTCCTTCGTGTCGAAGATCGTGAAACCGCAGATCTTCGATTTCCAGAATCTTGCACGCGCGCGTGAATGCGGCACTAATTGCAGCAGTCGAATAGGGGAATATCCGCTCGCCATCCCGCGGCATTGAATTGATAATTGCCAGTGCCTCTGGCGGGAGCTCACAGTAGATGTTGTTACCTTTCTTGTCGCCCGGATGCTTCATATCGCGGACGAGAATTCGATCGCTATCAAGATCGGGCCACCGCAAGAGCGTGATCTCTTCTTGGCGCCGCGTCGAGAAAATCGCGAACGCCGCAATTTTTTGCATCGGTATAGAGGAGGGGCGATGATCTCGAATGCGCCCAAAATGCTCCATCAAGCGGTCGAGTTCTTCAAGTGTCGGCCGGCGAGTGCGCTCAGCCGCTTTTCTAATCAGACCAAGCTTCTTTATGACGGTGACGGCGTCATCGAATGCCTGACGCGATAGCGGATAGCCCCAAGCTGGTCTGGCAACAGTAAAGATGTTGGACAAATGAGAGAAGTAGTTGCCGCAGGTTTGCGGCTCGACGCTCTGGGTCAACTCGCGCGCAAATGACACGAGTGTATGACTGGTGATGTCGCTGCATTTCGTCTCGCCGAGATCGCTGTTCTTGATGGCCTTGAGCACCTGCGCCTTTGTGCCCAGCACCACATTTTTCGATTCTGCGATGTAGCGGTCGATCACGGCCGAGAGAGTAGGGTCTTCCTTCTTTTCGAGGCCGCCTGGCGCCTTTAGCTCGGCCTCACGTTTAACAATCCAGGCATTGGCGGCCTGCTTGCGGTCGAAGGTTTCTGCCTCGCGGTGAACGATGGCCCCGGCTATCTTGATGACGATCTGGGCGGTAAAGGCCTTGGAGCCGTCTTTGCGAGTCCGTTCAATTATCGTACCCATTGTCGTACCGATTTCGGTTTCGTCGTACCTTTCGTACCGACGTCAGTCTGTCCAGCGAGTCCATTCCAATGCGTCAGTCGGTATTGCGAGTCGGTCCAGTCAACGACCCGGTACGACACGGACCTTAGAAGTACGACGCCGTCGTACCATGGGCGTGAGAATAGGTCAAAATGAGCCGAAAACGGTACAACATAAAACAAAATGAAAATTGATCAAGTGACTGAAAATAAGAAACTAAAGCTTCAGAGTCGGTCCCACCGTTTCTGTGTCGCGCCTATGATGGAATGGACCGACCGGCATTGCCGGTTCTTCCATCGCCTGCTCACGCGCCGCGCGCTGATCTACACCGAGATGCTGACCACCGGCGCGGTGCTCAACGGCGACCGCGCGCGGCTGCTGGCGTTCGACGCGTTCGAGCATCCGGTGGCGCTGCAACTCGGCGGCTGCGATCCGGCGGCGCTCGCGCGCTCTGCGCGCATCGGCGAAGATTTCGGCTATGACGAGATCAACCTCAATGTCGGCTGCCCGTCCGACCGGATGCAGGAGGGCCGCTTTGGGGCGTGCCTGATGGCCGAGCCGGCGCTGGTCGCCGACTGCGTTGCCGCCATGAATGCGACGGTCAAAATTCCGGTCACCGTGAAGTGTCGCATCGGCATCGACGAGCAGGATCCCGATCAGGCGCTATTCGCCTTTGCCGCTGCGGTCAAGGCGGCGGGCGCCGACGCGCTGATCGTGCATGCGCGCAAGGCCTGGTTAAAGGGATTGTCGCCGCGTGAAAACCGCGATGTGCCGCCGCTCGATTACGCTTGCGTGCGCCGCCTGAAAGCCGCGCATCCCGATCTCGCGATCGTGCTCAACGGCGGCATCGCAAGCCTTAAGCAGGCGCAAAGCGAGCTGGCGCACGTCGATGGCGTGATGATGGGACGCGCGGCCTATCAAGAGCCGTGGCGGCTGTTGGGCGTCGATTCTTTGCTTTACGGTCAGCCCGCGCCCTTCGCCTCACCGCGTGAGGCAGCGCTCGCGCTCATCCCCTATATCGAGCGCGAGCTTGCCAAGGGTGTACGGCTGCACGCCATCACCCGCCACGTCCTCGGCCTGTTCCGCAGCGTACCGGGCGCGCGCGCTTTCCGCCGACATCTGGCGATCGAAGCGATCAAGCCCGCGGCCTCCGCCGCCGTCATGGCTGATGCGCTGGCGCTGGTGCTGGACTCCAAGCCGGATATGGCGCACATCGCGGCCTGACCATTCGGCTGGGGCATCAGGGGTGTTGGGACATACATTCGGTGAGATCGCGCTGCTCGCGGTGTGGATCGCGGGCGGCGGTATTCTGGTCGGCCTTCTCGCCGGTCTGTTCGGCATCGGCGGCGGCGCTATCATCGTGCCGGTGCTTTACGAAGTATTCCGCGTATTCAGCGTGCCGGAAGACGTGCGTATGCAGCTTTGCGTCGGCACCTCGCTGGCCATCATCGTTCCGACCACCGTCAGCTCCTATCTCGGGCACAAGAAGAAGGGCGCGGTGATTCCGGATGTGGTGCAGATCTGGGCGGTTCCGGCGGTGGCAGGCGTCGCCATCGGGTCGGTGGCGGCGGCCTATGCGCCGTCGCCGGTGTTCAAGATCGCATTTGTCATCTTTGCGGCATTTATCGGCCTACGCATGCTGCACGGCGCCGATCGCTGGTCACTTGGCAAGGATTTACCGCGGCGCAGGGTACTCACGATCTATGGCTTCATCACCGGACTGTTTTCCTCGCTGGTGGGGGTGAGCGGCGGCGCGGTGTCGAACGCGGTGCTCACGCTCTATGGGCGGCCGATGCAGCAGGCGGTCGCGACCTCGGCTGGGGTCGGCGTGCCGATTACCATTGCGGGCACCATCGGTTACATGCTGGCGGGCTGGCGGCACATGGCCGAACTGCCGCCCTTGTCGATCGGTTTCGTGTCGCTGATTGGCCTGGTGTTGATGGCGCCGGTGTCGAGCTACACGGCGAGCTACGGCGTGCGGTTGGCGCACTGGCTGCCGCGGCGCAGGCTCGAGTTCGCCTTCGGCATCTTTTTGATGTTTGTTTCGCTGCGGTTCTTGATCAGCCTATTTTAGGTCGCAATCAAGGCTGACCGCGCATGCGCAGCTTGTCGCCGCGCACCTCCCAGCTTTCCAACCGGTTGAGGAAGCTCATGCCCAGTAGATTGTTCTTGAGGTGGCCGCGCTGGACGACCAGGGCCGGCACCGAACGCTCGGTCAGGCTGCCGACGGCGAGGCGGTCGAGCGTGATCGACGCCGCGCGCGTGCGGCCGTTGGCGGTATCCAAGTTGATCGAATAGTCGAGCACTTCGATCGGTAAGCCGGCGGCCTTGGCTGCTTCCTGGGTCAGCACCACGGAGCTGGCGCCGGTGTCGAGCACCATCGGCACCCGCGCGCCGTTAATGTGGGCGGCCAGGGCGAAATCGCCGCTTTTCGTGCGCACCACCTCGACATTGCGGCCGTGGCTGGCAACATGGCCCGGCATTAATTCAGCAATGACGCGGTCGGAAGCGTCGCGCAATTCGAACCGGTAGGTGTAACCGACCACCAGCAACAGCCCGACCACCGCCCAGAACAGCATTGCCTCCAGCGCCTTGGACAGGCGCTCGCGGAACAGGACCAGCACCAGCCCGCCGGCAAACACCACCACGGCGATCTTGAGCAGCAGCGAGCCAACGTCGTGGCGCAGCAGATTGGCGATGGCATCGTGATCATTGCTGGTGGCGATCAACACCGCAAGCGATAGCGCTACGCCCAGCACCAATGACCAGGTTAGTCGGCGGCTCACGGCGTCAGCCCGCCACACTGATGGGTTTGGGCTGCCTGCCAACGAAGCGCGCCGGCAATTCGCCCATCACCTTGCCGCGCTCGGCAGCACTCATGGCGCTCCAGCGCGCGATCTCGTCGACGGTGCGACCGCAACCGAGGCACTGCCCAGAACGGGCGTCCAGGGTGCATATTTTGACGCAGGCGCTCTCGATCATCATCGATCTCGGTAATCGAATCTGCCTTGAAACATAAGGGGCGCATTCGGGAACGCAATTGCTGGCATTGTCGCACGGCCCTGAAAGCTCAGGTGCCGGCGCGGAACAGCGGCCGCCGGCGCAACCGCGCCTTTTCCTCCGGCGTAAGGATCGGCTCGCCCGGCGCCGTAATTGGCGGCGCTTTTAACTCGGTCACCGGCGCCATCGCCGCCACCACCCGTTCGGGCGGGAAGGTCACCACCACCTCAGTGCCGATGCGCAGCTTGGATTTGAGCGTGAAAGTGCCGCCGTGCAGGTCGATCAGGCTCTTGGCGATCGGCAGTCCAAGTCCCGCGCCCTGCTCGGCCGATTTGATCGAATTGGAGCCCTGGCCGAAAGAGGCGAGTACGATCGGAATTTCCTCTTCCGGAATGCCCGGGCCGGTATCCGTCACGCTCATGTATTGCCCGCCGGCGGCCGTCCAGCCCGCCTTCAGCCAGATTTCGCCACTTTGCGGCGTAAACTTGATCGCATTCGATAAGAGATTGAGGCAGATCTGGCGCACCGCGCGCTCGTCGGCCCACAGCCGCGGCAAGTTGAATTCGAACACTTCGTGGATGGTGATGCCGCGGTTGGACGCGCGCAACTTGAGCAAGTGGTGACAATCCTCGACGATGGCGACCAGCGATATGGATTCCTCATTGAGTTCGTAGCGGCCGGCCTCGATGCGCGAGAGGTCGAGAATTTCATTGATTAGGCCAAGCAAGTGCACGCCGGAGTTATGGATGTCAGCGGAATATTCCTTGTACGCGGGAATCGAATGCTCGCCGAACACTTCGCTCTTCATCACCTCGGAGAAGCCGAGAATGGCATTGAGCGGCGTGCGCAGCTCGTGGCTCATCTGCGCAAGGAAGCGTGACTTGGATATATTGGCGGTTTCCGCGCGCCGGCGCGCTTCATCAGAAATCGCTTTGGCCTGCTCGAGCTCGCCGATGAGGGCATCCTTTTCGGCACGCGCTTGCAGCGTCGCCAGCGTCGTGGAATAGAGCCGGTAGGCCAACACGGCGAAATAGCCTTGTGCGGTCAGCGCCATGATGGCGAGGACGTAGTCGCGCAGCGTGCCTTGCAGGGCGAAATAGAGCGCGATCGCGACGGTGACCGGGAAGGTGGCGGCAAACGCCGCCATCGGCAGGCTCGAAGCCAGCATGCTGAAGACCGCCACCACCAGCAGCATCACGAACAACATGAAGGTGCCCGAGTTTTCACTAGCGCTGACCGGATTGGTCAAAACGAACATCCAGGCCAACCCGTAAAGCAGATCGAGCATGATGAAGCGCAGCCGCCAGGTGCGAGCCGAAAAATCGGCCATCGGCAGTTCGAGGAATTGCCGGCACTTGGTGATCATGACGGCGTGGATGACCAGCACCGAGGCGGTCCAAATGCCGGCGGTGACCGCGCCGGTCCACAGGCTCGACAGAAAGCCCACGGTCGCCACCAGCAGCAGGATCACCAGCGAGGCGGACAGCCGGTTCTGCGCGTATTGCCGCATCAACTCGTAGTCGAAGGCGGGGCGGGTGCCGCTGGACGAGATCAGCCGGTCGCGCGCGTCGCGCACATATTGCGCGGAAAGCCGCCGCTTTACCGGCGAGTTATCCGGTGGCAGCGCGGAGAGATCGGGCTGTTCGCCTGGAATCGGCATTAAAACAACGCACCTAAGCTCAAACTCAGTCGCCAACCTCGCGCATAATCCTTAAGACCAGCCTTAAGACCGGCCTAATGAGGCTGGTTAAGTAAATATTACCGGCCCCTTTGACAGGGCTTTTCGCTCATGATCGGCTGCGGCCAAGGCAAACGGGTCAGAAAACGCCCATGAAGCTCTATGACAGCAGACAAGCGCCGAACCCCCGGCGCACCCGCATTTTCCTGGCCGAGAAGGGCATCACGGTGCCGACCGAGCAGGTCGACATCATGGCCAAGCAGCACAAGACGCCGGAATACGCCGCCATCAACCCGCTCCAGCGCATGCCAGCGCTAATGCTAGACGACGGTACGGTAATCACCGAATCAATCGCGATTTGCCGCTATTTCGAGGTGCTGCAGCCGGAGCCGCCGCTGTTCGGCGTCGGCGCCAAGGAGATTGCGCTGGTGGAAATGTGGAACCGGCGGGTGGAGCTCGGCCTGTTTTTTCCGGTTGCGCACGTATTCCGCCACACCCACCCGGCGATGAAGGAACTGGAAGTGCCCCAGGTGCCGGACTGGGCCGAAGCCAACAAGCCGCGCATCATCGAATTCCTGCGTGTGGTCGACCGCGAACTCAAGAACGCGCAATTCATCGCCGGCAACCGTTACACCGTCGCCGACATCACGGCGCTCTGCGCCGTCGATTTCATGAAGCCGGCGCGCGTCGCCGTTCCCGACGATTACACCAATGTCAAACGCTGGCACGCCGACGTCGCGGCGCGGCCGAGTTCAAAGGCATAGCATACCATCCATGCGCCTCACCATCGTCGGCTGCGGCGACGCCTTCGGCTCGGGCGGACGCTCCAACACCTGCTTCTGGCTGGAAACCGCCAAGGGGACGCTCACCGTCGATTTCGGCGCGTCGGCCCTGCCGGCGCTAAAGGCACGCCGGCTCGATCCGAACGCCATCGACGCCATCGTGCTGTCGCATCTGCATGGCGACCATTTCGGCGGGTTGCCGTTCCTGCTGCTCGATTATCAGTTTCTGGCCCGCCGCGACCGCCCATTGCTGATTGCTGGGCCGCCCGGCACCCGCGCGCGGCTCGATACCGCGCTGGAGGTTTTCTTCCCCAAGGCGGGCGGGACCAAATGGCGGTTCTCCTGGAGCGTCCAGGAGGTTGCGCCCGGCGTAGCAAGCGAAGTGCTTGGCCATTCATTGCTGAGCGCGGAAGTCATTCACCAATCGGGCGCGCCCTCGACGGCGCTGCGGCTCTCCGACGGCAACACCACTTTCTCCTATTCGGGCGATACCGAATGGACCGACGCGCTGCTGCCCATCGCAGCCAAGGCCGATCTGCTCATCTGCGAATGCTATGCTTATAGCGGGAAGATGACCGGGCACCTAAGCTGGGAAATTCTTAAACCGCGGCTGGCCGACCTCAACGCCAAGCGGACCATGCTCACCCACATGAATCCGACCGTGCTTGCCCGCCTCGACGAGATCGAAGCCGCCGGCGTTCTCGTCGCCGCCGACGGCCTCGTGTACGACTTCTAGACGCTCAGCGGTCGAGTACGGCGATCAAGCTGGACGAATCCCAGCGATTGCCGCCCATCTTCTGCACTTCCGAATAAAACTGATCGACCAGCGCGGTGACCGGCAAATGCGCGCCGTTGCGCCGCGCCTCACCGAGACAGATCCCTAAATCCTTGCGCATCCAGTCAGTGGCGAAGCCAAAATCGAACTTGCCGGCCGCCATGGTCTTGTAGCGGTTTTCCATCTGCCAGGACTGTGCAGCGCCCTTGGAGATGGTGGCGATCACTTTCTCGATGTCGAGGCCGGCAGTCTTGGCGAAATGAATGCCCTCAGCCAGGCCCTGGACCAGACCGGCGATGCAGATCTGGTTGACCATCTTGGTGAGCTGGCCGGCGCCGGGCGCGCCGATCAGATTGCAAGCGCGCGCATAAGCTGCGATCACCTTTTCGGCGCTCGCAAATGGCGCCGCGTCGCCGCCGCACATCACGGTGAGCACGCCGTTCTCGGCGCCGGCTTGCCCGCCCGACACTGGCGCGTCTATGCAATCGAATCCGGCTTTCTTGCCGGCCGCATAAAGCTCGCGCGCGATTTCCGCGGACGCCGTGGTGTGGTCGACGAAAACCTTGCCCTTGCCCATGCCGGCAAAGGCCCCGTTGGGGCCTAGCGACACCTCGCGCAGGTCGTTGTCGTTGCCCACGCAGCACATGACGAAATCCTGGCCCTGCGCCGCTTCCTTCGGAGTAGGGGCCGACTTGCCGCCGTATTGCTTGACCCATTTTTCGGCCTTGGCGGCGGTGCGGTTATAGACGGTCACCTCGTGGCCGCCTTTGTTCTTGAGGTGCCCGGCCATCGGGTAACCCATGACGCCCAAACCCAAAAACGCCACCTTCGCCATCTGTTCCTCCCTACGAGATTCCGTTTCCGCCTTGGCTCGTCCCCGCCAATGCTTATCTGGCCCAATAGGTCATTGCGAGGGCGCCTGCGTCAACCTCGTCTTGCGCGCGCATTGACCGCCGGGCCGCCGTGCCTATGGTGGCGGCTCGAAATGGCAGCGGCAGCAGGGAAGCGATCATGGCGGCGAGCAAGGATCAGGTTCTTAACGCGCTGGCGAAGGTGCCTTCGCCTGGCGGCGCACCCTTGCCCGAGGCCCGCGTGCTGTCCGACATCGTCGTTTCCGACGGCAAGGTGTTCTTCTCCATCACGGTCGACGCCGCGGCGGTGAAGGCTTGGGAGCCGGTCCGTAAAGCCGCCGAAGACGCCGTCCGCGCCGTCCCCGGCGTGCAGTCAGCACTGGTAGCCTTAACCGCGGAGCGCAGCCCCGGCGCGGCTCGCGCGCCACAGCCGGCTGCCGGCGGCAAGCCCGCGCCGCGCCCCGCCCATCCGGCCGATGCGGTGCAGCCGGGCGTGCCGGGCGTCGAGGCGGTGATCGCGGTCGCCTCCGGCAAAGGCGGTGTCGGAAAATCGACTACCGCGGTCAATCTCGCGCTCGGCTTACGCGATCTTGGGTTGAAAGTCGGCATGCTTGACGCCGACATCTACGGCCCTTCGCTGCCCAAGCTGCTGGCTATCAAGGAGAAGCCGCAGACCATCGGCGGCACCCGGCTCAAGCCGATCGAGCGCTACGGGCTGACCGTGATGTCGATCGGTTTCCTGATCGACGAAGACACGCCGATGATCTGGCGCGGGCCGATGGTGATGTCGGCGATCACGCAGATGCTGCGCGAGGTGGAGTGGGGCAAGCTCGACATCATGGTGGTCGACATGCCGCCCGGTACCGGCGATGCGCAGCTCACGATGGCGCAGCAGGTGCCGCTGAAAGGGGCGGTCATCGTCTCGACGCCGCAGGATCTGGCGCTGATCGACGCGCGACGCGGCGTCTCTATGTTCAATCGTGTGAACGTCCCGGTGCTCGGCTTGGTCGAAAACATGAGTTATTTCCTGTGTCCGAGCTGCGGGGAGCGCTCGGATATTTTCGGCCATGGCGGCGCGCACAAGGAAGCCGAGCGCCTTGGCGTGCCGTTCCTAGGCGAGGTGCCACTGCATATGACCATCCGCGAGAAATCGGATTCCGGCCTGCCGGTGGTCGCCACCGAGCCGGACGGTCCGCACGCCAAGATCTACCGCGATATCGCCGCCAAGGTGTGGGATCAGATCAAGCCCGGCGCCGCCGCCGGGCGTGCTGCCCCCAAGATCGTGATCGAAGCGTGAGCGGAAGGCTGTTTTTTTGCGCTGCCGATGCCGGCCGCTAGAACTGCAGCGAAAGATCACGGTGATAGGCCTTGCAGCCGGCTATTGTCGGCACGACATGCGACGGCAGCTTTTCCTGCTTGCGTAGGCCGATGGTATCGCGAATTGCTGCTTCGTAGCTGCGCAGGCCCGGCAGCACGCTTTGCTCGGCCTTTTTTCGCCAGGCGAGCTCGCTTTCATAGGCCTGCAGCGTCGTATTGAGCGCCTTGAGCGACGCATCCTTGTTCGGCGCACGCCCCGTGAGCGCGCGGCGCGTCTTGGATAGCTCGGAACGAACCTTTTCGGCCCCGGGCACCGCGCCCACCTTGCTCAGCGTTGCGCCAATGCTCTCGGCCGCCTTGTCGTCCGGCTGACTGTTGATGATCCCGCGCAAGCTTTCCAACTCGCCCTTCAACGCCGCCAACGCAGGCGCGGCCGCGATTGTCTTCACGGTCGAGATGACCGGCTCATAGGCGGAATCCACGTCACGCCGGTACATCAGGCGCGCGCGCCGGTCGGCCGTCAGCAATTGGCGAAATGCCTTGTGCTCGCTCTCCCAATTGCCGGGGATGGTGGATTGAAGCTGCTTGCGTTGCGACTCCAGGGTCGATTTTTCGGACGTGAGATCCGCCGCGTGGGCTTTTGAAGCCTCATCGTCGCCCGCGCGCACGATGTCTTCCTGCAGGTCTTTGATGCGCGCATCGATCTGGTGGATGTCGCCCTGGATGTCACGAACCTGGTGGTGCAGCGGCGCATAGGCGCCGGCGCGCGCGTCGATCGCGGCTTCCGCTTTGCTGACTTGGTCGAGGAGACCGAACGCGGCCTCCGCCTTGGCGAAGCTCTCGGTCAGGTCCTTGCGCATCTCCCCGCCCGGCAGACTTGCAAGGTCGAGCCCGCGCGCCTTTGCGATTGCGGCGCGGATATCTTTCCCGCGATCCTGGAATTCGCCGGCCACGTATTGCTCGACGCAAAATTGCAGGTCGGGATTGACCGGCGGCGGCGCCGTGCTCGCGGCCAGCGTCACCCGTTGCGGCAGGTAGTTCACCAGCCTTGGCGTGTAGGCGACGACCACCAGCACGAGAAGCTGCAGCATAATGAACGGAATGACGCCTCTGTACATCGACAGCGTCTTGACGAAGGCGGGCGCGACGCCGCGCAGATAGAACAGGGCGAAGCCGAACGGCGGGGTGAGGAATGAGGTCTGCATGTTGACGCCGATCATCACGCCGAGCCACACCGCGGTGACGTTCGCTTGAGGGTCCGTGAGCAGGATCGGCGCCACGATCGGCACCACCACCACGGCAATTTCGATGAAGTCGAGGAAGAAGCCGAGAACGAAGATCACTGCCATGACGGTGAAGAATTGGCCCCAGAATCCGCCCGGCAGACCGGTGAGGAACTCCTTGACCAGAGTTTCGCCGCCAAAGCCGCGGAACGACGCGGTCAGCATGGCCGCGCCCATCAAAATGATAAAGACGAGCGAGGACGTCTTGGCAGTTTCCACCATGACGCTTTTCAGCGTGTTGTCGGTGACGATCGTCCGCCAGCCGCTCCATAACAGGGCCGCGAGCAGGCCGGCGACCCCGATTGCCGAAATGACTAGCCAGGTGTAGTCGGCGCCGGTGGCGAGCTTCTTGATGTTGATGGGGTGGACCTGGACGGCGACGGTGATCAGCGCGACGGCGATGAGCGCGATTGCGGCAGGCCAATACGCGCGCGGCTTACCTTGGTAAAGCTGATAACCCGCCATCACCAAGGCGCCGATTGCGCCAACTGCGCCGGCCTGGTTCACCGTGGCGATGCCCATGATGATCGAGCCGAGCACGAGAAAGATCAGCGCCAGCGGCGGCACCAGCGCCATGGCGACGCGTCCGGCGAAACGCAGGTCATAGCTGCCTTCGTAGTGCACGGCGGGCGCGATCTTGGGGCGCAGGAACGCGATGATGAAGATGAACACGATATAGACGGCGACGAGCAGCAGCCCCGGCACCAAGGCGCCGAGAAACATCTCGCCAGCGCTGGTCGAGGAAACGTCGAATGGCCCCGGCATGGTGAGTTCGCCGGTCGACACCTTGTAAAGCAGTTTTCGGGCGCTACTGGCCTGGTCGGTGGCGCTGCCCAATTGGTCGGCCAGGATGATCAGCACGATCGATGGCGGGATGATCTGCCCGAGGGTGCCGGAGGCCGCGATCGTGCCGGTGGCGAGCGGATGCGAGTAGTTGTTGCGCAACATCGCCGGCAGCGAAATCAAGCCCATGGCGACAACGGTCGCGCCAACGATGCCGGTGGTGGCGGCGAGAAGGCCGCCGACGAACACGACCGAAATACCCAAACCGCCGCGCACCGGACCGAACAGCTGCGCCATCGTCACCAGCAGATCCTCGGCGATGCGCGATTTCTGGAGCATGATCCCCATGAAGACGAACAACGGGATGGCGATCAGCGTGTCGCGGTCGGGATCCCAATAGACGCCGCGGAAATTTGTCACGCCGGCGGTCAGCCACTGCGACGGCCCGTCTTGCGTGAAGAAGGTGTCGACATTGCCGAAGAACAGCCACCCTGTCAGCGCGGCGAGGCCGACGGCGATTATCGCCGAACCGGGCAACGCGAAGGCGACCGGAAAGCCCGAACCTAGCGCGGTCATCATCAGCAAGACCAGCAGGGCGATGAAAATGTATTCCATGGATCCCGCTCAGGTCTCGTAGTGCTCGTGGGCGACGCCGGTCTCCAGCTGTCGCTTGCCCGGCTCGCCCAGATAGTCGGCAATCGATTCGAGGAAGTAGCCGGAAAATTGCAGCAGCATCGTTATGGCGTAGATGGCAAGAAAGCCCGCCATCCAGTATTTAACGTACATGCCGAAACCGGTCTGCGTCACCTCAAAGCTCAGCAGCGGGCTGTTGATGACGGCGGACTGGCTGCCCATCCCGTAGATGATGATGACCCAGCACAGCGACATGCCGAGCAGGATGCAACCGATCGCGTTTGCGATGCCCTTGGTGCGATCCGAAAACGCCGCATAGAGCACGTCGACGCGGACGTGACCTTCCTCCAGCAGGGTGTAGGCGCTGGCGAACAGAAACAGCGCGCCGTACCAGAAGCGGACCAAGTCGGCCATGAAGGCCTGCTCATAGGAAAAAATGAAACGGCTGATGACGATCAGCAATTCCGCGGCCACCACCAGCAGCGCCAGCCAGGGGAAGCCGAGCCCGCGGTGAAACTTGGCGATCACGAACCCGATAAGGATCATCGGGAAATGCACCATGGTACCGCGGAAGCTCGAACGCCCCAGATCGATGGTCAGCTTGTCGCCGATCAGTTCCGGCAAGAAACCCTCAACCCGCAGGCACGACACGATTGCGTCCGCTAAGCCGACCAATACTACCGCCCAAAAGGCGGCGCGCACGATGTAGGCCGTGACGGAATAGATGGTTTCGCTGTCCGGGCGCAGCAGGTTTGTGGGCGAGCGCAGCACGTAGGCGATTGCCGCGGCCATCGCGGCCACATAGAGCAAGACTTGTATCGAGCCGAGCATGCTGAAGGCCCCGGCGAACACGGAGCTTGCGCTTGGCCAGTTCTGCCAATAGTTCAGATAATTGTTGATGAGGAATGCGAAGAGCACGGCGATCATGCTCCACGCGAAGACACGGCACAGCGTGATCGCCTGCGTCTTGGTGTCCGACGGCGCGGACACCTGAGCGGCACCGGCGTGGCCCCGTTCAGACATACGCCACTCGCTCCCCCAAAAGAGGGACGGGGCATTGCCCCGTCCCCATTCTCGTCGGCAACCAGTGAAGAGCTATATCTTCAGCACCCGGTTGCGCTGTGCGACAAAGGCCGAATCCGCGTAACCGGTCCAGCCGCCGATATCGTTGCGCGCCTTGGCGAACGAATCGTGGATTTCCGCCGTCAGCGCATCATGTGCACGGGTTTCCGCGAACACCGCTGCCGCCGCCTTGCCGAAGCTGT
Source organism: uncultured Undibacter sp. (assembly GCA_964563195.1). Classification (GTDB taxonomy): domain Bacteria; phylum Pseudomonadota; class Alphaproteobacteria; order Rhizobiales; family Xanthobacteraceae; genus Pseudolabrys. The sequence continues at coordinate 11,598 of CAZLWN010000042.1, read as the reverse complement.
CATAGATGTCGTCGTTGAACTTCTTCAGCTTGACGCCGTGATCCTTGACCAGCTTGGTGAGGTACGTGCCGTTATTGGCTGTGGTCTCGGCCATCTGCCGGGCATTTTCTTCGTTGCAGGCCGCCTCGATGATGGCCTGATGATGCTTCGACAGGCTGGTCCACCATTTCTTGTTCATGCCGAGGGCGGGCATCGATCCCGGCTCGTGCATGCCCGGATAGTAGTAGTACTTGGCCGCCTCGTAAAACTTCATGAAGTAGTCGTTGTAGGGGCCGACCCACTCGGTGGCGTCGAGCGCGCCCGAGACAAGGTTCTCGTAGATCTGGCCGCCCGGCAACGACACTGGCGAAGCGCCGAGCTTGGCGAGCACGTCGCCGCCCAGGCCGGGGATGCGCATTTTGAGACCTTTGAAGTCGCTGGCCGAGTTCATCTCCTTGTTGAACCAGCCGCCCATTTGCACGCCGGTATTACCGGCGTTGAAGGCCTTGAGTCCGAACTTGTCGCTCAATTTGTCCCAAAGCTGCTGACCGCCGGCGTATTTGATCCAGGCGTCCATCTCCGTATAAGTCAGACCGAACGGAACGCTGGTGTAATAGGCGAAGCCGGGGTGCTTGCCCTTCCAATAGTATTCGGCCGCGTTGTAGGCCTGCGCATTGCCGGAAGCGACCGCATCGAACGATGCGAAGGCGCCAACGCGCTCGCCGGCCGCGTAATAGGTTACCTTGATGGAGCCTTCCGTAAGCTCTTCGATGCGTTTGGCTAGGCGCTGCGCGCTAATGCCGAGGCCTGGGAAGTCGCGCGGCCAAGTCGAAACGATGACCATTTCGACTCTTTTTTGCGCGACCGCTGGCGCAGCCAAGGTCGACGCCATCGTGGCCCCGGCAACAAGACCGCTGGTCTTGATAAAAGATCGTCGATCCATTTTGTCCATTTTGCTCATTTTCCCCTCCGTGTGGAATTGCAAGCCGATTTTAGTTGACTCAGCAATTTGGTGCCCCATTGTCACGTGAAATTATATTAATTCAAACATAGTTTTGGGGCGCACGCTATATGTCGTGCGGCATAAATTTGTCGCTGCTTTAGACTGTGAAAATGAAATAAGACGCGACCTGCGTAGCGCGCGCGTAGCCGGTAACGCGTCCTATTTGGCCTCAGAGGGTAAACGACCCCTCCGCTGACGAGCGCCGGCCCCGTTTGATTGCCGTCAAGCCGTCCATGGCGGAATTTGGTAGCGGTTAGCGCGGGCAGGATACGGCGCTGGGGGCCGAAAAAAGGCCCGCATCGGCCGATTTCAGGGCTCCATGCGGATCCAGCAGCCCTCCGCGGTCGGTGCATACCCGTGGTTAACGAGTTCTAAACTCGGGGTTAACCAGCTAGCCCCTACAACAATGGCTGACCGCCCTCGGGGGTGCTGCCCGCGCCGGTTTGCGCCGCAGCCCGGCATTGCTGCCCGGCGCGCAAGGAAACACATGCGGCAATTTACGATCGCCGAACGCCTGGTTGCGGCCGCGCTGCTGCCGCTGGCGGCCGTGCTGGCGGTTCCGTATTTGATCGCGGCCCTGCTCCCGTTAATCGGCGGGGGCATGGCCAGATATGCGGAACTCGCCATCTGGCTCGCCGCCACCGCCTTGACCGGCGCCGCGATGCTGGCGATCGTGCGTTCGCTCGCGCGCCCCCTGGTCGCCGCCATCGACACCATGGACGCCATCGCCTGCGCCGAGCTCCATTGCGCGCCACCTTTGCCGGTCAGCCGCGGCGAGCTCGCGCGCCTCATTGCGGTGACCGATCGGCTTGCCGAAGTGTTGGGCGAACGTCAGCGCCGCGAACTCGTGCACAGCGATCTCGATCGCACCTGGCAAGCCTCGCGTCGCGCCAAGCTGTCCAGTCTGGCCGGCGAAGTCGAAGCCGCGACCGAAATGGGCATCCAGCCGATCGTTGACGGCACGGAAACCTTGCGACACAAGTCCGACGACGTGATGGCCGCACTGGAGGCAGTCCGGGCGGCCTTCGACGAAACCGCCCGTGCCGCTGAGGGTTCGCGCGCGATGAACGAGGCCGCCGGGCAATGGTCGGATCAGGTGATCCGCGCGGTGGCCGAGATTTCCGATCAGATGCAGCGCGGCAGCAGGTTGGGCCGCGAAGCGGTCGCGCGCGCCAACGTTTCGCGCGCAACCATCGACGCGCTCGCCAAGGCGGCCGACCAAATCGGCGACATCGTCACTGTGATCAACCAGATTGCAGCGCAAACCAATCTGCTCGCGCTCAACGCCACCATCGAAGCCGCGCGCGCGGGTGAGGCAGGACGCGGCTTTTCGGTGGTCGCGTCCGAAGTCAAGACGCTGGCGACGCAGACTGGAAAATCGACCGAACAGATCGGCGCCAAGGTCGCCGAGATTCAATCCACCACGCGCGAAGTGGTGGCCTCGCTAGCGAGCGTGGCGGATGCGATCGACCAGCTCTCCGACGTCACAGAGTCGGTTTCCGCGGCGGTCGAACAGCAACGGGCCGCCACTCAGAGTTTTGCGGCGAGCGCGCACGATAGCAGCACCGCCGTGTCGGACGTCGCCGGACGCATGACCGGCATCGCCGACATGGTGAACCACTCGCGCGCGACCGCGCAGGAGGTCGCGGCCGTCGCAGCGACGATACAATCGACGTCACAGGACTTATGCCGCGAGATTCCCGATATCGTGCGCAAAGCGGTCAAGGCCGACTTGCGCGAATTCCCCCGCTACGACATGAACTTGCGTGCGCGGCTGGAGTTCGATGGTCATGTTGTCGAAGTGGCGGTGCACGACGTTAGCCGGGGCGGCGTTCGGATCGACGCCGTGGAGCGGCTAAAGGTTGGTGATCAGATCGCCCTGACATTCCCTGGCATGAAAACAATTGCTGGCGAGATCGTCCGCGGCGGTCACCACTTCGGAGTGAGGTTCGCGCCCGCCCTGCTGCAGGCGGAGGAGTTGCGTGATCTGGTGACGGCGCCGGCGCAGGCGGCGTAATTATCCGCCGGTCACGCTCATGTGGCGCGAGAGTGCCGGGCGCTGGTGTTGTCGATCGATCACGAAATCATGGCCCTTGGGCTTGCGGGTGATCGCCTCGTCAATGGCGGCATAAATGAGGTCGTTGCTTTCCGAGGCTCGCAATGGTGCGCGTAGGTCGGCGGCGTCGTCCTGGCCCAGACACATATAGAGCGTGCCGGTGCAGGTGATGCGCACCCGGTTGCAGGACTCGCAGAAGTTATGGGTCAACGGGGTGATGAAGCCGAGCCGTCCGCCGGTTTCCTTGACGCGCACATAGCGCGCGGGACCGCCGGTACGGAAGTCGATGTCTTCGAGCGTGTAGCGTTCGGCAAGCCGCGACCGCACCATCGACAGCGGCAGATACTGGTCGAGCCGGGTTTCGCCGACGTCGCCGAGCGGCATCACCTCGATCACGGTGAGGTCCATACCGCGACCGTGCGCCCAATCGAGCAGGCTGACGAGCTCGTCCTCGTTGACTTCCTTCAGCGCCACCACGTTGATCTTCACCTTGATGCCTGCCGCAAGTGCCGCATCGATTCCGACCAGTACTTTGTCTAGCTCGCCCCAGCGCGTAATGGCGCGGAATTTGTCGGCATCCAGCGTGTCGAGCGATACGTTGATACGCTCGACGCCACAGTCTTTGAGCTCGGAAGCATATTTCGCCAGTTGTGAGCCGTTGGTGGTCAGCGTCAGCTCCTTCAGCGCTCCGGTAGCGAGATGCCGGGACAGCGAGGAGACTAGCGTCATGATGCCGCGCCGAACTAATGGCTCGCCGCCGGTCAGGCGCAGCTTGGTCACGCCTTTGGCAACAAATGCGCTGCACAAGCGGTCGAGTTCCTCCAGGCTCAAAACATCCGCCTTTGGCAGGAACGTCATGTTCTCCGACATGCAATAGACGCAACGGAAATCGCAGCGGTCGGTCACCGAGACGCGCAAGTAAGTGATAGCACGATGAAACGGATCGATCAGCGCGCGCGGGCGGTCGCCGACGCTATCGAGCTCAAGCGTGGAACTGCTGTTGGTCGTTGCCATAACCCATCCCGGGACTCGCGGATTCTGTGGCCCGCTCTCGTCCATATAATGATACTGGCGAATAATGGCCATGGTGTCCACCCGGTGGCCACGCGCGCGGAAATGTCGCGGCGAAAGGCCCCGTTACCCCTCAACACGAATGCTTGCGTGTGGTGTTAACGCGATGGCGGCGGCGGTGGTGGTGCGGCCGGCCAAGGCGAGGTCGCCTGCGGTTGCGGCGCCGGAGTCATGGGTGGAGGGGCGGACGTCGCCGCTGGCGCCGGCTTGGCTGCCGCCGGCTTAGGCTTGGGCGTCGGATTGGCGGTGGTCTGCTTGCGGCGCACTTTCTTCTTGGGTTTGGACGGTGGCGCTGCCGAGGTGAGTTCCACGAGCACCGGGTTGGGGCGCAATTTCGAAGAGCCATCGCCCATGGAAATAAGCTCGAGCTGTTCGGTAGTAGCCCGGTAGCCGGTAAGCGTAAACGTGACGCTGAACGGTTTGTCGCCCGGTATCGCAAGCGCACATGGCGTGCGGCAGGTTTGCCCGGTGGAAGTCTTGGCTTCGGCCCCCGGCGGCTCGGATTCGAAACGAAAGGTGCCCTTCGCCGGTTCACCCCCGAACGGATTGCTGCTGTCGGATGCACAAGCCGCGAGAACAAGCGCCCCGCCAAGGATCGCGACTACTCGGTACATCGCACCAGATCCGTCCACTCAGGCGACGAGCGCCGCCTGCCCATCGCAATAGGATACGGGCCAAGGTGGCAGGGTGCAACTATCGATAGGTCGCTAATCTTGCCGCGTTAACCATATCGGTTTCACATCACGATCAATTTTCAACACAAAGTCCGGCAACGGCCGCCGGCAATTGCGCAAAGCGGTTGATGATACGGTCGGGACCGAATTCTGCCACCGGACGCTCGGTGTAGCCGAAGTCGACCGCGATTACCGGAATGCCGGCTGCACGCGCAACCCGGATATCGTTGTTGGAATCGCCGATCATAATCGCGCGCTGTAAGTTTCCCCCGGCCGCTGCGACTGTGCGGCGCAGCATCTCCGGATCGGGCTTTTGCATGCCGAACGTATCTTGCCCGCAGATCGCCGCGAAACGGTCGGCAAGCCCGAGCCGCTTGAGCAGCAGAACCGACAAGCGTTCGAGCTTGTTGGTGCAGACGGCAAAGCGCCAGCCGTCGACCGCGAGCAAATCGAGCGCATCCGTGAGCTCTGGAAAAGGCCGCGAGCGATCGGCGATGTGTTCGGAATAATGCGCGATGAAATCGGCGAACAAGTGCTCGAGCTTGGCCGGTGGAAAAACGCGACCCTCCGCCTCGACACCGCGCGCGATCATCATGCGGGCGCCCCCGCCGATCAGCTTGCGCGCGGTATCGTAGGGCACCGGCGGCAGACCCTCGCGCGCGAACACCACGTTGAGGGTGTCGACGAGATCGGGTGCGGTATCGATCAGGGTGCCGTCGAGGTCGAAAACGATGGTGGGCGCGGCCATGGCGCATCGTTAATGCCCGCCCTTGGGCGAAGCAAGACCGTTTGCCGCAAGCCGCCGCGGCCCTAAATTTTCGGCTATCCAGCGATGACGATCGAGGCTAGATAGTCGGTGAAAATTGCATTCCCGATTCACGCGCGACGAATCAAACGGTTCCCGATGGACGCCGAGGCCCAAAAACGCGCAGCCGCCGCTCGCGCCGTCGAATTCGTACGCCCCGGAATGCGGCTCGGGCTCGGCACCGGGTCGACCGCGCGGCATTTCGTGGAGCTGGTCGGCGAGCGCGTGCGCTGCGGCCTCGACATCGTCGCGGTGCCGACGTCGCAAGCGACGAAAGCCGATGCGGAGCGCTGCGGCATTCCATTGACCACGCTCGACGAGGTAGCGGCGCTCGATCTGACGGTGGACGGCGCCGACGAGATCGCGCCAGATTTGAGCCTGATCAAAGGGGGCGGCGGCGCGCTGTTAAGGGAAAAGATCGTTGCCGCAGCCTCCACGCGCATGATCGTGATCGCCGATCAGAGCAAATGGGTTGGCGCGCTTGGCCGCTATCCATTACCGATCGAAGTGGCTCCATTTGGCGTGGCTGCCACCCTTCGGGAGCTTGAAGATACCATCGCTGCCGTCCAGCGACCGCGCGCTCTGAAGCTGCGGCAAGGCCGGGACGGCCATGCTTTTGTCACGGATGGCGGTCACTGGATCGTCGACGCCGCGCTTGGCCGGATTGACGATCCCAAAGCGATGGCGCATGCGCTTTGCGACATTCCCGGGGTCATGGAGCACGGTCTGTTCATTGGTCTCGCGCAAATGGCTATTGTGGCGGGACCGGACGGCGTGAAGCTGGTCGAGCGTCCCTGATATCTCGAACCAAATGGAGTTTTGAAGATGAGCGTCATTAAGGCCATTCAATGCGTCGCCCAATCGGTTGCGATCGCCGTCGCGCTGGTCGCGGCGAGCCCGGCCGCTCACGCCCAACAACACCAGCCGTCGCCGGCGTCGCTGCTGATCGCCAAGCAACTTGTCACCATCACCGGCGCCACTGTCCTGTTCAATCCGTTAATCGCCGGCGTGGTTGAGCAGGCGAAGAATTTGTACTTGCAGCAGAACCCGGGTCTGGCAAAGGATCTCAATGAGATCGCGAACAAGATGCGCAAAGATCTGCAGCCGCGTTTGTCCGAACTGACCAATGAAATTTCCAGGCTTTATGCGACCCACTTCACCGAGCAGGAGCTCAAGGACATCGTCGCGTTTTATAGGTCGCCGGCGGGCAAGAAATTGCTTGCGCAGCAGCCGAATGTCGTCGATGCCAGCATGAAATTCGCGCAAGACTGGGCAAACAAACTATCCGAACAGGTAACCGCGCAAATGCACGAGGAGCTTAAGAAAAAGGGCCATGATTTGTGATAGGTGAGTGCGCGATCGCGCTTCGCCATTTCGGCGAGAACGAAGATAGGGATTGATGGCAGATCACGACGTCGATCTTTTTGTCGTCGGCGCGGGCTCCGGCGGCGTACGGGCGGCGCGGGTTGCGGCCGGCTACGGTGCGCGCGTGATGATCGCAGAGGAGTTCCGCGTCGGCGGCACCTGCGTCATCCGTGGCTGCGTGCCGAAGAAGCTTCTGGTTTATGCCTCGCGCTTTGCCGAGGAATTCGAAGATGCTGCCGGCTACGGCTGGACCGTTCCGCAGCCGACCTTTCATTGGCCGTCGCTGATCGCCAACAAGGATCGCGAGATCGCACGGCTGGAAGCGGCTTATATCAATACGCTCGAGCGCTTCAATGCCGAGCTGATTAAGAGCCGCGCTGTCGTCGAAGACGCGCACACGATACGCCTGCTGGCTACAGGCGCGCGCGTCAAAGCCGAAACTATCCTGATCGCGACCGGTGCCTGGCCGCATTACGGGCCAAAAATTCCCGGTCTCGAACACGTGATCTCGTCGAACGAGGCGTTCCATCTCACCGAACTGCCCAGGCGCATCGTCATCCAGGGCGGCAGCTATATCGCGGTCGAGTTCGCCTGCATCTTTGCCGGGCTCGGCAGCGAGGTCACGTTGGTCTATCGCGGCGAGAATATTCTGCGCGGCTTCGACGATGACGTGCGCGAGCATTTGCGCAATGAGATGCGCAACCGAGGCATCACGGTTACCTGCGGCCACACCGTCGCAGCGGTCAATAAATCCGGCGACGAGTTCGTGACGCGGCTCTCCGATCACAGCACCGTCACTGCCGACAAAGTGATGTTCGCGATCGGCCGGCGACCCAACATTATGGGGCTCGGGCTCGACACGGCGGGCGTCAAGCTCGCCGAGCACGGCGGCATCGCGGTCGACGACTATTCGCGCTCGTCGGTCCCCAACATCTATGCGGTCGGCGACGTTACCCATCGCGTGAATTTGACGCCGGTGGCGATTCGCGAAGGCCATGCCTTCGCCGACACCGTGTATGGCGGCAAGCCGACGCCGGTCGACCACACCAACGTCCCGACCGCGGTGTTCTCTGAACCCGAACTCGGCGTTATCGGCCTGACCGAATCCCAGGCGCGTGAGCGACTGGCCAAAGTCGACGTCTATAAGACCACCTTCCGACCGATGAAGGCGACGCTGTCCGGCCGCGACACCCGCTCGTTCATGAAGCTGCTGGTCGACGGCATCAGCGACCGCGTGGTCGGCTGCCACATCGTCGGGCCGGATGCCGGCGAATTGATCCAGATCGTCGGCGTGGCGGTGAAGATGGGGGCGACCAAGGCCGATTTCGACGCCACGATGGCGGTGCACCCGACCGCCGCCGAGGAACTGGTCACCTTGCGCGAGAAGGCCGTCAGCTACGGCCGCGCGGCGGCGGAATAGCACTCAATAACCACGGTTTCTCGAATATCTGGTTTCGGCCTGGGGCTCTCGTGTATAACCCCGGCGAAAGGTTGGAGTTTTCGGTATGCCCGAACGTTGGACGCCCGATAGCTGGCGCGAAAAGCCGATCCTGCAGGTCCCGAACTACCCGGACCGGCAGGCGCTGGCCGACGTCGAAAAGCAGCTTGCAACTTTTCCGCCGCTGGTTTTCGCTGGCGAAGCGCGCAATCTGAAAAAGGCGCTGGGGCGAGTCGCCGCCGGCCAGGCTTTCCTGCTGCAAGGCGGCGACTGCGCGGAAAGCTTTGCTGAGCACGGCGCCGACAATATCCGCGATTTCTTCCGCGTGTTCCTGCAGATGGCGATCGTGCTGACCTATGCCGGCGCCTCGCCGGTGGTGAAGGTCGGCCGCATCGCCGGCCAATTCGCCAAGCCGCGCTCCTCGGCCGTCGAGAAGCGCGATGGCAAAGAGCTACCGAGCTATCGCGGCGACATCATCAACGACATCGCCTTCACCGAGGAGGCGCGCCGTCCCGATCCGCGCCGTCAGGTCGAGGCCTATCGCCAGTCGGCCGCTACACTCAACCTGCTGCGCGCCTTTGCCAAGGGCGGCTACGCCAGCGTCGAGAACGTGCATCAGTGGATGCTCAAATCGGTGAGCGGCTCGCCGCAATCGAAAGCCTATGCCGATCTCGCCGACCGGGTGTCGGGAGCGCTCGATTTCATGCGCGCCTGCGGTCTCACCTTTGCAGTCGACTCCGCGCTTGGCACCACCGATTTCTACACCAGCCACGAGGCGCTGCTGCTTGGCTTCGAGCAGGCGCTGACTCGCATCGATTCGACTACCGGCGACTGGTACGCGACGTCGGGCCACATGCTGTGGGTCGGCGACCGCACACGCCAACACGATCACGCCCATATCGAATATGCCCGCGGCATCAAGAATCCAATCGGCGTCAAATGCGGGCTCTCGCTCAAAGCCGACGACCTATTACGCTTGATCGACATTCTCAACCCGGACAACGATGCGGGCAGGCTCACGCTGATCGGCCGCTTCGGCGCCGAGAAAGTGGGCGAGCATCTGCCGGCGCTCGTGCGCGCGGTCAAACGCGAAGGTAAGGTGGTGGTATGGTCCTGCGATCCCATGCATGGCAACACCATCACCTCGGCGAGCGGTTACAAGACGCGGCCGTTCGACTTGATCCTGAAAGAGGTGCGCAGTTTTTTCGAGGTGCATCAGGCCGAAGGAAGCTATGCCGGCGGCGTGCACCTGGAAATGACCGGGCAGAACGTGACCGAATGCACGGGCGGCGCCCGCGCCATTTCCGATGCCGATCTCAACGACCGCTATCACACGGCCTGCGATCCGCGGCTTAATGCCGAGCAGGCGATCGACATGGCCTTCCTGCTGGCCGATTTGCTCAAGAAGGAGCGCTCGGGGCGGTCAGAGCCGATGCCGGCTGCGGCGGGCCTCTAGCCTCATCCGGCATGGCAGTCATTCCACCGCGCGCCCCGCGATTGCCGGGCGCGAGGGCAGGCGCTAGACGTGTTCATCATGAACGGGCGTCCTGCCGATAAGCTCGCGATCGCCGTCGCGCAGCTCAATTCCACGGTCGGCGACATCGCCGGCAACGCCGAGAAAGTGCGCCGCGCCCGCGCGGAAGCGGCCAGCCAGGGTGCCGATCTGGTCGTCTTCCCCGAATTGTACATCGCCGGCTATCCGCCCGAGGACTTGGTGCTCAAACCGGCCTTCCAAGCCGCCTGCCGCTCCGCGGTCGAGCAGCTCGCGCGCGAGACGGCGTCCGCAGGCCCGGCGCTGGTCGTCGGCACGCCCTGGCCCGACGACGGCAAGCTCTACAACGCGGCGGCCCTGCTCGACGACGGTGCGATCGCTGCACTGCGCTACAAGGTCGATCTGCCGAACTACGGCGTATTCGACGAAAAACGTGTGTTCGTGCCGGGACCGATGCCGGGGCCGGTCAATTTCCGCGGCGTGCGGCTGGGCCTACCGGTGTGCGAGGACATTTGGGGTCCGGAGCCGGTCGAATGCATTGCTGAGACCGGGGGCGAAATTCTGCTGGTGCTGAACGGCTCGCCGTTTCGTCACGATGTCGCCGATCAGCGGCTCAATGTCATCGTCCCACGCGTCAAGGAAAGTGGCCTGCCGTTGATCTACGCCAACCAGGTCGGCGGCCAGGACGAGCTGGTGTTCGACGGCGCTTCGCTCGCCTTGAACGGCGACTGTTCGTTGGCGTTCCAGCTGGCCTCCTACAAGGAAGTGGTGGTGACGACGCATTGGTCGCGCGGGGGTAAAGGTTGGCGCTGCGATGATGGTCCCAACATCGCCGCGCTCGAAGGCGACGAGGCCGACTATGCCGCTTGCGTGCTCGGCTTGCGCGACTACGTCAACAAGAACGGCTTTCCAGGTGTGGTCATCGGCCTGTCGGGCGGCATCGATTCCGCGCTCTGCGCGGCGATGGCGGTCGATGCGCTCGGGCCCGAGCGCGTACGTTGTATCATGATGCCGTACAAGTTCACCGCGCAGGAATCACTCGACGATGCCGCCGCTTGCGCCAAGGCGCTGGGCGTCGACTACTCGATCCTGCCGATCGCGGAGGCTGTCGAAGGCTTCGAACACGTGCTCAAGCCGTTGTTTTCCGGTTTGCCGCGCGACGTCGCCGAGGAAAACCTGCAAGCGCGTGCGCGCGGGACCACGCTGATGGCGATCTCCAACAAGTTCAAACTCATGCTGGTGACCACCGGCAACAAGTCGGAAATGTCGGTCGGCTACGCCACGCTCTATGGCGACATGAACGGCGGATTTAATCCGATCAAGGATCTCTACAAGACCGGGGTGTTCCGCCTGGCGCGGCTGCGCAATGGTTGGATGCCGGAGGGCGCGATGGGGCCCGATCGGTTGGTCATCCCGGAGAATATTATCGTGCGTCCGCCGACCGCCGAGTTGCGCGAAAACCAGAAGGACGAGGATTCGCTGCCGCCTTACGCCGTGCTCGACCCGATCCTGGAACGGCTGGTGGAGCGCGAGGAATCGGTTGCGGCGATTGTTGCCGACGGCTTCGACCGCGACACCGTGATGCGGGTCGAGCGCATGCTCAACATCGCCGAATACAAGCGCCGACAGGCGGCGCCGGGGGTGAAAGTCACCTTGAAGAATTTCGGCCGCGACCGCCGTTATCCGATCACCAACCGCTTCCGCGATCCCGGCAC
>CAZLWN010000041.1:16961-26082 GCA_964563195.1 uncultured Undibacter sp. | reverse complement strand
CATTCGCGCGCGAGGTCGCCGAAGGTCACCGGCCGGTGCAGCCGGCGCATGATGTGCTGCACGTCGCTTTGCACTTGGCGCGTGCGCATCGCCACCGGGTGCGGAATCGGCGTGGTTGAATACATCAAGACGTGTTGCAGATGCGCGAGCACGCCGGTCGGCACGTCGTTGAAATGCTCGCCCGGGCGGCCGGAAATCGTGGCGCCGAGGCCGGCAAAATTGTTGTCGCCCGCCGGCACGCCGGCGGGCACGCCGTCGGGGCGACGAAACGTCAGATAATTGGTCTCGATCAGCATCTGGAAGAAGGCGTAATCCCAGCGCACGCCGACGCATTTCTCCGGCGGACGCGACACGCACTGGCCGATGCGATGGTAGAGCGAGGCGATGTCGTCAAAGCGCGGCGCGATCTCGCGCGGCGTGCGGCGGCGCATATTGGTGCTCTTCACGAACTCCATCAGCGCGTCCGGTTGCACGCATGTCGGCACTTCATTACCGGCGCTGGCGATGATCGGCGGCAGCGAAGCGGCCAGCGCTTGCGCCGGCAGCAGCAGAGAAAGCAGCAAAATCAGTCGTGCAACCATGGACCGATATTATTCGATGGCTCCTAAACTAGCGTAAATATTGGAGCTTTTCCGATCTTCCCGCAAGACAGACGTGAAACGCGGATGTCTACCGTTGCGTCGGGTAGCCGGGACCGTAGTCGGCGAGCTGACCGGACCAGACATCCGCGAATATTGATGATGAAATCCCGGCAACATCGGAATTGCAAAAATGCTCACAGATCACTCGACTGTCCCATGCAATGATGTGTTTTTCCGGCGGATATGCACCGGCACCGGACCTAGCAAACGGCCGAACTAGAGCAAATTGCACAGGCAAGCGCCGATTATGTGAGCGAGCAACACACCGCGCTAGCGCACGAAACTAAAAATCGGAATATCACTTGGCGCTGGTGTTGCCTCCTGAGGCGCTTTTTCGTCCTCTGTCCGGTTCTCGGCCTTCATACGGTGTTTGGATTTGATGCGGTGTTTGGACTTGATGCTTTTCGTCTTATGTCTATGTGACCGCCGCGAGTGCGGCTTTTCAGACCTCTCCTTCTGCCATTCAAGGAATTGTTTATACAGCGCTGCATTCGTCTCCAAGGCTGCCGTAAGAGCTTTTCCAGATGTGGATGCGCGAGTCGCCATGAACTGATCGAACTGACGCCGCGTCTCAGACATGAGCCCATTTGAGCGCTCGTCGAGCCACTCCTGTGCCGCTGGGAAGCGTTTCCAACCACTCAATGGTGCACTGAGAACAACCTCCTTCCATTTCGGGTGAAAGGGCCGCTTTTGCAATGCCTTAAACTTTGCAAAGAACGTATTAACGAAGTGCGCGATCTTGCGGTACCGCTCGGTTCCCCCGTCCCAGTTGTATGCAGCGAGAATTGCAGGCACTGCGATGGTGTCAACCCGCTCCCCGGCCGAGATCAGTGCGGGGTAATCTTTCGACTTCAACTGCGCGGGCAGGTAGTCGACCTGAAGTGGGGCGGCGTAAACGATCGGAACGAAGTGAAATCGATCGTTTTTGAATTCGCTAATGAACTTCGAAGGGCTTCCCTCAATCGCGACCATCGCATCGATTTCGCCCCTGCGTAATTTTTCATACGCACGCGGCTCCTCAATGCGAATAAATTTCGGCTTGATGCCAAGACGCGCGAAGACCGCGGTAGCCGTTATGAACGTGCCATCACTATCGACGCCGACGGTCTTCCCGTTAAGATCGGCAAGTTTTTCGATAGCCTTGGGCGCAACGACGTGCATTTCTTCATTAAATAACTTGGTGATGTAGGTAAGCTGGCCTCTGAGGTTTTTTGCAAATCCCCTCTTCTCAAGATAATCGAGGCTATCTGAACGGATAACTCCGAGATCTACTTCGTTCAAAAATAAAATATCCGCGACGCTCTGAACCGAGCCGCGTCCCAAAATAGGAAGAACACGGAACTTCTCTCCGTCATCGAGCACCGACGCGAGATCGGCGCCAATCTGCTCATGGGTCCCTCCGATGGTGCCGGCAATAATGGTGACCGTATTGGCGTTAAGGCGCGCCTTCTTCGTATCGGGGTCGCTTCCGTAACTGAATATTGCCTTAAGGTCTTCGCTCACCTTTTCAGGCTCTTTTCCTTGGCCAGCCATCGTTGAGTTCATGGCAAATAGCGGGAAAATTATTACCGCAAAACAAGCGAATCGTTTGAATTTGGTCACGGCGTTTCTACCCTTATGAGTTCCATCGCTCTTCTAGAGCAGACCTGGCGCCTGCAACGGACGTACGATTTTGAGAGCGTTATGGTTACGCCGCGTCTGCTATCGAGTCGCGTTCGCAAGTGCATGAAGTTTTTCCGATGCGTTAGTCGAGCCCCAATCCCGCGCCCGCTCATACCAGGTTCGTGCAAGCGCCAGATCAGGCGAAGCACTGACAGCTCCGAGAGCCTTGATCACAGTAGGATCGTAGGTGGCGGCCAGATCAAAAGCCGCACGGGCATTGTGCGCTTCGGCAAGCCGGTTCAACAAAAGTCGGGCGGCAGGTAGGTCGCCGGTCGACACGAGCGCCTCTGCCCGCTTTAGCAGGGAGGTTACCTCACTTGGGTTGATCTGCCGCACCGTACCCAAACGTTTGGCGCCCGTCGTGGCAACTGCATTTTCGGTCGGCGTTTGAAGCCTTGCCGCTTTGCCACGACCGGCATCGGGTGTGGGCCATTGGGCTGCACTTAGAGCGGCGCCGGTGCTCGTTTCATAGTTGCCGAGCAGCAACGGCATGCTGATTGTCCCGCCGCCATCCGCGACGACAAGAGTCGGTGCTGGCCTATTTTCTGACAATGGATTAAGGGCAACTTTTGTTGAATCTTGCCATTGAATCGCGTCGAGAATGACAAGCTCGACTACGAAACTGGCAACCGTAACAACGGTAGCCGCGACGGCAAGTGCCAGGCGTCGCTGCGGCGTCCAGCGCACGCGGCTTATTGAATGAGAAGACTCGGATTCGACTTCGCTTAAACGCCGCAAACTCTCCGGGAGTGGAGTCTCAACGAGGGGATAGTCGGAATTTGATTCGACAAAAGGTCTATAGCCAGACCGGTCATTGGCTGCGGGCCGAAGTCGCATGGATGGATAGTTGTCCCCATGCGGCTGCAAAGCTGGCGCATCGTCGATGCGTTCACGCAACCGGCGCGGTGCATAATACAAGAGATCATTGGGGTCGAGAGCTTTTTGCTGGTTCGCCGTACGCATAGGATCCATCCTCATCGGCAAAGCGTCTAACACCGCATCAGATTTGGATAATTAGGCTCCTTTATTGCCGGATCTCTCGGCAGTTGAACGAACGTTTGTGTCCGAAGTTCCGCGAAAGTGTGAGGAAATTTTGATTGGCGAAGTTTTGAATCGTCAACAGGTATGGTCGGAAACCAAGATGGCTGTCGGCTCGTCTCAAAGTCCGAGCTAAAGTCAAGGTCGATGCCGAAGCTAAACAGGCTTGTTTTTGGATACCGCAGGCCCGTTGGATAAAGCCGACGAAGCCTGTACCTCGCGCTTCTGAAATTCAGCGTTTTCCCGATCCAATTGCTCTATTGCGACACGCGACCTTTCCCAGTGCTCCTTATCTTTGCCTTCGGGCATTCCCTCATCAAGCCAAAGCAAATAGGCAAACTCGCGGATTCGTTGTTCCTGGTCGTGGGCCATGGGTCGCTCCCTTAGTCCGTGTCGATTGCCGTGCGCTTAATTCATTCTCTCTTTATTCGTTTTGTTATTGCGTAGCTTGTCAGGCACGCCATGTCGGAAGTGCAATTAAATTAAGTAGTAGACGGAGGCGATAATATGACGAAAACATTGCGTCTGAGAGCAATTGGTCAAGCAGGATATCCGGCGCTCGCTCCCGCGAATTTGGTCACTCCCGCGTCCGTAGCACTTACAAGCCAGCAATAGCCCGATGGCTGGCACCACCATATCTTCGGGATACCAGTCACGTTGACGATGCGGCATCGGTGCAGCCGGCCCGCTGCGTCATGCTCGGTACAGCAATACCGTCTCCGGGGACTATGAGTTCAAGCGGTTTTAACGTCGGAGTGATAAAACTCAAGAAACCACATCATCAACGTATGCGAAAAAATCACACTCGCATGAACCCTGATCTCAACCATATTGTGCAATTTGCGGACTGGCCAAATGCTGCCAAATCGCATCCAACATATTTCAAACATAATGGGAGAGAAACATCAAAAATCTGGAACATGACTATCTACCCGGAAGGCCGAGTTATGGGCAACAGAGGCAGCCGGAGCGTAGCCAAAAGCAATAGGCGAGCGAACCAAAATGCGTTGCGCGAGTTAATGCTGTTCTGTTGCCAAACTCCTCTTATGGCCGCGCGATGATGGCGGAAGCAGACTGATGGACTTTTGAGGAGGTTCATTTCTGATCGGATCAGTGCCCCTGTGGCATTCGCAGGGATCGATCGTGTGGGGTGACGTTGATGTACAAAACTTTGAGGAAACAGACGTCTGCACGCGCTCCAAGCGGTTACTCGGTTTCTGGCAGCATGTTTCGGTTCAAGCGATCCGGCATAGCCGCGCTAGCGCTACTTTCGGTATTCACTGTCGGCGTGCGGCCCGCTGTGACACAGGTCATTCCGAAATCTTTGCAGAAGCCCAGCGCCGAAGACTCCATCAGGACGACAAAGAACGAATGGACGGTCGGTATCGTTGGCGGGCTTGCTTCGGGAACGTACATGCGTTTCGCAGTCGAACTCGCGCAAGCGCTCGACGACGGCGACAATCTTCGCATTTTGCCGATCGTCTCATTCGGCGCCGCGTCCAATCTTGAAGATCTGCTGTACCTGCGCGGCGTCGATATCGCCGTTACTCAATCTGACGTGTTTGAGTATTTCCGCACGGTACGCAAAACCGCCAACCTCAACAAGCGCGTCAATTATATAATTCGGCTGCCGGTCTCGGAAATACATATTATGGCGCGCGATGACATCCACAGCATCGAGGATCTGCGCGGCAAGAAAGTTAACCTTGGGCCGGAGGGGAGTGCGTCAAGCCTTACCGGCGCGATCATTTTTCAGCGGCTCGGAATCCACATCGAGCAGTCCAATCTCAGCTATCCCGTCGCTTTGAAGAAGTTGAAATCAGGAGAATTGTCGGCGCTCATCCGTGTAGTCGGTAAACCAGTCGACGCGCTTGTGCGAATTCCGGAAAATTCCGGTTTTCATCTCCTATCCATCCCGTTTTCGAAGAAATTCGCTGACTACTATACGCTGGGTGAGTTCTCGCACCAGGACTATCCGGCGTTGGTCCCATCGGGACAAAGGATCGATACGATCGCGGTGCCGGCGGTGCTCGCCGTTTACGATTGGTCACACACGAAGGATAGGTTTCGTCGGGTGCAGCGTTTCGTTCAGCGCCTGTTCGAGAATTGGGACAAGTTTCAGCATCCGCCGTATCATCCGAAATGGCGCGACGTCAATCTTGCAGCGACCGTACCCGGATGGACTCGATTCAGTGTTGCCGAGGAGACGTTGCAACGATTGATGAAGGCGGATGATTCATCGCCGCAGAAACTAAAGCAGAACTTCCAAACGTTTCTGAGCAAGAGTGGTAATAGCGCGCGATTGCACAATGACGAGGAACGGGACGCCCTATTCAGGGAATTCATGGTGTGGCGTAAGAAGTACGGATTGAGCTCAAGATGATTGGATAGCGACCAGATAGGGGCCCACTTGTAACAAGCGTTGACCGAAGTCGTGGGAGCGCAGAGTCTTATGAGTAGTCCCATTGATCGATCGTCTGATCCGAATGAAGCCTCGTTCTATGCGCCGAAATGGGCGCACAGCAAAACGACGGATCTTCGTGTTGCTGGCGGTAGCAATACCGCGAACAACGCGCCCACAGATATTCCTATATTAGAATGGGATAACCACCAACACTCGAAGTCGCTCGAGCCAACTCTCGTGCCCGAGCCGCCGGAGCTGGAACTGCGACATCGAGGCAGGGTGAAGCCTTTCATACGGGCCAACAACGGCGTCGGCATGTTTATCGGCATTCCTTTTGCCATCTTCCTCGCAGGTTTGGTCGCATTCGGGTTTGTCGTGGCGTTGCCGACCATCCAGAGTTTCATCGCGGCGCCAAGCGCGATTGTCGGATTGGGATTGAAGCGCAGCGACGCTGGACCAGAGCTGCCGGCGAGGCCGTTGACCACGGCACATAAGCCAACGCCCACCCCAGCAAACCCTTGGCTCGACGGACAACAAAGCCATGCGCTCACCCCCCCCGCAAATGTCCTGGGAGTGTTTAATTTTCAGACTGGGCCAACGCAGTTTGCCATCGATAGGCTGGCGTGGATTAATCCCAATCATGCGAGTTTGCCGGATGCGCATCCGCGCCTCGCCGCTGCTGCTCCCCCTGTCGCCGGCGCGCGACAGAGCGAATCGCCCGCTTCCACCACAAACGTCAAGGCCGTCCCCGCGCGGACGGAGCCGGCGCGCTCACTCGACCGCGAGGAAATTGAAACGCTGCTGAACCAGGGAGTCGATTTCGTCGCCGTCGGCGATTTTGCCAGCGCGCGGTTCATCTTTGGAAGGGTGGCAGAAGCCGGAGACGCGCGCGGTGCGCTGGCATTGGCCGCGACATATGACCCCGTAGCTCTCGCCAAGAATGGCCCTAAAGGAGCGACTCCCGACGAGGCGAAGGCGCGCGCATGGTATCAGAAGGCGAAAGACCTCGGTTCGGTCAAGGCGGCCCCGCGGCTCGAGGCACTGACGAACAGCGCGCAGTGAGCGTAATTGATGCGGTTATCGAAATTGCTTGCGTTGGCACGGCTGTCGCTCGGCGTGCCGGTAGCCCAAAGCCGTGCTCCACGCGCGCGCCGCTGCGCCTGACCTTCCCCGCCACACTCGCCTCACGCTGGATGCCGGGACTGTTTCCAGAGCGCCGGTTAGAACATCAGCGACAGCAAGCTCCATCTGACCGCATGGACTCTGCTCGTATTCATTGACGAGACGGGCAACGAGGGATTACAGCGATCCGAAAAGTCCGACATTTGGACTGTTAGATTGCCGCGGCTCAAAGCTACCTCCTCAAAGCTGCCTGCTCAAATCTGCATCCTTGAATCAAAACGGGATTCACGCGTCAACGATTTTGTCCAAGTTGCCTAGGCTGTCACTGCTGACGCGGCTATCGGACTCGTTTTCTTTGTCATCACAATGTGATCCAACGATCTCAACTGGCAGTGCATGAATTGCTGCGTGCGTTAGGTAAAAACCGTGCTTCGCAATCGCAGCGAGTGTTGCTTCGGCTAGTTCATGTTTCGGCGAGCTATCGTCCAGCCGAAAAGTTATAGACTGCTCAAATTGCCAGCCTGCTGAACACGCTCCCGGCGGGAGGGTTCGGCCGGTGCTGTCATGTGTTAATGCGTAGAGTGCGGTCTCTCCGCATCGAAATACATATATTTTCCGTAAGTTCGACAAGCAAAACTCCAAAATCTCTAATGTATTCCAATCTTTTCGCCGGCCTCATTGATAGCAGGTGAGACGAAGTGTTGGATTGATCACTTAAAATTAACGTTAGCGCAGATCCAAGTTTGCGCCGTCCGCTCCGAAATGTGCCTGGAGCCGCATAGAAACTGGTAAGCGAAAGACCTAGGTATCTTGCCGATGTCCGCTAGACCCCCGAACTCCTCGTTCTTTATATCAGTCAACTTCGCGGCGAAGCTAAGCATCGCTCGTAAATCGTCCTTTTAAATGTTCAATTTACGCAGGCGCACGCTCATCGTAAACGCGCAATAGGTTTTCGAGTTCAACGACAACGCGGCTAATTACACTCGACCAATCGCCTGGGATATTTTGCCGGAACAGCCGTGCGGTTGGATACCAGGGGCTATCCTCGCGATCGAGTAGCCATCGCCAGTCTGGGATGAAGGGCAATAATACCCAGACCGGTTTTGCCAACGCCCCAGCAAGATGGGCGACACTCGTATCAACTGAAATTACAAGGTCTAAATTTGAGATGACTGCCGCCGTCTCGGAGAACGTTTTAAGTTTATCCCCTAAATGCACGAGGTCGATTCGCTCTTTTAGCACTGCTGCGTCTTCAGGGCTAACATCCTTTTGCAGGCTTACAAAGAGCGCGTTGACATCAAGAAGTTTCAACAAGGATCGAAGGTTGATTGATCGATTGTGGTCCTTTTTGTGTGTCGACCTGCCAGCCCATATGAGGCCAATTGTTATACGGCGTTTCAACTCGCGTGTGATATTCCAATTTTTCTTGCTTTCCAGTGGAACTGTTAAATATGGCACATTCGCTGGAATCGACTCTATTTTGGTTCCAAATGCCAATGGTAGGCTGAGCAACGGACATTGTAGATCAAATTGCGGAAGCTTGCCTTTCGCAGAAATTACCTGTGCCACATCGGCAAAACTCGCCATTAGGCCCTGCAGCGATGCTGGCGCTTGGATTAGCACACGCGCGCCGCGTCTGGCAACCAACGGCACGTATCGGCAAAACTGAATTGTATCGCCAAATCCTTGTTCACTATGGAGTAAGATTGTCTTGCCCTCAATTCCATTCTCACCAAGCCAAAGCGGTTGCGCAAATTCTCGCTTAAATAACCCAAGGCTTTCGGTTTTCCAGCGCCACTCATATTCCCGCCACCCAGCATCCAAGTCGCCAGTGAGAAGCTGCAATAGGGACTTGTTCCAGTGTGCCTCGGCATAAGCCGGCTGCACCGTAAGCGCGCAATCGTAGCTCGCCATCGCCTCCTCCAACCGCTTCAGCTCTTGCAGCGCCACACCGCGGTTGTTGAGCCCCTCGGCATAGTCCGGTCGCACGGCAAGCGCGCGGTCGTAGCTCGCCAGCGCCTCCCCAAGCCGCTTCAGTTCTTTCAGCGCATTACCGCGGTTGTTGAACGCCTCGGCATAATCCGGCCGCATGGTAAGGGCGCGGTCGTAGCTCGCCACTGCCTCGTCTAATCGCTTCAGTTCTTGCAGGGTATTGCCGCGGTTGAAGAGCGCCTCGGCATAATCCGGCTGTACGGCAAAGGCGCGGTCGTAGCTCGCCAGCGCCTCGTCCAATTGCTTGAGTTCTTGCAGCGTC
>CAZLWN010000041.1:13350-16861 GCA_964563195.1 uncultured Undibacter sp. | reverse complement strand
AATCGCTTCAGTTCTTGCAGGGTATTGCCGCGGTTGAAGAGCGCCTCGGCATAATCCGGCCGCACGGCAAGGGCACGCTCGTAGCTTGCCAGCGCCTCGTCCAATTGCTTAAGTTCTTGCAGCGTCACACCGCGGTTGTAGAGCGCCTCGGCATAATCCGGCCGTACGGCAAGGGCGCGGTCGTAGTTCGCCAGCGCCTCGTCCAATCGCTTCAGTTCTTTCAGAGTATTGCCGCGGTTGTTGAGTGCCTCGGCATAATCCGGCCGCATGGCAAGGGCGCGGTCGTAGCTCGCCAGCGCCTCATCCAATCGCTTCAGTTCTTTCAGCGCATTGCCGCGGTTGAAGAGCGCCTCGCCATAATCCGGTCGTACGGCAAGGGCGTTGTCGTAGCTCGCCAGCGCCTCGTCAAACCGTCGTTCCCGCGAGCTAACTACTGCGATCAAGTGAAGGGCATCAAAACAATCAGCTTTAACTCCGAGGATTGCGCGCGCTAGGCGATCAGCCTCACGTAACTGCCCGCGCTCATAGGCCGCAACGGCTCGCTTCATTGCTTCGGGCAATGTTAACGTAACCTCAGCCATCCGCAACCCTCTCAGGTGTCACGTTGGTGACCACGCGTGAATGATGTTCCTCGAAATTCGCGCCCGATTTTCCCACCCAACTTATCATAACCGGGTGGGAAATGCTGATACTCGCCGGAAGGGCAATCTGGAAAATGTTCGGCCATAAACATTAAGTAACTGTACGTCGCCTGAATAATCGATCCAATATTTTTCTTAAAGGAAGGACCCCTGCCTTCCAATCGGCCTAATGATAGAGAATGAAATCCGTAGACTGTACATTGGTTACGTTATTCAGATGGATCTCCATGTCGGCGCTGCCGATGCTTTCCAACGCGTCGCTCGCATTGGCGTAGATGACAGTATTGCCTCCGTTCGTTAGGATGGCGATGGTATGAGCCGCTATTTCCGCTGGGGTCAACGTAAGCGTTTGGATATCGACGGCCTGATTATCGCTGTTCAGCCCGCTGATGGCCGCGATATCGAGGTGATCCGAGTTTGCCGTGAAGTCGGTGATGGTGTCGAATTGCCCGGCGCCCGGCTGCGAATCCGTGGTGGCCTTGAACATGAAGGTATCGCTGCTGCCGCCGCCGGTTAGGGAATCGCCGCCGCCACCACCGGTGATGGTATCGGCCTGCGTGCCGCCGATCAGGGTATCGCCGTTGGAGCTGCCAATAAAGGCAAAAGAGTCTGAGGCGAGATGGGCATCGATCGTAACGCCGCTGCCGTTCAAGTGGCTTAGCGCTGAACCATCTACCGTGAGCAGGCCGTTGTTGTCGAAGCTGGCATCGAACGCCACGGTAATCGCGTGATCGCTCGTTGCATCAGCGTCGGTGAGTTTCAGGTTTTCGAAGCCGGTCAGCCCGATATCGAAGTGATCGCCGTCGCCGAACGTATAGCTATTGTCGCCATTGCCGTTATCGACCGTCAGCGTATCGGTGCCGTCACCGCCGATGATCTTGTCGCCGTTAGCCAACGTTTGGTCCGTGGCAGAGACCTGATGCGTATTGTTGTTATCGTCGAAGGTCACCGCATCGGCGCCGGAGGTCAGCGTAGTGCTGATTGAAGAGGTTGTGATCGATATGGCTGGATCGGTGATTAACGTGCCACCGTGGCCATCGTCGGCGAGATTAAAATTCGCCGTCTGGAATTCGCCAGTCGCGAATTTGATCGCGTCCACGACGGTGTGGGATGCATCGTAGATTGTGAGCGTGCCGCCCGTATCGGTGCCGCTATCGTCGCTATAGCTAACGCTGGCGCCCTGGTACGCAATGTCTTTTAGGTCGATCGCATCGGACGACTGCGCGCTGGTGCCGGCAAAATTATAAATTGTTCCTGTGAAGTCGGCGGCATAATCGATCGACAGTGTGCCGTAGGCGTCAGCGGTGGTCGAGAACAGTACGTCAGCCGCGCACAGCGCCGCCAACTCCAACACCCCGACGCCGATCGCGAGCCAACCGCTGCCGCTGAGTGGATCGTCGATCCGCAACGTGCCGCCATTCATCGCTTCCAGTATGCCATTGTTTACGATAGGGGCGCCCGTGTCGAGTGTGAGCGTAGTCCCGTTGACGTTGGCGGCAATTATGCCAGATGCTCCGTTGACCAGCGTCAGACTGCCGTCGCCGGAGCCGATCTGGCCGGCACCAGAGATGGTATTATCGATATTGGTTAACGTGTCGGCCGGATTGGTGCCGACGATGGCGTTCGCGGAACTGTCCGACAGAACAATCTGACCGCCGCCCTGAAGCGTGAGGCCGGAACCGACAATCTGCAGCTCGGTTTGATCACCGTTGGAGTTCAGCGCGACGGTGCCTGAATTGTCGAATGTGCCCGAGAGCGGCAGCATCGCGCCATCGCCGATCGTCATGGTGCCGGCATTGTCGGTGACGGGTGTCTGATCGAACACAAAGTTGCCCGCTGTCAGTGCCGCCGCGGGCACACTTAAAATTGTGATCGACTGGCCATCGCCAAGCGTGATCACCGCATCGCCGGCGGCATTGTTCGAAAGATGCGCCTGTACGTCGGCGAAGCTGGTGAATCCGGCATAGCCGATGAGGTCGATCTGGTCCTGGCCAACGTCGAAGCTGTGGACGACATCATTGCCGATCGGCTGCGCGAAGACGTAGAGGTCCTGACCGCTGGAGCCGGTGAGTACATCATCGCCCGACCAGGCGAAGATCGGCGAACCAGGTGTGTAGGCTTCGATATTATCGGCCACGGTTGTTGTCGCCGTCGTCCCGTCGGCATTGGTCCAACTCAGGGTCACAGGGAGCAGGAACGCACCGGCAAAATCGGATGACGTGGTTATCGTCAGCGAGCCGACATCCGCAGTCTGCACCGTCCAGCTTGCGTCCTGGTTCTGTGTTGCGCCATCGAGCGTCCAGCCCGAGGGAAGGTCTTTTATCGTTGCCGTGATGAGTCCGCCCTCGTTCTCCGGGCTGGTCAGGCCCAGGTTGATGGGTTCCCCGGCAATGCCGGCAGGCGCGACCTGGAAGTTGCTGCTATTTGTTAAGGTCCCGGTCACGGAGTTTGAATTATGCGCGAGGTCGTATGCAATAACCTCGATTGTGTTGTGATTGTTGATGTTATTGTTGGAGACCGTAATCGTATACACGCCGGTCGCGATGTCCCAGGTGACAAACGGAAAAGAAATCTGACCGGAACCCGTCCATACTTCAGTGCTCGGGTTATATGTCGCAGATCCAAGCAACAAGGATTGCGTCGTATTATACACATCGAATTCTGCGATGCCCCCTTGGCCGATTGATGCCGCGTCGTCATCCGCCACCGCAACTTGGAACTTCCACGTGGTTCCTTCTTGCGTCTTGTCTCCCGTGAACACATAGAGGCCGTCGATTCCCTGGAAGAACTCCGGTTCTGTGTCGTCGGCGGGGTTGATGGCGACGGTGATATTGGCGGTCTCGGGCGCCCCGTTGTTGGACACCGTATAG
>CAZLWN010000041.1:0-13250 GCA_964563195.1 uncultured Undibacter sp. | reverse complement strand
TCTTCATTGGTGGTGACATGGTCGGCGGCGATGTCGGTGATCGGGTCGATGGCGACGGTGATATTGGCGGTCTCGGGCGCCCCGTTGTTGGACACCGTATAGGAGAACACGGCGTCGCCGTTGTAGTCGTCTTCGGGCGTGAAGGTGAGCGCATTGTTGGCGCCCAGCGTGACCGAGCCGTGGCTGACCGCGACCGCGGCGCCGCTTTCGACAATCGCCGTGCCGTCGATGGCGGTGATCTGCGCGCCGTCCTCGAAATTGTCCGCGCCCGAGTCCTCGCCGGCGCCGCTCACCGGGTTGAAGGTGACCGCGGTGTCTTCATTGGTGGTGACATGGTCGGCGGCGATGTCGGTGATCGGGTCGATGGCGATGCTGACCGTGGCTGGAGTCGTATCCGAATTGCCGGCCACATCCATCACGGTGTACTGGAACGACGCGGAGCCGTTGTAGTCGGCGTCCGGCTTGAAGTAGAGCGTGTTGCTCGCATATGGCGTGCCAATTGCCGCCAGGGTCGACGCGCTTGGATCTGTGTACAGCATGCCGTGCGAGGGCGGGCTCGACACTGTAAAGAGCGCGACGCCGCTTCCGCCGGTGTCTGTACCTGACAATGTTATTGGAATCGTAGTGTCTTCGTTGCCGCTGGCCGAAACATTATTCGCGACCGGGGCAATAGTGTCGATGAAGATCGACAACGATTGCGACGTAAAACTATTCCCGGCGAGGTCGCTGAAGACCGCCGCGATTGAATTATTACCCTGGTGAAGACTGTTGACGCTCACCGTGAGGGTCACGCTCTGGGCGTCAATGTCGGCCTGCGTGATCGTATGCGTCACCAGTATCGTAGACCCGTCCTGCAGCAATTGAACCGTGTCGCCAACCGCAGTCCCCGGCCCGACCGTGATGAGGAAATCAGGGTCATAGGTGATGTTGTCGGTGTTCGAGATACCGGTATCCGTCGCAGCGGTCAGATCAGGAATGCCGCCCGTTGGCGCTATAGTGTCGATCGTAGCCGTCACCGGCCCTGCGGTCGCGGTGTTGCCGAAAATGTCGGTAGCCATCGCCGTGAAACTGTGAAGGCCTTCAGACACCGGATTGGGGGTAAAGCTCCAGGTGTTATTGCCCACGTTGATCGTTGCCGCGCCCAGGGGGGTCGTACCGTCAGACACAATCAGCGACGAGACAACGCTGGCATCGCTCAACGTGCCCGTCAGCGTTGGCGTGTTGTCTCTGGTCAGGCCGCCGCCCGTGATCGTTGCCGTCAGGCCCGTGTTCGTCTCGATCGTCGAGTCGATCGTGATCGTCGGAAGAGGAGGTGGCGGCGGCGGCGGCGGCGGCGGCGGCGGCGGCGGCGGCAACAAAGACTCGACGATCTCAGCAGCTGGCGGCGGCGGCGGCAGGGGCGGCGGCGGCGGCGGCGGGGGCGAGGGCGGCGGCGGCTGGTCCGGCGCCGAGATCAATCGAGCCTCGACGAATGGCGAGCTCGACCCGGCTTGCGCGTGGATTGTCGGCAATCCCTTCTGCAAGACGTCGAGCACTCGCTGCTCCAGCGTCTGTAACTGCACTATTTGGTCGGGGGTAAGCTGAGTTACCTCGGAGGATCCAGTTGTTAAAATACGTACTGCCTCGCAGGCGCGAAGGTATTGGGGCTGTGTTTGTCCATGGACCACGAGCTCGACAACGCCCCATTGCCCTAAGTCCTCGCAAACGACGACGCCGTCGTCTGGGGATAAGGAAAACGAGCTTGCCTGGACTTCCTCCATGGCAGCGAAGAACAACGCAGCGAGCGACAACGTGCCGAAGCCGCCCGATTGCGCGCGGCCCCGAATTCTTGCAAAAGGCGTTTCGATCTCGAGACGACCGGTTTTCGCCATCTCACCGGCGATGAAGGCGAAGGTCCCTTGCGCCACATCGAATAGGGCCGAAGGCGAAGCCCTGCCACGCGCAAACTCTTTCACCACCATGCGGGCGCTGTTGGACAGGCTAAAGCCGGTGCCGTCGATGAAGCGAATATCGACCCGGCCATCGGCGGCAGTCTCGATGATGTCGCCCTGGAAAACGGAATCGCCAAGCTTGAGTACAATAAAAATACCGTTGGTCCGCGTGACGGTTGCGGACCCTGTCAACGACTCGATTTTGCCGACGACATCGAAAGGTGCGCCTGCTGGCACAAAGCCAGCCGCACCACCCCCCCTGCCCGGCGCAACGCGGGAACGACCGGACACTGGCCCTGTACTCCCTCTATCGGTCGCGCCAGGCCTCAGCAGTTTTTTGCTCTGATTCTGCCGCCAGCGCCTGCAACGCCTGGTTATCTAACTATGGCTTCGATTATAATTTAAATCAACGCTCAGGCGGTCTATAAGCCCCAAATTAAGGTTAATTTCGTGGCTTTTATGTAAAAGTTCCCGCTCGGCGCTCCTTCCCAGGCCTGGGCGGGCCAACCCGCGCAACCTAGGAAAAAAGACCTTCCGGCGCCCAGTCATATTGCTACACGAGGATAACCCTGCTAACTTGTTTGGCTAATCGCAAATGCGACACCTGCCCTAAAGGGGACTGGCGATGCGCGCGCATATGGCTGCCGTGTTCGTGATGGGTACTATTTTAACTGCCGCCAGCTTTTTAGCGGATCCGGCTTCAGCGCAAGACCCCGCGACGCGCCCTGCCCTTCAGGATGCGTCGGTTAAGCCCATTGGAAAGGTCATAACCCTCACGGGCTCGGTCACAATCGAACATGTCAACGCGGTGGTCGTTCAGGCAACGCTTGGCAATCGAACCGGCGGGCCCAAGGTTGGCGATCCCGTCTATCTCCGCGATATCGTCCAGACTGGAGCCGATGGAACGATCGGCATTACTTTCACTGACGGCACGACGTTCAATCTGTCCAGCAATGCTCGCATGGCATTGGATGAATTCGTGTACGATCCCAACAGCAAGTCTAACTCAACTTTTATTAGCTTAACCAAAGGGTCGTTCACTTTTGTTGCCGGCAATATCGCCAAGACCGGAGACATGAAGATTGATACGCCCGTCGCGACCATGGGCATTCGCGGAACGACGCCGCACGTTGAGATTTTGGCTGACGGGAGTGTTAAATTTTACACCCTTTTTGAAGAAGGCAAGGCGCAAGCATTGAAAAAAAACGGCACACCACCTGCCACGCCTCCAGATGCGGGCACCACAAAACCACGCGAGAAGCTCAATCTCAACATCTGTCGGGGATGCTGAGATCCCTCGCCTACGAAGCAAGCCATCTCCGAAGGCGGGGATTACCCCGCAAGGAATCGGTGAACTCGCGTTTTTGCTAGGTTCCAAAGTCGGGAAATTGGTATGGAATTTGGCGTAAGGCAGTGCATCATCGGCTGCGCGGCTCTGATAATGATCTCGCCGTTGCAGGGATCATGGGCGGCAGAACAACCCTCAAGCTTTCAAGATAAACTTAGGAATGTTGACCTGTGTAATGGGGTCGATCGCAGTTCGCCTGAGCCTCAGATCAACGGTTGCACCGCGCTAATCGATGCCGGCAACCAGACCACTCGGTTATTGGCAATCGCTCACAATAATCGGGGCAATGCTTATTTCAAAAAAGGCGACTATGACCGCGCGATCAAAGATTATGACATGGCGATCGAGCTTCTTCCGAGCTATGCGAGGCCGCTTAACAATCGCGGCCTAGCTTATCAGAAGAAGGGTGACTACGACCGCGCGATCAAAGATTTCGATGAGACGATCAAGCTGAGCCCCAATTACGCTAGAGCTTTTGCCAACCGCGCCGACACCTATGAAAAAAAGAGTGACTATGAACGCGCGGCGCACGACTACGACGACGCGATTCGCCTTGAGCCAAATTTGAAAGCGGCATGGAGCGGGCGCTGTTGGACCCGTGCCGTCATAGGCCAATTGCAGGCGGCGTTGACAGACTGCAACAAGGCGCTTGACATCAAGGCGAATGATGCCGCGACGTACGACGCGCGCGACATCAAGGCGAATGATGCCGCGACGTACGACTCGCGCGGACTGATCTACCTAAAGATGGGTCTGTTCGATTCGGCTATCGAGGACTATAGCGCAGCGCTGCGTTTCGAACCTACACTGGCGAGCGCCCTTTACGGACGTGGAGTTGCCAGACTCAAAAAGGGCGATGCAGCTAGCGGCAACGCCGATGTGGTAGCGGCAAAGTCGATCAAAGCAACGATCGTCGATGAATTCGCCCGCTATGGCGTGCAGTTATAGCGGTCCAAATATAGCCGCGGACCAACGCAGGAATTACACGAATCCGATAGCGAGGATGGTTTCGGCCTATTGGCCGGCTACAAATTGAATTTGCATATCAGCGAAAAGGCAGACCTACTCAGAACTGACGCAAGTTTTCAGGGTTAACGTTGGCCTAACCTTTCGGCCACGCACATCGCACCTCGTACTTGCCCTGGTTGGACCAAAATCTGCCATTGCGTGAGTTCCGCCGCAGCTCGGCGTATCCGCATGCCCCCAACGGTCGAAGGACAACTCTCCTTTAGAATCCGTTTACCGCTGCGCCTAATAAGAACCGCGCCCACCGCGACCGTAAACTTCATCGCAAATGATTGAGCGCAAAACGTCTAGCAAATTTTCGGAAATGGGATCGGCAACGCCGACTTACATTCCGAATGCAGGGGCGTTCAATCATGTCTACCTTCGTCCATATTGCGCGAATCAGTCTTTTGGTCGCGGTCTTTTGCAGCGTCGCGTTCGCAGATACGCACCCGAGCCTATCGTTCTTGGCAGCCGAACCCCACGCCGCCAAGGCACCTGACGCTCAGCACATCCCTGCAAGTAAATCGGAGAAGCTTGCGCTGCCGGGGACTGGCTTGCTCTCGCGAAATTTGATGGATCGCGGTGAGGCCGCATTACTATCGCCCAAACCGATTGGAGCCAAGGCGCCTCGCATTCAACTCGCGTCTAAGAATGAAACGGAAACTCTTGTGCGGCCGCAGCTTGCCTCGCTTGCGCCAAACATGACGGATCATGGTGAAGGCGCGTTGCTATATCCGGAACCATTCAACCGGCCGGCAATGATCGCTCCGCCAGGAGAAACCCCGGCAAAGTGGAACGAGCTGCAATCCCGCATTCTTGCTGACGAGCAGACCCTCGCGACCTGTGGTTCTGTCAACAGCCCATGTCCCAAAGCTGCGCGTCATTTTTTGTCCATCGTTGCACTTGGTCGGCAGCGCCAGGGGCGCGCCCGGTTAGGTTGGGTCAATCGCGCGGTAAACCTCAGCATCAAGCCGATGAGCGATTGGGCCCAGTACGGTTATACCGATTTCTGGGCCGCGCCGCTTCAGACGCTTGCCAGGGGAGCCGGCGATTGTGAAGACTACGCAATCGTAAAATATCTCGCGCTCCGCCATTTGGGTATTGCCCCTAATGATCTGCGACTTTTGATCGTACGCGACAACATGCGCCAAGCCGTGCATGCAATAGTAGCGGTGCGTTACGAACAGGAATGGCTGATTTTGGATAATCGGACGATGGCGATGCTCAACGCCGAGCAATCTCGCCACTATTTTCCTATGTTCGTCATGGACTACCAGGGCGTGAGAGAGTTCTCAACTATTGCGGCTCGCCGCTGAGCGAGCGGGTGCGCCGGACCTGCGGCGAATTAAGCTGGCGATGCGCGAGCACGCACAGTTCAAACAACCCCCGGCTTCTTAAACGGCCTAACGCTGAGCCGCGTGCGGTGATCGGCGGTGCTGGCCGCTCCGCCGTCGGGCATGAGGCCGCGATGGTAGAGCTTCTGCCACTTCTCAACTTGCGCTTCGCTGCCCGGCTGCCGGAGATCGACGTTGAAACGATTGCGATTGGCCGTCCAGGTATCGTGCTGACGTTTCAACACAGGATTGTCCGACAGTAAACAAAGCTCGGGCTCGACTGATTCGATCTCGCCTCGGCGCACCGGCACGATGCGACAGAACGGCTCGCCCTTTTCGAAACGCACCGCCGTTTGTGGCCGTGTGAATTGCCAGTTCATGGTGAAGCTATACGGCGACCAATCGGTCTCGATCAGACCCGTTAGCGGAGCAATGGCATCCTTCGGTCGGTTGATAGGGCCCGACACCATCAGGTCGTAGCCCACCTCGGTGCGAAACAAGCACGGCACATGAAATGTCAACACGCCAAAGCCGAAATGACCGAGCGCGGGCGCAATCTCTCCTGCGTCAACAGTAACTGTCACCGCATTTAGCGCACGGCCGCCGTCCCAAACCGCGGTGAAGCCCGAGGGGCAAAGAATTTCCCAGCCATGAGCATTGGCAATGCTCAGCGGCAGACAGCGGTAGGCGAAGCGCTGATCAATCTTATCCATCCAATCGCGGTCGACTGGCGCGGGGCGGATCTCGATGGTGTGCCCGTCGATGACGTAGGCGGTAAGCTTCATGGTGCTTTCCACATAAATACGGCCAGTCTAGTTGAGTGCGAGGTGAAGTAGAACGGTCATAGGCGCGATTGCAAACAGTAGGACCAGTGTGGCCAAAGCCGCCTCGAGGTCGCTGTTCGTGCCAGCCTGCACGACCATTGGTTTGCAGCATAATTTAATTTCTCACGCTACGGCGTTTATTAGCGACCGGCTCGCATAGAGTGGCGGACCACCGCAGCACCACGATAATTCTATGTAACGTACGCCGGATGTTAGAATTCAATGCGCTTATCGAAGAATTACAACGGTAAAGCTATTGACCTGACGGCTTTTTGTACCAGCGGGATAGAGATTACTGCATTGGCATGATCTCATCTAGGCGGTGAGCCAACGACGCGAATGACCCAACTGCGATATGCGGCCGAACCGCAATCACTAATTGCGGACAAAGATTTGAGCGATCACAGCACGTTCATGCCTAGTGTTTCGAAGATTTATCGTACTAAATCTCTGTTGATTATGTGGAATATATTTTCGGTCCGGCAAGCAACACTTAGTTAATTTTTGCAAGGCATAGTTGCCAGGCAATTCTATAGGTCTGATCGACACCTCCTTATCAGTGCCGGTTTATGTCGCATCCTTCATTACTCGCGGAACTGGAAGTCGCGGTCAAAACCGGGACTCCAGAAAAACGAGTCGAGACACTTAGGCGCGTCACCAACCTGTTCCTAGACGAGTCAAACCGACTCAACGAGGAGCAAATTGGCGTGTTCGACGATGTCCTAGTCCATCTGATCCAAAGAATTGAGACCAAAGCCCTCGTCCAACTGAGCAACACTCTAGCGCCAGTCGACAACGCGCCGACTGGAGTGGTCCGACGTTTGTCGAATCATGACGAAATCGTAATCGCAGCGCCGGTACTGACTCAGTCAAGCCGTCTCTCCGAAAGCGATCTGGTCAGCATTGCCAAACGCAAGAGCCAAGGCCACATGTTGGCAATTTCGGGCCGCGCTTCGCTCTCGGAGGCCGTGACCGATGTGCTGGTCGAGCGGGGTAATGTGCAGGTGCACCATACGCTTGCGCGAAATGCCGGCGCGCGCTTTTCAGATTCTGGGTATGCAACTCTTGTGAAGAAATCTGGAAGCGATGAAACGCTCGCGGAAAAGCTCGGCTTGCGGCTTGACATCCCGTTGGAGCTGCTTCGACAGCTACTGGCGCGTGCGTCCGAATTCGTTCGCACCCGGATTCTCGCATCTGCACCGCCAGAGAATCAGGAGAAAATTAAGCAAGTCCTTGCGAGCATAATAAACGAAGTTGGCCGGGAGGCTACAGCTCCGCGCGACTTCGTAAAGGCCGATGGCCTGGTTTACGAAATTAACAGGCGCGGCAAGCTGAATGAGGCGGTACTTTTAGAATTCATAAAAGAAAGAAAGTACGAAGAAATGACCGCCACACTTGCACTATTTTGCGGAGCAAAGTCTGAACTTATTGAACGCCTACTGAAAAACGTGCGCCATGACGGACTCATCGTTGCCTGCAAGGCGGCTAAGCTCAGTTGGCCAACAGTCAGCCTCCTTTTGCAGTCCCGATTCGCTCATCACTCGATTTCAGAACCGCAGCTTCTCCAGGCCAAGGATTCCTTTCTTGGGCTGTCGCAAGCATCTGCGCAAAGATCGATGCGATTTATGCAGGTTCGAGCGAAAGTCAAAGCGTAGATTCAAGCGAAAAAATAAGATCGAAGTTCCAGCCGTCGCCTAGGCTGATTTGATTCAAGACAACATGTACCCTCGCCTACGATATGTCGGTCGATTTGGCATGAGCGCGTGCCTACTTATATCTTGTTGCTCGCAAGAGGTGCCAAAGTAAATCGACGGTCCAAGATAACACGGAGAACAGAAACCGAAATTGGTGTTCAATTCATCGTTAGATCATCAAAGCATAAAATATAGCGTTATGGTTGTGTCGGGATAGGCAATGTCTGCTGCTGGCACTTGGCAGACACGCCAACCGTTCCGATGAATATCCGCTATTGGGAGTTAAGCGAACATCGCGCGGGCATAGTGGAATATCCGCTTATGACCCATAGGCGACATGCGGCAGATTACTAACTGCGTTCCCGGTATATGTATTGAAAATGTTTCCAGCCGCCGCGCACCATCGTACAGCTAAACTCTCTTTGGAGTTTTCGGTCAAAGCACTTCCAATCTTCGCGCTCTCTCCCAACGGGAAACGATTTGTGCGGACTTTGAAACACGCCATCTATGTAGAGGTATTCATAACGTGAGCGATCAGGATGATCCGGACCAAAGCATGCCGTCAACAATAAGCATGCGGTAAAGCCAAATCGGCTTACGAAATATCGACCGTTCCTTCGCTGTCTTAGTTCCATTGGATTGTTCCGGACAGGCAAGAACGTTGGCAACCTCGAAGTTTTTTATGGATGCGATGGCGATGGTTACTTGTTATCCGATGGCAAAAAATGAACGCCGATATCCTTATCTTTGCGCCACATAACCGAGCACATACGCCGTGGACCGGACTTATTAGACAGAGTCAATAAAAAGCGATCTGGCACTTCGATTTCATCGGATAATACGACCTTCGCGCCGTCCAACGAGATGTTTGTGACTGCCCCGAAGCCGATCAGCTTATGTTCAATGGTCGTCAGTGCAGCCAGAACTCCAATTTTTCGCCGGGGATTGCGACGCCCAGTATGCGAAGCGGAGTTCGATTTTGCTTCAGCATTCGTTGGGGATTCCATTTTGCTCACCTTCAAAGCTTTCCTCGGCGCTGAATATCGTTATGTCGTCACCGATATTCAAAATTCGTCGCATGGTTATTGAGTCAAATCTCGGATTCACCCGACCAAAAAAACGTTTCTTTGCCTCGGTCCGATACCAATCCTGCGCTGCCTGCGGAGCAGTCGTATATTTTGGCTTCCACCGCGCATCAGCCTGACTGATCAATGCGCCTTGCCGACAACGCGGCAACGCACAGATTACGACTGATAGCTAACGGCATGCGGACCCCCTCGCTCGCGCGGCCGCGTGACACTAATTTGAAAACCAAAAAGGTGAATAGTTGGTAAATTTTCAGAAACGTTCGGTTCTGGCACTTTGCCGAAACAGGCGCCAGCCACCCGTTCAGTCTGAGGCGCAGCCGCGACGACTGTTAAACGTCAAAGGTCTCATTGAGGCGTGTGAGGAAAAGCAAGGCTATCCCCACTTCAAACCTAGCCTTATTTCCCAACCTCCACAAAACGCGGAAAGCGCGATTTATGTCCTCGGTATCAGATGTAAGCACAAACGATTCAGGAATTCTAGTGGGGCTGTCAACTTCTATACAAACACCGTCCATCGAACGATTTACGACAACGCCTTCGATCTTAGTACCGCTATCGAGGGCGATCTTTCCCGCCTTCGAATCCCCAATACGAGATTGTAATCGTCGCTCGAGCATGGATCGAACATCACCAAGGATCTGTGACTATTTACTACAAAAGACTACCTTCCACTGCGGCTGCTCGCGCAGACATGCGTTCATGTTTGATTTTTTGGCACAAAGTGCCGTTCGCTGCGAGGCACCATTTTGGTCGTCATTGGCCTTAAGAGCTGACAATTGTTGGCTTTGGCGCGGGATGGTCGGATCGCGACCGACCCGGAACGGACGGCTGGAGGCATGGCGATATTCACAAGCCCGTGGCTGTCAAGGCCGAGCGCGTCCGTTTATTTCTCGACTCTTTCTCGTTTCGCGTCCGGTTGCAGCCGCGCGTCTGGCGAGCCCTAGACAAACTCCAGCCCGACGGTGAACCCCTTGCGCCAAATCACCTTGCAGCGCCGCTTCAGCGACGCCTTATTATCCAGCAGCAACGTGAACTCATACGGTATGGCCGCGTTTGGTGCGCGCAGTCGCGCGCCCTTGATTGTCATATCGACCACCACGCATTCCAGCGGCCCTTCATGCGCACGCTCAACCCAAGCCGGGAACTGCAAGGGCTTTCGAGACGCATTCCGACGGTCTTGACTTGAGACAAACTGCGTCATGCCGAGATTGTACTCGCTAGGGTTGAAACAAAGGGTTTAGAGCTGTGGTTAATCAAAAGTTTCAAAACTCGGTCGAGCAGAACTTGCAGAGCTATTGATTACGAATTCTCCACTATTGGCATTTGCCGGACATTTCGACAGCCGCAATGAATGTCCGCTTACGGGTGTAAAGCGGATATCGCGCGGCCCTGCCGCAAGGTCCGCTGATAAACCGATGCTGACACTCGATGCGCACCACCGCCTGCTAGGTTCAGAAGGGCTACAATATTTGCGGTTGTCTCCAATAGGGACGCGGGTACTGGCCCGCGCATCGCATTGCGACACGTGAGCGGGTTAGCAACTAAGGTTAATTACGAGCCGCGGTTGTGCAAACGCCGCAGTAGGTTGTACATGATGCATATCATCACGAAGTCATATTTACCATCTGCCGCCCCGGTACTCTAGCCGGGGCGGTTTTTTGCCTGCTGAAGTCGGCCGGGCTGGCCGGCTGAATGCTAAAACATGCGGCGTTTTCGGACGCGCGTGAGCGAATATCCAACATGTTCGAGCAACCCGCGGCTGTATATTCCTGCGGCAAATCCAACTTGAACCGTCATCAGACTTGCGACCGCCCGCAGAACGGCAATGCTGCCTTCCACAAGAAACAGCTTACCGTGAGGGCCACTTGGCTTCCGTAAGCGCGATAAGTGCCCGTGCGTTCGGACAATAAGTTTCCCATACCGGGTTGTTAGGATCGCGCTTTAAATCCATCGCGCAGGCTTCCCGAAGGCCGCAACGCTTGCACTCGCGCATGATTTGGCCGAGCGTTTCGCCGTCGCTTTGCTTGACCGCATTGAAGTCCAGACCCAGCATAGCCATCCGGCAATCCAAAAGGTCGTCGTCTTCCGCAGGCTTTTCAGATGGGGGAGCATTGCGGCTTTGCATCAAATCCTCCTGCGTTCGTCTGCATAAGCACGCCGAATAGCCGCAATTGCGCATTGACCTGGATCAATTTTCAAAGGTTAGGACGATGCCCCTTAGCTGCCGCGCATTCGGCCGCAGCCATGGTGAAGAAAATGCGCTATTGCGCGCACGGGAGCGCAGGTAAAAAATTATAAAGGATCAATCCTGCGGTTCGATGGCCTCGGCTGTTATCCGATAGCCGATCTTGGCGATATCGGTTTCCGTGGGCGCCACATTCATGACGCCCGTGACCGCTACTGGATAGGCAAAATCGTCGAGGTGAATGCCCTTCTCAAGGACGATGAGGATCGCCTGGTTTCGCGGCGGCGGAAACTTAACGCATGCTCCGGAGAATGGAATAAGAAGCAGCCTCTTATACGGTTGCTCATCGTTGTTGAAAGGCAAGACGAAGCCCGTAATCTTCACGCGCTGACCGTTGTAGGCAGCAACCAGATCCGACCGCTGCGACACGCTCATGTTCGCCTGCTGTCTCATTTGTCCGTGCGGCAGGATCTTCGCCATCAGATTGTGCGACGCGGTTTGACGAAGTGATGTGGGAATTAGATTTTCCCACCGGATTTCAATTGGTTCCTCCGCCCGCGCCGGCGGCAATGAAATGAACCCAGCCGCGACGGCGATCGAGCACGCCAACAGGGAATTCCGCAACCAGGCTCGCATTTCGAAATTCCCTCCTGCCTCTTGCCCCGACCATTCTACAGCAATTTCGGATCGACTGTGGGCCTAAATCTCCTCCGGCACCATCTTGATTGCGCCGCACGGACATTCCTGCGCGCATATTCCACAGCCTTTGCAATAGTCGTAGTTGAATTGAAAACGCTTGCCGGGGCCGAGCTTGATCACGGCATTGTCCGGGCACACGCCGTAACAATTGTCGCATTCGAAGCAATTGCCGCAGGACAGGCACCGGCGCGCCTCGTAGAGCGCGTTGGTCTCGTCAAGCCCGCCCTGCACCTCCTCGAAAGTGCTTTGCCGGCGCACGAGTTCGAGCATCGGCTGCACCGTCTTGGGCGCGTCGGCGTAATACCAGCTATTGAGCTTGCTGATATCCGCAAGTTCATGTCTTTCCGCCGGCGCATAAGTGGCGCCGCGCAGCCAAGCGTCGATGTGACGCGCCGCCTTCTTGCCGTGACCGACCGCCACCGTGACGGTGCGCTCGGAGGGCACCATGTCGCCGCCGGCGAAGATGCCGGCGTGGCCGGTCATCATGTTGGCGTTGACCTGAACCACGCCGTCCTTGATTTCCAGTCCGGGGACGCCGTCGAGCAGCGATAGATCGACGTCCTGGCCGAGCGCCAGCACCAGCGAGTCGGCTGCAAGCGTCTCGAACTCGCCGGTCGGCTGCGGGAAGCCCTTCTCGTCGAGCTGCATCTTTTCGACGGTGAGCACGCCTTCGTCCATGCGCTTGATGGTCGAAAGCCATTTCATCATGATGCCTTCCTGCAGCGCTTCCTCGACTTCAAAATCGTGCGCCGGCATGCGCTCGCGCGTGCGGCGATAGACGATGATCGCCTCGGTCGCGCCCAGCCGCTTGGCGGTGCGGGCGGCGTCGAGCGCGGTGTTGCCGCCGCCGTAAACGACGACGCGCCGCCCCAGCAGCGGCTTGTCTTCGCCTTCCATCGATCGCAGCATGGAGACGGCGTCGAGAATTTTCGAAGCCGAACCGGCGGGGATATAGGCGCGCTTGCCGATATGAGCGCCGACCGCGAGGAAAGCCGCGTCGAAGCCACCAGCCTTCATACTTTCGTCAATGCGATCGACCTTGGTGTTGAGCTTGACGACGACGCCAAGGTCGATAATGCGGCTAATCTCGGCATCGAGCACGTCGCGCGGCAGACGGTATTTCGGAATCCCGAAGCGCA
>CAZLWN010000040.1:0-26174 GCA_964563195.1 uncultured Undibacter sp. | reverse complement strand
GGGTGAACGAGGGCTCGTCGCCTTCGTTGTGGCCAAAGCGCCGGTAGCAGAACATATCGATGACCACAGGCCGCTGGAATTGCTGGCGGTACTCGGTCGCGACTTTTGCCGCGAACACCACCGCCTCCGGGTCGTCGCCGTTGACGTGAAAGATCAGCGCCTCGATCATCTTGGCGACATCGGACGGATACGGCGAGGAGCGCGAGTAACGCGGATAGGTGGTGAAGCCAATCTGGTTGTTGACGATGAAGTGGATCGAGCCGCCGGTGCGGTAACCTTTCAGGTCCGACAGGCCGAAGCATTCCGCGACCACGCCCTGGCCGGCGAAGGCGGCGTCGCCGTGGATCAAAAGCGGCAGCACCATGGTGCGCTCGTCGGGCCTGGCGTTGTGCTGATCCTGCTTGGCGCGCACCTTGCCGAGCGTCACCGGATCGACGATCTCGAGATGCGACGGGTTGGCGGTGAGCGACAGGTGCACCCGATTGTTGTCGAACTCGCGGTCGGACGAGGCGCCGAGATGGTATTTCACGTCGCCGGAGCCCTCGATCTCGTCCGGCGTCGCCGAACCGCCCTTGAACTCGTGGAACAGCGCGCGGTGCGGCTTGCCCATCACCTGGGTCAAGACATTGAGGCGGCCGCGATGCGGCATGCCGAGGCAGATTTCCTTGACGCCGAGATTGCCGCCGCGCTTGATGATCTGCTCGAGCGCCGGGATCAGCGATTCCGCGCCGTCGAGACCGAAGCGCTTGGTGCCGGTGTATTTGACATCGATGAATTTCTCGAATCCCTCCGCCTCGGCGAGCTTGTTGAGGATGGCGCGCTTGCCTTCGCGCGTGAAGGTGATCTCCTTGTCGCGGCCCTCGATGCGCTCCTGGATCCAGCCCTTCTGCGCTGGATTGGAGATGTGCATGAACTCGACGCCGAGCGTCTGGCAGTAGGTGCGGCGCAGGATGGCGAGGATCTCGCGCATGGTGGAGAATTCGAGGCCAAGCACCTTATCGAGGAAGATGCGGCGGTCCATGTCGGCTTCGGTAAAGCCATAGGAGCGCGGCTCGAGCTCCTGCTCGTCCTTCTCCCGCTCGAGGCCGAGCGGGTCGAGCTTGGCGTGGAAATGGCCGCGCATGCGATAGGCGCGGATCAGCATCAGCGCGTGGATGGAATCGCGCGTCGCCTGCATAACGTCGGCGGAGGAAAGCTCGACGCCTTTCGCTTGGGCTTTGGCGGAAATCTTGTCGCCGATGCGCTTTTCGGCTTCCGCCCATTGTCCGTCGAGCGCGGCCACCAGTTCGCCGTCCGGACGCAGCGGCCAGTTCGACTTCTTCCAGGAAGCGCCGCGCGAAGCTTTGGCGACGTCGGCGGCTTCGTCCTTCAGGCCCTGGAAAAAGTCGCGCCACTCGGCGTCAACCGTCGCCGGGTCTTTCTCGTAACGGCCGTAGAGATCTTCGATGTAGGCGGCGTTGCCGCCGTAGAGAAAGGACGTGCGGGCGAAGGCGGCATTGGCGTCGTGGCGGGACATGCTGGTCTATCCTTGCGGGGCTAAAAATCCCCACCGTTGCGGCGGCGAAGCGCCAATTGACCCCCCACCGCCCGGCGGCGTCTTGGTTTTAACTCTATTTATGACGCGTGTAAGTCGACAAAAGACCTAAGGACTGAATCAGGATTTCAGCACTTCTACCAGGGTTTTCCCGATTCGGGCCGGCGACGGTGATACGTAAATTCCCGCCGATTCCATTGCCGTAATTTTGGACTCCGCGTCGCCCTTGCCGCCGGAAATGATGGCGCCGGCATGGCCCATGCGCCGCCCCGGCGGCGCGGTGCGCCCGGCGATGAAGCCGACCACGGGTTTCTTGCGGCCGCGCTTGGCCTCGTCTTTGAGGAACTGGGCGGCGTCCTCCTCGGCCGAGCCGCCGATCTCGCCGATCATCACAATGGACTTGGTGTTGGGGTCGGCTAGAAACATCTCCAGCATGTCGATGAATTCGGTGCCCTTGACCGGGTCGCCGCCGATGCCGACCGCGGTGGTCTGGCCGAGACCCACAGCGGTCGTCTGGAACACGGCCTCGTAGGTGAGCGTGCCGGAGCGCGAAACGATGCCGACCGAGCCGGTCTTGAAGATGTTGCCGGGCATGATGCCGATCTTGCATTCGCCCGCGGTCATCACGCCCGGGCAGTTGGGCCCGATCAGTCGCGACTTGGAGCCCGACAGTGCGCGCTTGACCTTGACCATGTCCATCACCGGGATGCCTTCGGTGATGCAGACGATGAGCGGGATCTCGGCCTGGATCGCCTCGCAGATCGCATCGGCGGCGCCGGCCGGCGGCACGTAGACCACGCTGGCGTCGCAACCGGTTTTCTCGCGTGCTTCGGCGACGGTGTCGAACACCGGCAGATTGAGATGGCCGGAGCCGCCTTTGCCGGGCGAAGTGCCGCCGACTATAGCGGTGCCGTAGTCGAGGGCTGCCTGCGAATGGAAGGTGCCGTTTTTGCCGGTGAAGCCCTGGCAGAGGACTTTTGTGTTTTTGTTGATGAGGATGGCCACTACGCGGCCTCCTTCACGGCCATGACGATCTTCTGCGCGGCGTCGTCGAGGTCGTCGCCGGAGGTGACGTTGAGCTTGGACTCGGCGATGATCTTCTTGCCGAGATCGACATTGGTGCCTTCAAGCCGCACCACCAGCGGAACCTTGAGGCCGACCTCCTTCACCGCCGCCACCACGCCCTCGGCGATCACGTCGCACTTCATGATGCCGCCGAAGATGTTGACGAGAATGCCCTTCACGTTGGGATCGGAGGTGATGATCTTGAACGCCGCCGCCACCTTCTCCTTGCTGGCGCCGCCGCCGACGTCGAGGAAGTTGGCCGGTGCCATGCCGTAGAGCTTGATGATGTCCATGGTGGCCATGGCAAGGCCGGCGCCGTTGACCATGCAGCCGATCGAGCCGTCGAGGGAGATGTAGTTGAGGTCGTATTTGGAGGCCTCGACTTCCTTCTCGTCCTCTTCGGTGAGGTCGCGCAGCGCCACGATGTGGGGATGGCGATAGAGCGCGTTGTCGTCGAAGCCCACCTTGGCGTCGAGGCAAATGAGCTTTCCGTCCTTGGTCACCACCAGCGGGTTGATTTCCAGCAGGCTCATGTCCTTGGCCGTGAACGCGGCGTAGAGCTTCGGGAGAAGATCGCCCACCTGCTTGGCAAGATCGCCCGTGAGCTTGAGCGCCTGCGCCACGCGGCGCGCGTGATGCGGCATGATGCCGGTGGCCGGATCGACCGAGAAGGTCAGTATTTTTTCCGGCGTCTTGTGGGCGACTTCCTCGATGTCCATGCCGCCTTCGGTGGAGACCACGAAGGCGACGCGCGAGGTCTCGCGGTCGATCAGCGCCGACAGATAGAACTCGCGGTCGATCCCTGAGCCTTCCTCGATATAAAGCCGGTTGACCTTCTTGCCGTGCGGGCCGGTCTGATGGGTGACGAGCGTCGAGCCGAGGATGCGCGTCGATTCCTTCTTCACGTCGTCGACGGATTTCACCACCTTGACGCCGCCGGCCTTGCCGCGCCCGCCGGCGTGGATCTGCGCTTTCACGACCCAGACCGGGCCGCCCAGCTCATTGGCGCCCTTGACCGCTTCGTCGATGCTGAGCGCCGGCACCCCGCGCGGCACGGGCACGCCGAATTCGCGCAACACCGCTTTGGCTTGATACTCATGAATATTCATAGCCGACCTTCGATTGTCATCGGCCGCGGAGAGCCGGGCTGACGATGAGCAGGATCAATTGCCGAGATTGGGCGCGATCTTCTTGCAGGCTTCGACCAGGCCCTGCACGGACTCGGCCGACTTCTCGAAGGCGGCGCGCTCGGCCCCGCTCAACTCGATCTCGACGATGCGCTCGACGCCCTTGGCGCCAATCACCACCGGCACGCCGACATAAAGATCCTTGATGTTGTATTCGCCGTTGAGCCAGGCGGCGCAGGGCAGCACGCGCTTCTTGTCGAGCAAGTAGCTCTCGGCCATGGCAACCGCGGAGGCCGCCGGCGCGTAGAAGGCAGATCCCGTCTTGAGCAGGTTGACGATCTCGGCGCCGCCATTGGCGGTTCGTTTCACGATTTCATCGACGCGCGCCTGCGTGGTCCAACCCATTTTCACCAAATCGGGCACCGGGATGCCGGCCACCATCGAATAGCGCGTGAGCGGCACCATGCTGTCGCCGTGGCCGCCGAGCACGAAGGCGGTGACATCTTCCACCGAGACGTTGAACTCGTCGGCGAGGAAATAGCGGAAGCGCGCGGAATCGAGGATGCCCGCCATCCCCACCACCTTCTGGTGCGGCAACCCGCAGCTCTTCTGCAGCGCCCAGACCATGGCATCAAGCGGGTTGGTGATGCAGATGATGAAGGCATTGGGCGCGTATTTCTTGATGCCGGAGCCGACCTGATCCATCACCTTGAGATTGATGTCGAGCAGATCGTCGCGGCTCATGCCGGGCTTGCGCGGCACGCCGGCGGTGACGATGCAGACGTCGGCGCCTTCGATGGCGTCGTAGGTGCTGGTGCCGATGAAACGGGCGTCGAAATCGTTGACCGGCGAGGATTCGGCGATATCGAGCGCCTTGCCTTGCGGAACGCCTTCCATGACGTCGAACATCACGACGTCGCCGAGCTGCTTGAGGCCGATGAGGTGAGCGAGCGTGCCGCCGATCTGGCCGGCGCCGATCAACGCAATCTTGTTTCGCGCCATGATGGAAAAACTCTCGACATGAGGCTGCCGCGGAGCGCGGCTGATTGGTGGTTATCCGGTCCGGTCCGCCGGGACAAGGCAACGAAAGAGGACGAGGCGTCCTATTCGCCATCTTGTATACATTATACCACACCAGCCGAACCCTTTAGTCCACCCTTTTTGGCAGGGTTTTCGGCCGACGCTTGGCTGCTGGTGCCGTCAGCGCTTGCGCCGGCCCAAGTCCTGCATGATCTCGAGCTGGATCTGTTGAATCTCCGCCAGCCGCTCCCATTGCCGGTTGATCAGGTGGTCGACCTTTTCGTGCAGATGGCGGATTTCCAGCTCTGCCTTCAGATTGACCCGGAAGTCGTTCTCCGAGCGCAGCCGGTCTTTCTCCTCCTGGCGATTTTGACTCATCATGATGATCGGCGCCTGGATGGCGGCGAGGCACGACAGCACCAAGTTGAGCAGGATGAACGGATAGGGATCGAACACGTCGCGCGACACCGCCCAGACGTTGAAGGCCATCCACACCGCCAGCACGGCAAAGAAAATGCCGATGAAGGTCCAGCTGCCGCCGAAATCGGCGACCGCGTCAGCGACGCGTTCGCCCGGCGTGCGATGGTGCTCCCAGGCCGCCTCGACGTCGCGGCTTACGGTTTCCTCGCGCGCCAGGCTTTCGACCACTTGCCGCTCCAGCTCGGTGAGCTCGCCACGTTCGCGCTCCAGCAGGCCGGCAACGTATTGCGTGCGCGAATCGCTGATGTGGCGCCCGCAGACGACATCGTCGGGCGAAAGATTGGGATGCTCGGCGGCCATCAGCCCGGCGATCGCCGGCCGCACCGCGCCGAAGAGCACAGGTTCGCGCGCTTCCTTGCCGCAAATCGCGCAACGGGGGCGTGGCCGGCGACGGGGCGGGGCCGACGGCGAAGGCGAAGCGGGCGGCGGCGCATCCGGGGTTTTTTTGGCCATGGTCAGGCTCCAACAACGCTACGATTCAAGTCTCCACGATCTTATCCAACCAATCGAGGTGCTGCGGCTGCCGCGGACCGTGCGGCAGGCCGAGATAGGATTGCGAGCGCATCTCGATCAGGCGCGAGGCGGTGCGCTTGAATTCCTGTACCTCGAAGCCTTCTTTGCCGCGATAGAGCGCGTCCGGCTCCGCCTCGGCCGAGGCCACCAGCTTGACCGCATGATCGTATA
Source organism: uncultured Undibacter sp. (assembly GCA_964563195.1). Lineage (GTDB taxonomy): Bacteria > Pseudomonadota > Alphaproteobacteria > Rhizobiales > Xanthobacteraceae > Pseudolabrys. The sequence goes on along the minus strand of CAZLWN010000040.1, from coordinate 20,264 downwards.
GTGTGTCGATCAAAATGATGAAACGCTTGGCCTCACATTGCGGCGGGCATAATCCATGACCGGAATGCGGTCGAGAACGATGGTGTGGAATTCGCCCGCGACTTTGAGATAATCGGCGGCCGCCAGCGGGTGCGCGCACAAATCGTCAAAGGAGAAACGCGCCACGCCCATGGCCGTCCGCGGTACCCGCACGACGTGGCCCTTGACCACCAGTTCGTTCGGCACGCCGGCGTGGCCGCCGGTGAGACGCCGCCAGGCCGCATCGAGTGCGGCCGCGGCCTTGGCGTCGGGCGGCACATACCAGACCGGCAGGCCGGTGAGTTTCTCCAGGCGGAAATCGACGCGGGCATCGAGGCGCATCACGGCGCAATACTGTTCCAGCATGGCGATGAAGGGGACGAACAGCGCGCGGTTGAGCCCATCCTTGTAAAGCTCGCGCGGCGGCAGGTTGGAGGTCGCCACGACCACGACACCGAGCTCGAACAGCCGTGTGAACAGGCGGGCGAGGATCATGGCATCGGCGATGTCGGTGACGTGAAATTCGTCGAAGCAAAGCAGCCAGGCTTCCTCGGCGATGGCTGAGGCGGCGCGCCGGATCGGATCGTCGCCGGCAGCCTGGCCGTTTTTCATTTCCTGCCGGTATACGTGAGCGCGCTCGTGCACGTCGGCCATGAACTCGTGGAAATGGGCGCGGCGCTTGCGCTGAACCGGACTGGTCGTGAAGAACAGGTCCATCAGCATGGTCTTGCCGCGGCCGACTTCGCCGTGGACATAAAGCCCTTTCAGTGGCGTCCCGGCCTTGTCGCGCCGGCCGAACAGCCAGCCGAGCGAGGACGATTTCCGCGCGAGCCGCTGACGGTCGAGCCGGCGCTCGAGCGTGGCCAGACGGCCGGCCAGGTCGGCCTGGCCGGAATCGGCCTCAATCTCTCCGGCCGCAATGCGCGCCGCGTAACGGGTGCTGAAGGTTTCAGCCATCGGGGGCGGGTTGGGGCAGAAGGGGCCGGTGTGCGAGACCTAGGGTGATCCGCGTCGCCTGTAAAATCGGCATTGCCGGCAAATAAGCCATGCCGTGCAAGAAATGTGCGATAAGTCTCTGTAAGCCATGCATTTTTCGCTGGTGAGGGCTTCCAATTGGGCCAGTCCGTCGTCTTTTTGCTGCAATGCAGCATATAGATTGCGGCTGGCGATTCGCAGGGTACTCGCGAACGACCTTTGGGATGGAAACGCGGCTAGGCGGACGGCATGATGTTCAGGAGCCTTGAAATGCAGGAGCCTTTGCCGGAAGGCGGCGCCATCCGCAAATTGTGGGTGGGCGAGACCGATGCCTATCGCGACCATCTGCTGCGCCTCGACGAGGAGAGCCGGCAGCGGCGCTTTTCCGGCGCGGTATCGGACGAGGTCATCGCCCGCCACGCGGCGACGGCGCGCGGGGTCGGCGTGGTGGTCCATGGCTTCTTCGTCGACGGTGTGTTGCGCGGCGCCGCCGAATTGCGCGCGCTCGGCCCGATGTTCGGGCGCGAGGCGGAAGCCGCCTTCAGCATCGAGCACCCCTGGCAAAGCCAGGGCGTCGGCAGCTTGCTGCTGGAGCGTACCTTGCTCTCCGCGCGCAACCGCGGAATTAATTCGCTGCACATGTACTGCCTTACCGACAACCGACGCATGCAGCAGCTCGCGCGCAAGTTCGAGGCCGACCTCAAGTTCGATTTCGGCAGCGTGGTCGGCGAGGTCGATGCGCCACGCTCAACGCCGCTGTCACTGATGCGCGAGGCGTTCGCTGACGCGCACGGTGTCACCGCCACCATCCTCGACGCACAGTCGCGCCTGTTGCGGCCGGCTTAATCTCCTTCTTGTCATTCCGGGACGGCGCACAGCGCCGGGCCCGGAATCCATATTCGCGGCGTGTCGATTGATCGAAAGACAGGGGTTATGGATTCCGGGTTCGCGCACTTCGTGCGCGCCCCGGAATGACCGTTAGGAATCGAGCGGATAACTTTCCTCGACCACGTAGGGCCCGCCGCCGACCGAGGCGCGTGAGGAGAACAGCACGAAGCGCGAGACGCGGAACGGCGAGGTGCGGAAAAACCCTCGCGCCGCGAGATAATCCGCTACCTGCCGGCTCGACGACTCGCGCAGGCGCGCCAGCGTCACGTGCGGCATGAATTTGCGCCCTTCCGGCTCCAGGCCGATGCGCTGCATCAGCCGCTCCTGCTCGGCCTGCACGTCGAACAGGGCCCGCGCCGGCGCTACATTCGCCACCACCGCGCGCGGCTTGCGCCCGCCGAACGAGGCGAGCCCCTCCATGTGTAGCTCGAAGCCGCCGCGCTTGATGCGGCCGAGCATGTCGGCAGCCTCGTGCGCCGTCATGTCGTCGACGTCGCCGATGAAGCGCAGTGTCAGGTGGTAGTTCTCCGGATCGATCCAGCGCGCGCCCGGCAACCCGCCACGTAGCGTGGAGAGCGCCTGTCCAACGTCGGACGGAATTTCGATACCGGTGAAGAGACGCGGCATTGGAATTAGGTCCACTTACGGTCCACGCGCGTGGCGCACCCGGGCAATCAGTTCCTGCACCCGCGGCAGGATGCGCGACACGATCACGTCGACGCCCGCCGGGTTGGGATGCATGCCGTCGACCTGGTTGAATCGTGGGTCGGTGGCCACGCCGGCGAGGAAGAACGGATAAAAGACGACGCGATGAGTCGAGGCAAGCGCGGGATAGATGGCGTCGAAGGCTCGCGCATAATCTTCGCCCATGTTGCGTAGCGCCTTCATGCCGGCGAGCAAGACGGGAATATGACGGGCCTGGAGCTTGCGCAGGATGGCGGCGAGTGCTGCCTTTGTCACACTGGGATTGATGCCGCGCAGCATGTCGTTGGCGCCGAGCTCGAGGATCACTGCGTCGGTTCCCGGTGGTACCGACCAGTCGAGACGCTCAAGGCCACCCGAAGCGGTATCGCCGGACACCCCGGCATTGGCGATCGTTGCGGCGATGCCCTTGGCTTTCAGAGCCCGCGCCAGCCTGGCCGGGAAAGCGGCTTGCTCCGGCAGCCCTAGACCGGCGGTAAGCGAATCCCCCAGCGCCACGATCTTCACCGGCTGGCCGGCGGCGGCGCCAAGCCCAGGCGCCAAAACCCAAGCAAACATGACCAACACCGCCGCCAGGCGCTGGACCCGGGCGTACTTGTTCCCATATGAGCGGGGTTCTGAACCGTGAGGTCCCATGATGAAAATCTCCCAGGCGGGGCCAGCAATCGTGCTTGCTGGCGTCAATCTCGCGCTCGGGCAAGGGGCCGCCCGCGTTCATATCCTCAAGGATATCGACCTGGATATAGGCACTGGCGAGGCGGTCGGGCTAGTCGGGCCGTCCGGCTCAGGCAAATCCACGCTGTTGATGGTAATGGCCGGCCTGGAGCGGGCCGATACCGGAACGGTGGCGGTGGCGGGCGAGGATTTGGAGAGGCTCGATGAGGACGCGCTGGCGCGCTTCCGCGGGCGGCATGTCGGAATCGTGTTTCAATCCTTCCACCTGATCCCGACCATGACCGCGCTGGAGAACGTGGCGGTGCCGCTGGAACTGGCCGGCACGGACGACGCGCAAGCCCACGCGCGTGATGAACTGACTGCGGTCGGGCTTGCCGACCGGCTACAGCATTACCCGGCCGAGCTTTCCGGCGGTGAGCAGCAGCGCGTAGCGCTGGCGCGCGCGCTGGCGCCCAACCCGGCTATCTTGGTGGCCGACGAGCCGACCGGCAATCTCGATGAAGATACCGGTAGGCAGATCATCGACCTTTTGTTTGCGGGACACGCCCGACGCGGCACCACGCTGGTGCTGGTCACCCATGACGTCGCGCTGGCGGCGCGCTGCGCGCGGGTGGTGCGGCTGCGCTCCGGCCGCATCGACGGGATGGACGTGTCATGAGCGTCGCCGCCGTCGCAACCGCGCCAAACGGCCGCTGGCTGCCCTTGCGTTTTGCCTGGCGCGAACTGCGCGGTGGATTGCAGGGCTTCTACGTGTTCGTCGCCTGCATCGCGCTCGGCTCCATGGCCATTGCCGGCGTTGGTTCGGTGGCGGCCAGTTTGGCCTCCGGTCTGGCGCGCCAGGGCCAGGTCATCCTCGGCGGCGACCTATCCTTCACGCTGGTCCAGCGCGAGGCTAAACCAACCGAGCTCGCCTTCATGCAAAGCCGCGGCAAGGTTTCGAGCGCCGCCACCATGCGTGCCATGGCACGAACCGCCGGCGGCCAAGCGACGCTGGTCGAGATGAAGGCGGTCGATGCCAGCTACCCGCTGTTCGGCAATGTCGTGCTCGATCCCCCCGGCCCGCTGCCCGACGCGCTCGTGCAACGCGACGGGGCCTTCGGCGCTGTGGCCGACTCGACGTTGATGACTCGGCTTGGCATCAAGCCGGGTGCGCAAGTGACAATCGGCAGCGCCACCTTCAAAATCCGCGCCGCGCTCGGCAACGAGCCGGACAAGCTCGCCGGCGGCATCGGCTTTGGACCGCGCCTCATGGTGAGCGAGGCGGCGCTGCGCGCGACCGGTTTGCTGCAGCCGGGCAGCCTGGTGCGCTGGCACTACCGCCTGCGCCTGCCGGCGAACAATGCCACCGACGACGACGCCAACGCGGCGATGACACAGGCGCGCGAGCAATTCCCGCAGGCCGGCTGGGACATCCGCACGCGCTCGAAGGCCTCGCCGCGGCTCGAGCGCAGCGTCGAGCGCTTCACGCAATTCCTCACCATCGTCGGGCTGACCGCGCTCCTGGTCGGCGGCGTCGGCGTCGGCAACGCGGTCAAGAGCCATCTCGACCGCCGGCGCGATGTAATCGCCACCATGAAGGCGCTGGGCGCCACCGGCCGCCGCGTATTCGCGATCTATCTCACGCAAGTGCTGCTGCTCGCTCTTGTCGGCGGCGCCATCGGTGTGGGACTCGGCGCCGCCCTGCCCTACCTGGTGAGCTGGATGGTGGGCGCGATCATTCCATTGCCGATGGAGCCGTCGTTGCATATGGCGCAATTGGCGCTGGCCCTGGTGTACGGTCTGCTGACCGCGCTGGCGTTTACGCTCTGGCCGCTGGGGCGCGCCCATGACGTGCCGGTCGGCGCCTTGTTCCGCGATATGGTGGCGCCGCAGCCGCGCTGGCCCCGCAAGATTTACATGGCGCTGACCGCCGCCGCGGTGGTCGCGCTGGCGACGCTGGCGGTGCTGCTGGCTTACGATCAACGCGTAGCGGTGATCTATGTCGGCACCGCCGCCGCCGTGTTCGCGCTGCTGCGGCTGGTGGCGTCGCTGCTGATGTGGCTCGCCCGCAAAGCGCCGCACGCGCGTTCGACATCTTTGCGCATGGCGATCGCCAATATCCACCGGCCGGGTGCACTAACGCCGACCATCGTGCTGTCGCTGGGCTTAGGCATTGCATTGCTGGTCACCGTGATCGAGATCGATGGCAATTTGCGAGAGCAATTCTCCGCCGAACTGCCGGCCAAGGCGCCCTCGTTCTATTTCCTCGACATCCCGTCGGTTGAGGCACGGCGCTTCGATGCTTTCCTGCGCGAGCAGGCGCCGGCGGCAAAGCTTGAGGAAGTGCCGATGCTGCGCGGGCGCATTATCTCCGCCCACGGCACCCCGGCGGAAGACTTGAAGCCTAAAGAGGGCGCCGCCTGGGTCCTGCAAAGCGACCGCGGCCTTACCTATGCCAGCGACGTGCCCAAGGGCTCGCGCCTAGTCGAAGGCCGATGGTGGAAGCCGGATTACGACGGACCGCCGCTGGTCTCGTTCGAGAAGAGAATCGCCGACGGCCTCGGCCTCAAGCTCGGCGATCCCGTTACCGTCAACGTGCTCGGCCGCAACATCACCGCGCGCATCGCCAACATGCGCATCGCTGACTGGCAGAGCCTGAGCATCAATTTCGTCATGGTATTCTCGCCCAACGCGTTCCGCGGCGCGCCGCACACCCGGCTCGCCACCCTCAGCTACCCCGGCGGCGGCACACCGGCGCAGGAAGGCGCCGTCATCGGCGCGGTCGCCAAGGCGTTTCCGATGGTGACCACCGTGCGCGTGAAGGAGGCGCTGGACGCAATCGGCGCCATCGTCGCCAACCTGATATTGGCGATCGACGGCGCCAGCGCCATCACGCTGCTGGCGGCGGCGCTGGTGCTGGGCGGCGCGCTCGCCGCCGGCCACCGCCACCGGGTTTATGACGCGGTGATCATGAAAACGCTCGGCGCCACGCGGGCGCGCCTGATTGGCGCTTACGCAATCGAATACCTGCTGCTCGGCGCCGCCACCGCGTTGTTCGGGGTGTTGAGCGGGTCGCTGGCCGGCTGGTTGATCGTGAGCGACCTCATGCACCTGCGCTTTTCCTGGCTGCCCTGGCCCGCCCTTTTGGCCGCGCTCGGCGCGGTGACGGTCACGGTGGCGCTTGGGCTCATCGGCACCTTCAATGCGCTCGGCCAAAAACCGGCCTCCGTATTGAGAAACCTATAGTTTTTGCGACATTCCGCCGCGCAGGCTCGCTTTTCCGGCTCGACTCGGGGTTTTTCGGCTATAGTGTGCCGGATCCGGGATTGTTAACGATCCGCAATGATGCAAGGCCATCATCGCGCCATATCTGGCACCAAGGCTGATCACGCACTAAATTAGGTTTCGAATACAGGCGCGGCGGTTGTCACTGGCGCGGCTGAAGTAACCGGTCCAAAACGGACACAGAGAGGAAACTTCGATGTCGGACTTCGACCGTAACATTGCCGCCCGTCGGGGCTTCGGTACCGATCGGGCAGCCGCGATCGATGCAGGTCTGCGCGCCTACATGATCCGCATCTACAATTATATGGCCGCAGGCGTCGCGCTGACCGGCGTCGTGTCGTATCTGACCTTCAATGCCGCGGCCGTCACCAACGAAGCCGGGCAAATCACCGGCCTGACCCCCTTCGGACAAGCGATCTTCGGCGGCCCGCTGATGATCGTGCTGTTCCTCGGCACGCTCGGCATGGTGTTCTTCCTGAGTTTCCGCATCAACAAGCTTCAAGTCGGAACGGCGCTCACGCTGTTCATGGTCTATGCCGGCCTGCTCGGGCTCATGCTGTCGTCGATCTTCATGACCTATACCGGCGCCTCGATCACCCGCACCTTCTTCATCTCGGCGGCGTCGTTCGGCGCGCTCAGCCTGTACGGCTACACCACGCAGCGTGATCTTTCGCCGGTCGGGTCGTTCCTGATCATGGGCCTGTTCGGGCTCATCCTGGCGATGATCGTCAACATCTTCCTGAAGAGCACGGGTCTGGATTTCGCCATCTCGGCGATCGGCGTGCTGATCTTCGCCGGCCTCACGGCCTGGGACACTCAGAAGATCAAGGAGATGTACAGCGCGAACGATGACGGCACCATCGCCGGCCGCAAGGCGGTGATGGGCGCGCTGACGCTCTATCTCGACTTCATCAACCTGTTCCTGTTCCTGCTGCGCTTCATGGGCGACCGCCGATAAGCTGCATCAAGAGCAGACCGAATAAGCGCCCCGGCCTTGTGCCGGGGCGTTTTGCTTTTGATAGCATCGGCGGGCATGAGCCTGTCCATCCGCCCTGCCACTAACGCCGATATTCCGGCCATTACCCGCATCTACGCCTATGCCGTCGAGCACGGCACGGCATCGTTCGAATACGAGCCGCCGGGCGAACCCGAAATGGCGCGGCGCATGGCCGAACTGCTGGACAATGGCTATCCGTATCGGGCGGCCGAGGCGGACGGCGAACTTGCCGGCTATGCCTATGCCGGCCCCTACCGCGCACGTCCGGCCTATCGGTTTACCGTCGAGGACTCGGTCTATATCGCGCCCGAAGCCCAAGGCCGCGGCATCGGCCGCGCACTGCTCAAGGCGCTCATCGAGGCCGCCGAGGCCGGCGGCTTTCGGCAGATGATCGCGGTGATCGGGGATTCCGGGCAGACGGCTTCAGTCGCCCTGCACGCGGCTCTGGGCTTTGCCTATATCGGCACGTTTCCCAATGTCGGCTTCAAGTTTGGCCGCTGGCTCGACACCGTACTTATGCAGCGCGCGTTGGGGAAAGGTTCGACGGCGCCACCATAAACTACTGTTGTCCCCGCCTTCGCGGGGACGACCGTCAATTCACCACCACCAGCTGCGAGCGGTCGAGCGCGTTCAACACGCGATCGAGCTCGTGGCCACGGCGCACAATCAGGCCGGTGGCCGAGATCACGCTATAGGCGCCCTGGCGGCGCGCTAACTTGGGATGTTTTTCGATGCGATAGAGCGGGACTTCCGATGAGCGCCGGAACACCGAGAACACCGCCCGGTCTTTTAGGAAATCGATGGCGTAATCGCGCCATTCGCCGGCGGCGACCTTGCGGCCGTAGAGATCGAGAATGCGTCTGAGTTCGCGGCGGCTGAAGGTGACTTGGCTTAAGGGGGCGGGGGTGCGTCGCGCCGGGGTTCCGCCCCCGAGGGACTGGCTGGGATCGACTTCGCCGGAAACGAACGTCATGCGGCGCCTCCTTTGTTGAGCTGTCATGATCGCGCCATGCACGGGCGACGGCAAGACCTTCATCCAGGCAAATAACGCTGAAAAAACGGGCGCAAACGCGCGCCGATCGATCACGAACTCGTTAAAAGAACCATAATAACGCCCAAATTCGGCCAATCGCCGGACATGCTGGGCTGGGATAAGGACAGCGTTGCCTCAAAGGCCCGGTCCGGTGCGAGCACCGGATTCCTCAGCCCCCCAGCCCCCCGGGGCTCAGCCGGCCGGGCCAGTTGAGTTCCGCGTACGGTTCAATCCCCTAAGCTTTCGGGCCGGCGAGTAGTTGCCGGCCCGATTTTTATTTGCGCGAGGGATAGACGCGATCAGTGCAGCGATGCGGTTGCGGCGCCCAACATCACGCCGGGCTTGGCGGCGCCGCCGCCCTGCACGATCACCGCAAGATGGTCGACGTCATTTAGCGAAAAATCGGCGTTGGGTAGTTTGGCGAGCGGGATGCTGAAGTCTTCCGCCTTGCCATTCCAGTCGCCGAGGCGCACCCAGCGGCGCACCACGTTGTAGTAGAGCAACGTGCGGCCGCGATTTTCGCCGCGCCCGATCTTGACCTGCGCCTTGCTGGTGACCGGGAACAGCCAGACCTCGCCGCTGCGGTGTCCATCTTCGGCGGCGGGGACATGCACGCTCACCTTGCCTTCGGCGACGCTCAGCTTGACTGGCAGGGTCAGCGGAGCGGCGGAGCGGCGCGTTTTCGCAATCGCGTTTTCGATTGCCGCCTTGTCGCTGCCGAGCGCATGCACAACGCCGTTGATCACCGCTTGCGGCGTATAGACCTCGCGGTCGCCACGGGTAATGGCATAGTCGCGCTGGCGGTTAGAATTGCCGTGCAAGGCAAGCGTATCTTTCCAGCCGAGATAGTCCCAGTAATCGACGGGCAGGCTGAGCGTCACCAGCGATGGATCCTGCGCCAGTTGGCCCATCAGCCGATCGGCCGGCGGGCAGGACGAGCAGCCCTGGCTGGTGAACAACTCGACAACGGCGCGGGGTTCGCCCGCCGCCGCCGGCGTGACGGCGGCGCAAGCGAGCGCGGCGGAAAAGGCGATGGTGCGGTAGTTCATGACCGGCTTCCGTGATGACCCATGCTGAATTAGGCGCCATATAAGGCGCCGAGTCGATCACCCGCCACTCACTTCGCGGTGAGCGAAAATCGGCCTTTTTCGCAGTGCGGCGAGATCGCCCGTCAGCCAGCCAAGTGCCGCAGCACGTACTGCAAAATTCCGCCGTTCTTGAAATAATCCAGCTCGTCGAGCGTATCGATCCGGCAGATCAGCGGCACGCGCTTGAGCGTGCCGTTGCCGGCGACGATCTCGGCGATCAGCCGCTGGTGCGGCTTGAGCTCGCCGTGCAGGCCGCGGATCGTGACCTGCTCGTCGCCCTTCATGCCTAGCGACTGCCAGGATGTGCCTTCCTCGAACATCAGCGGCATTACGCCCATGCCGATCAGGTTGGAACGGTGGATGCGCTCGAACGACTGCACGACCACCGCGCGCACGCCGAGCAGCAGCGAGCCCTTGGCGGCCCAGTCGCGCGAGGAGCCCGTGCCGTATTCCTTGCCGCCGAAAACTACGAGCGGGATGTTGTCGGCGGTGTAGCGCATGGCGGCGTCGTAGATCGTCATGCGCTGCCTAGATGGATAATGCACGGTAAAGCCGCCTTCGACGCCCGGCACCATCTGATTCTTGAGCCGGATATTGGCGAAAGTGCCGCGCATCATGACTTCGTGGTTGCCGCGCCGCGTGCCGTACTGGTTGAAGTCGGCCGGCTTGACCTTGTGGCCGGTGAGATATTTGCCCGCCGGCGAATCGATCTTGATCGAGCCGGCCGGCGAAATGTGGTCGGTGGTGATCGAATCCAGGAACAACCCGAGCACGCGCGCGTCGACGATATCCTCGAGCGGGGCCGGCTGTTTCTTCATGCCGGTGAAGTAGGGCGGGTTCCGTACGTAAGTGGACTTCTTGTCCCAATCGTAGGTCATGCCACCCTTGACGCTGATCTTGCGCCAGTGGGAATCGCCCTTGAACACGTCGGCGTATTTCTTGGCGAAGATTTTCTTGGTCACGTTCTTGGCGACATAGCTGCCGATTTCCTTGTTGGACGGCCAGATGTCCTTGAGGAAGACCTTCTTGCCCTTGGGATCGGTGCCGAGCGGCTCTTTGACGACATCGGCCTGCATGGAACCGGCGATCGAATAGGCCACCACCAGCGGCGGCGACGCCAAATAGTTGGCGCGTACGTCGGCGTTGACGCGGCCTTCGAAGTTGCGGTTGCCGGAGAGGACGGCCGCGGCCACCAAATCGTTCGCATTGATCGTCTTGGAAATCTCCGGCGGTAGCGGGCCGGAATTGCCGATGCAGGTGGTGCAACCGAAGCCGACCAGGTTGAAACCGAGCTTGTCGAGGTCCTTCTGCAGGCCAGACTTGTCCAAATATTCCGCAACCACCTGCGAGCCGGGCACCAGCGAGGTCTTCACCCACGGCTTGGCGGAGAGGCCCTTGGCCGCCGCTTTGCGCGCCAGCAACCCGGCGCCAATCATCACGTTCGGGTTGGAGGTGTTGGTGCAGGACGTAATGGCCGCGATCACCACGTCGCCGTGGCCGAGGTCGTAGTTCTTGCCCTGCACTGGCACGCGCTTCTTCATCTCCGAGGCTTTGCCGAATTCCTTGTCCATCGAGGCGGCGAAGCCGGATTTTACGTCCTTGAGCGCGACGCGGTCCTGCGGGCGCTTGGGGCCTGCGAGCGAAGGCTCGACGGTGGCGAGATCGAGCTTGAGCACGTCGGTGAACATCGGATCGGGCGTGGTCTTGGTGCGGTACATGCCCTGCGCCTTGGCATAGGCTGCGACCAGCGCGATTAGCTCCGGCGGCCGGCCGGTGTCCTTCAGATAGCGCATGGTGTCGTCGTCGATCGGCGAGAAGCCGCAGGTGGCGCCGTATTCCGGCGACATATTGCCGAGCGTGGCGCGGTCGGCGATGGTCAGATGCGCGAGCCCGGGGCCGAAGAATTCGACGAACTTGCCGACCACGCCGTGCTTGCGCAGCATCTCGGTGACGGTGAGCACCAGGTCGGTGGCGGTGACGCCTTCCTTGAGATTGCCGGTGAGCTTGAAGCCGATCACCTCGGGCAGCACCATCGACAGCGGCTGGCCGAGCATCGCTGCTTCCGCTTCGATGCCGCCGACGCCCCAACCCAGCACCGACAGGCCATTGACCATCGTCGTGTGCGAATCGGTGCCGACCACCGTGTCAGGATAGGCGACGTCCATGGTGACGACCTTGCCGTCGACCTTGACCTTGTCCTTACGGCTGAACACCACACACGACAGGTATTCGAGATTGACCTGGTGACAGATGCCGGTGCCGGGTGGCACCACGCTGAAATTGTCGAACGAGCGCTGCGCCCATTTCAGGAACTTGTAGCGCTCCTGGTTCTGCCGGTATTCCTCCTCGACGTTCTTCTTGAATGCAGAATTGCTGCCGAAGAAGGTGACCGCCACCGAATGATCGATAACCAGGTCAACCGGCACCTGCGGATTGATCTTCTTGGGGTCACCGCCGAGGTTCTTCATGGCGTCGCGCATGGCGGCGAGATCGACCACGGCCGGCACGCCGGTGAAGTCCTGCATCAGCACACGCGCCGGGCGGAAGGCGAATTCGTGCTCCGAGGTCTTGGTTTTCAGCCATTCGGCGAAGGCCTTGATGTCGTCCTTGGTGACCGTGCGGCCGTCTTCATTGCGCAGCAGGTTTTCCAGCAACACCTTCATCGAGAACGGCAGGCGCGAGGTGCCCTTGAGGCCGTTTCGCTCGGCGGTCGGAAGGCTGAAATAGGCGTAGGTTTTGCTGCCGGCTTTAAGAGTCTTGCAGCATCGAAAACTGTCGAGCGAAGGCATGTCGGCTGGTTCCATTCCCGGCGGCGGGGAGATTGGCAAGTTTGGCGTAAGGGATTGATAAGGCAAGTCTTTTCTTTGGCGGCGAGGCTTGCACCCGAAATCCTTTACGTAACGCCACCGGTGCGGGCTTATAAGGTCTTTTCGGAGCCAACGCCACTTTTACCGGGAATGCGAGCAAAGATGCGCGAGAATTCGGGGTTTTCAGTGCCCGGCCCGGCCGGCCGGCGGCCAGCGGACGGGAAGCGGCCGGCCTGATGCAGCTCAGCGCAGACAATCTGGCTTGCAGCCGCGGCGGCCGCGAGGTGTTTCGGGACTTAAGCTTCAGCCTGCCCGGTGGCGAGGCGCTGCTGGTGACCGGGCGCAACGGCGCCGGCAAATCCTCGCTGCTGCGCGTGATCGCCGGCCTGGTGCGGCCGAGCGCCGGCCGGCTGTCGCTCGACGGCGGCAATCCCGAGGCCGCGATCGGCGAGCAGGCGCATTACCTCGGCCATCAGGACGCGCTGAAACCCTCGCTGTCGGTGGCAGAGAACCTGCAGTTCTGGGCTAAGTTTCTGGGCAGCGGCGGCGATGTCGAGCCGGCGCTGGGGGCGGTCGATCTGGCACCGCTGGCCTTCCTGCCGGCGGCTTATCTCTCGGCCGGGCAGCGGCGGCGGCTGTCGATCGCGCGCCTGGTCGCGGTCAAGCGGCCGCTCTGGCTCTTGGACGAGCCGACCTCCGCGCTCGATGCCGCCTCGCAATCGCGGCTAACGGAAATGATGCGCGGCCATCTTGCCTCCGGCGGCATGATCGTTGCCGCGGCGCATGGCGCCATCGGGCTTGAGCGCGCGCGCGAACTGAAATTGGGGCCGGCATGAGCGCGCTTTTGGCCCTGATCGTTCGCGACATGCGGCTCGCCGTGCGCGTCGGCGGCGGCGCGCTGATGGGCGCGCTGTTCTTCCTGATCGTTGTCGTCATGGTGCCGTTCGCGATCGGCCCCGATCTCAAGTTATTGGCGCGCATCGGCCCGGCCATCCTGTGGCTGGGCGCGCTGCTGGCGAGCCTGCTTGCGCTCGATAGGCTATTCGCGACGGATTATGAAGACGGCTCTCTTGACCTGCTGATGACGAGCGATATGCCGCTGGAGCTCAGCGTTGCGGCAAAAGCGATCGCGCATTGGCTGACCACCTGCCTGCCGCTGGTGATCGTCGCGCCGCTGCTCGGCTTGATGCTCAACATCGAATTGAACGCCATGGGCGTGCTGATGCTGACGCTCGCCGCCGGAACGCCGGCCCTCACCTTCATCGGACTGATCGGCGCGGCGCTGTCGGTGGCGCTGCGGCGCGGCGGATTGCTGCTGGCGGTGCTGGTGCTGCCGCTGACCGTTCCGGTGCTGATTTTCGGCGTGGCGGCGGCCAATGCCGCCATCGTCGGCCCCGCGCCGTTCGGCCCACCTTTCACCATTCTTTGCGCGCTAAGCTTGGCGAGCCTCGTGCTGGGGCCGATCGCCGCCGCGGCGGCGCTGCGCCACGGACTGGAGTGATGGCGATGGCCACCCCGTCCGCGCACGAGCCGCGGTTGCCCGCAACCACGCATACGACTAGATAACCGCCATGGCCGTCATCGATCTCGCCAACCCGACGCGTTTCTTGACTTTCGTCAACCGCGTACTGCCGTGGATGGCGGCGGCGACGTTGATCCTGTTCGCGGTCGGGCTCTACCGCGCGATGGGTGCCCCCGATGACTACCAGCAGGGCGCCACGGTGAAGATCATGTTCCTGCATGTGCCCGCCGCTTGGCTCGGCATGATGGGTTGGGGACTGATGAGCGTCGCAGCCCTCGGCACCCTGGTGTGGCGGCACCCGCTAGCCGACGTCGCCGGCAAGGCGGCTGCGCCGATAGGCGCCGCCTTCACGTTCATTTGTCTCGTCACCGGCTCGCTCTGGGGACGTCCGACCTGGGGCACCTATTGGGTGTGGGACGCACGGCTGACCTCGATGCTGGTGCTGCTGCTGCTCTATCTCGGCGTCATGGCGCTCTATTGGACCGCGGAGGATCCCAGCCGCGGCTCGCGCGCGGCCGCGGTGCTTTCGCTGGTCGGCGCGGTCAATCTGCCGATCATCAAATTTTCGGTCGACTGGTGGAATACGCTGCACCAGCCGGCCTCGATCATGCGCACGGGCGGTTCGGCCATCGATCCATCGATCCTGTGGCCGCTGCTGATCATGGCCGTTGCGTTCACGCTGCTATTTTTCACGCTGCATCTCGCCGCCATGCGCAACGAGATTTTGCGCCGACGCGTGCGATCCATGAGAATAATGCAAGCGCAAGAGTTGGCGGAGGCCGCCGAATGAACCTCGGGGCGCACGCTGATTTTATTGTCGCAGCTTACGCGGTGACCGTGTTCGTGGTGGCCTCGCTGATCGCCTGGGTCGTGCTCGATTACTCGGCGCAGCGGCGCATCCTCGGCGATCTCGAGGAGCGCGGCGTGACCCGGCGCTCACGACGGAGCGGCAAATGAGCGCGACGCCGAGCGAAATGTCGTACGTGAGCCGCCGCAGCGTATTTCTGTTGCTGCCCCTGGTCGTGTTTCTCGGGCTGGCTGCGCTGTTTTACGTCGGCCTGCTCGAGGGCGATCCCTCGCGGTTGCCGTCGGCGCTGATCGGACGGCCGGTGCCGCATACCGTGCTGCCGCCGCTTGCCGGCGTTGAACATAACGGCAAACCGGTGCCTGGCCTAAATAACGAAATTTTCAAGGGCGAGGTTACGCTGGTGAACGTGTGGGCGTCTTGGTGCGTGCCCTGCCATGACGAGGTGCCGTTCCTGGCGAGCTTAGGCAAAGACAAGCGCATCCAACTTGTCAGCATCAATTATAAGGACACTGAGACGAACGCGCGCCGCTTCCTCAACCGCTACGGCAATCCGTTCGCCGCCACCGGCCGCGACGAGAACGGCCGCACCTCGATCGACTGGGGCGTCTACGGCGTGCCGGAGACCTATCTGGTCGGCCGCGACGGCCGCATCGCCTACAAGCTGGTGGGCCCGATCACCGCCGATAATCTCGACAAGACGCTCGAGCCGGAGATCAAGAAGGCGCTGGCGCGCTAGGGCTATTTGTCCGCGTGATATTTTGTAATCAGCGGGTATTGCAGCGCGCCGAACAGGAAGGTGAGTGGCACCACGCCGAACAATTTGAAGCTCACCCATAAATCGGTGGAGAAGTTGCGCCACACGATTTCGTTGAGCACCGCGAGCGCGAAGAAGAAGAAGGCCCAGCGCCAGGTCAGCTTGCGCCAGCCTTCATCGGTCAAATCGAATACCGAATCGAACAGCACGCCGAGGAAAGACTTACCGAAGGCAAGTCCTCCCACCAGGGTGCCGCCGAACAGCAGGTATATGATGGTCGGCTTGAGCTTGATGAAGGTTTCGTTGTGCAGGACCAACGTGAGGCCGCCGAACACGATCACGATCACGGCGGTGACCAGCGGCATGATGGCGATGTGCCTGGTCATTGCATAGGACACCGCAATCGCGATCAGCACCGCCACCATGAAGACGGCAGTAGCGATGAAGATGCCGAAGCGGGCATTGGCGGCGAAGAACAGCACCAACGGGCCGATATCGAGCACCAGCTTGAGGATGGGATTGAGTTGTTGTTTTTCAGGCATGTTTATTTCAGCCCAACGACAGCGCGGGAAAAATCGCGTGCGGTGAAGGGCGCCAGATCGTCGACGCCCTCGCCAACGCCGATGAAATGCACCGGCAAGCCGAATTTCGCGGCAATCGCCACGAGGATGCCGCCGCGTGCGGTGCCGTCGAGTTTGGTCATCACCAGCCCTGTCACGTCGGCGATCTTGCCGAAAATCTCGACCTGGCTGAGCGCATTCTGCCCAACGGTGGCGTCGAGCACCAACAGCACCGCGTGCGGCGCCGCCGGCTCGACCTTGCGCAGCACGCGCACCATTTTCTCCAACTCGCCCATCAGCTCGGCGCGGTTTTGCAGGCGGCCGGCGGTGTCGACCAATACCACGTCCACGCCCTGTGTCTTTGCGGCGGTGACGGCTTCGAAGGCGAGGCCCGCCGCGTCGCTGCCCGGCTCGCGCGCCATGACGCTGGTGCCGGTGCGTTCGCCCCAGATCTTGAGTTGATCGATGGCGGCGGCGCGGAAGGTGTCGCCGGCAACGAGCATGACCGTCTTGCCTTCGGCGCGGAAGCGCGCCGCCAGCTTGCCGATGGTGGTGGTCTTGCCGGAACCGTTAACACCCGCCACCAGAATGACGAAGGGGCGCGCGGTGACCTCCAGCGGCCTGGCGACCGGCGTCAGAACCTTTTCGATTTCGGTGGCCAGCACGCCCTTCACTTCGTCGGGCGTGAGATTTGGCGGATAGCGGCCTTCGCCGAACTCGATGACGATACGGGCGGCGAGATCCTGGCCGAAATCGGCGCGTACCAGCTCGTCCTCCAGCGCGTCGAGCGTCTCGGGATCGAGCCGGCGGTTGCTGACCAGCGCGGTGATGGAGGAACCGAGCGAGGACGAGGTGCGTTCGAGCCCGCCGCTCAGGCGTTTCCACCAGCCGTCGGTTTGCGTGCTGTCGTTCATGCCGCGCCCGTGATAGCCGTTTCGGCCAATCTAGGTAAGCCGCCATGACTGCGGAAGAGATGCTCGCCCGCCTGCTCTACCGCGACGGGCTGATGCTGGTGATCGACAAGCCGGCAGGCTTCGCCGTGCATCGCGGGCCCAAGGGCGGAGACGCACTCGATGCGCATTTCGACGCGTTGCGCTTCGGGCTGCCGCGGGCGCCAGCGCTGGCGCACCGGCTCGACCGCGACACCTCCGGCTGTCTGGTGCTCGGCCGCCACCGCAAGGCGCTGGCGCTGCTCAGCAAGCTGTTCAAGCAGGGCAAGGTGGGCAAGACCTATTGGGCCGTGGTCGAGCGCTCACCCGGCGCCGATGAGGGCCGCATCGACATTGCGCTTTCCAAGCGCGACGAAACGCGCGGCTGGTGGAGGAAACCCGACCCGCATGGATTGCCTTCGGCCACGACCTGGAAGGTGATGGGGCATGGGCCGGGGACGACATGGCTGGCGCTCGAGCCGCTGACCGGGCGCACGCATCAACTGCGCGTGCATTGCGCCGAGATGGGGTGGCCGATCGTCGGCGACACCATCTACGGCAACGCCCCGCGCCAAGGCGGGCCCGCGCTGCATCTGCATGCGCGCGAGGTCACGGTGCCGATTTCCAAGAACAAGCCGCCGGTCATGGTCGCAGCACCGGTGCCGGAGCACATGCGCGAATTGCTGACGGCGTGCGGCTG
Organism: uncultured Undibacter sp.; assembly: GCA_964563195.1. Classification (GTDB taxonomy): domain Bacteria; phylum Pseudomonadota; class Alphaproteobacteria; order Rhizobiales; family Xanthobacteraceae; genus Pseudolabrys. Next base: position 2,544 of record CAZLWN010000040.1, on the reverse strand, counting down.
GATAGATCAGTAAAGCATCGCCTTGTGCCGCTCACGCATGACGCGATCATGTTGCTCGCCGCCCAGTTTGCCCTCAGTCAATTCGGCAATGATTGTGCCGGTTGACGGCAGGCTCTTGCGCTCGACCTTCGTGCCTTCATCCCACAGCTTGGAGCGCATGATCGCCTTCGCGCAATGGAAGAAGACGGTCTCGATGTGCACGATTAGCACGCTGCGCGGCAGCTTGCCGTTGACCGCGAAGTCTTGCATAAGCTTGGGGTCGACCGAGATAGCGGCGCGGCCGTTGACCCGCAGCGTTTCGCCGACGCCGGGGATCAGGAACAGCAGTGCGATGCGCGGGTCGCGCACAATGTTGCGGAAGCCGTCGATGCGGTTGTTGCCGGGCCGGTCCGGGATAGCCAGTGTCTTGTCGTCGAGAATGCGCACGAAGCCGACGGGGTCGCCCTTGGGCGAGCAATCGAGCCCTTCCGGACCGCTGGTAGCGATCGCAACGAACGGTGAGGCTTCGATCAGCTTGCGGTAGCCGTCGCTGATATGGTCGATCTCCTTGATGATCGAGGTCGGCATCCGCTCGCCGTAGAGCGCATCGAGCTGCTCCATCGTCGTCACCAGATGATCGCTCATGGCTACCTCCCTCGCCTATGCGGCCAGTAACTGTCTGCCGTCATGCCCCATCATGGTTAGATCGACGAGCGCGCCCGACTCTACGGCTGAGTTGAACCGCACCGGCGTGAACTGCTCGGTACGGCCGAGCGCGCGGCTTTCCGCCAACACGCGCCGGCGTGCGCCGACTTCGCGCGCGAGAAAGTCCCGTAACGCCGTTTCGCCCTTCTCGCGCAGACGGCGGGCGCGCTCCTTGATCACGCCGCGATCGACCGGCGGCATGCGCGCTGCCGGGGTGCCGGGCCGCGGCGAGAATGGAAAAACGTGTAATTGCGTCAGCCCGCATGCGTCCACTAGATCGAGGGAACGGGTGAACATGACTTCGGTCTCGGTCGGGAAGCCAGCTATAATGTCGGCGCCGAACGCCACGTCGGGTCGCAGGCGGCGCACCTGGTCGCAGAATGCAATCGCATTGGCACGTGAATGGCGGCGCTTCATGCGCTTGAGGATGAGATCGTCGCCGGCCTGCAACGACAGATGCAGATGCGGCATCAGGCGCGCCTCATTGGCGAGCGCGTCGAGCAAGGCGTTGTCCGCTTCAACCGAGTCGATGGAGGAAAGCCGCAGGCGCGCCAGCTCCGGCACGTCGCGCAGGATGCGTTTCACCAGTGCGCCCAGCCGGGCGTCAGCATCGCGATAACTGGTGATATCGACACCGGTCAGCACCACTTCGCGATAGCCGTTTTCAACAAGGCGGCGCACCTGCGCCACCACCTCGGCCACCGGCAGTGAGCGCGAATTGCCGCGGCCATAGGGAATAATGCAGAAGGTGCAACGGTGGTCGCAGCCGTTCTGCACCTGCACGAAAGCGCGCGCGCGGCCATCGATGCTGTCGATGGCGTGCGGCCGCATTTCTTTCACCGCCATGATGTCGCCGACGGAAAGTTTTTCGTTCGTCTGCCACAGCCGTGCGTCGAGCTTTTCCTCGTTACCGATGACGCGGTCGACTTCCGCCATCGACGCGAATAGTTCCGGCTCGGTTTGCGCCGCGCAGCCGGTCACCACGATGCGCGCCTCGGGGCGCTCGCGCCGGATGCGGCGGATGCTCTGGCGCGCCTGGCGGACCGCTTCCGCTGTCACCGCGCATGTGTTCATCACGACCGCATCGCCGAGCCCGGCGGCACCAGCCTGTTTGCGGATCACTTCCGACTCGTAGGCGTTGAGCCGGCAGCCAAAGGTGACGATTTCGACACTCATTGTTGCACCATCATGGCACCGCCGCCTTGAATAGTGCCGGATCGAAGCGACCCTCGGACTCGAATTCCACCGGCCCGGTCATAAGCACGTGGTCGTCGCTCTCGCGCCATTCGATCATCAAGTCGCCGCCCGGCAGCGTCACTATCACCTTGCGGTTAGCGCGCTTGAAACGCGCTGCGGCAACAACGGTCGCACATGCGGCCGAACCGCAGCCCTTGGTCAAGCCGGCGCCGCGCTCCCAAGTGCGAATAACGATGTGATCGCGCGAAACGATATGCGCGAGCGTGATATTGGCGCGTTCGGGAAAGATCGGGTGGTTCTCCAGCAACGGCCCCAGCCGCGCGAAATCGTGGGTGTTGAGGTCATCCACCCAGAAGATCGCGTGCGGATTGCCCATATTCACCACTGAGGGCGAATGCAGCGCCGGTTTGTCGATCGGTCCGATCTGCAATTCGATCTGCCGCGTGTCGCGAAATTCCTCCGCCAGTGGAATCTCATTCCACTTGAAGCGCGGCATGCCCATGTCCACCGTGATCAGGCCGCCCTCGCCTTTCCAACAGTTGAGAAGGCCCGATGTCGTTTCGAAGGTGAGCGCGTTCTTGCCGCTCTGCCTGGAAACGATATCGGCAACGCAGCGCATGCCGTTGCCGCAGGCGCCGGCTTCCGAGCCGTCATTGTTGTAGA
>CAZLWN010000039.1:0-26261 GCA_964563195.1 uncultured Undibacter sp. | reverse complement strand
GCGGCATCAATTCGGGAAATTCGGTGACGAAGATCTTTTCCGGCGCGTTGCGCACCTGCGCCGGGTCGTTGATCACCAGTGTGCGCGGGTGGATGCGCTCGAGCAGGTGGGTGGTGGTCACATAGGCAAGATCGAAGGGCGGGTCCTGGCGCAGCAGCACCACGTCGAAGGCGGTGAGCTCCACGCGGCGCGGATCCGTGAGCGTGAAGAAATCGCCGGCGACGTCACGCACGCTCAGGGTTTCGACCGTGGCGAACACGCGGTTATCGAGCTGGGCCAGCCGGTCGGGGGTGTAATAGGACAAGGCATGGCCGCGTCCTTGAGCTTCCAGCAGCAGGGCAAAGGTTGAATCGCCCTTGATGTTGATCCGCTCGATCGGATCCATCTGCACCGCGATTTTCAGGCTCATGTCAGGCTCATGTCGGCCTCTCGCGCCGAGTCCGGCCGGAAAGTTAAGGAAAACAAAAGGTTAACACATTACCGCCATTGTAGCCGATCAGAAACCTATGCTCACCGGGTGGGGCCGTCTTTGACGCTGCCGAAGCTTTCGATTGCCGCCAAGCTCTATGCGATCTTCGCGCTGATGGCCACCACGACCGTGGTGCTGTCGGTGGTCGCCGTCCAAGGCGCGCGCCGCCATGCCGCGCTCACCGACGCATTCCAATCCGCCAATGCCGGCAGTTGGCACGTCGAACGCATCAACGGCCTGCTCTATGCCGAAACGGTGGAGGCGCATGCCGTCACCATGGCGAGCGACCGGCAAGGTGCCGAAGCGTACGCCAAAGCGATGATCAAGGCCGACAACCGCATCGGCTCGACCATGTCGAACTGGCAGCTCAGCATCACCAACAGCGACGCCGCCGAGTTCAGCCGACTGTCGGTCCTGATTTCGGACTTCCGCGATTTCGTGCCCGAGCTGGCCCGCGTCGCCGGCGAGCAGGGGCCTGAGGCCGCGCGCGTTTGGTCCGAAAACAAAAAGATCGGGCAAAAGCGCGATGCGCTCAGCAAGAAATTGGAAGAATTGAGCCAGCATTACACGGACAGCGCTCAGCAGATCTATGCGCAGATCGACGAAGGAATCGACCGGACCGTACTGCTGCTCAGCCTGCTCGCCGGCCTTGCAGTGCTGCTGGTGACCGCCGGCGCTCTGATCATCATGCGCGGGGTGGCCAGTCCGATCACCGAGATCACGCGCGTGACCGAGGCGGTCGCCGCCGGCGACACCCAAATGGCGGTGCCGTTCAGCGAGCGCAGCGATGAGATCGGCGCGCTGGCGCGCTCGATTGCCGTTTTCCAGGGCGCCATGCGCCATAACACGGAGCTCAACCGCGCCGTGGTCGGCGACGCCGAGATGCGCACGCAGCGCCAGGAAAAGATGTCGGGCGAGATCGCGCGCTTTTCCGCCGATGTCGAGGCGACGCTCGCCGAGCTCGGCCGCATTTCCGATCAGATGCTGGCGGCTTCGAGCCAGCTCGCCGGCGTCGCCGACGATGCCTCGGCCAAGACCGCGCGCGCGGCGGCGGCCTCCGCCGAGGCCTCCGGCAACGTGCGCGACATCGCTTCGGCTGCCGAAGAGCTGTCGGCTTCCGTCAACGAGATCGATCACCAGGTGGCGCAATCCAACGCCATCGCGACCAAGGCGGTGAACGAGGCCGGGCGCACCAACATCGCGGTCAAGGAACTGGACGAGGCGGCCGCGCGCATCGGCGACGTGGTCCGGCTGATCACCGACATCGCCGAGCAGACCAATCTCTTGGCGCTCAACGCAACCATCGAAGCCGCGCGCGCGGGCGAAGCCGGCCGCGGCTTCGCGGTGGTCGCCGGCGAGGTCAAAGCGCTGGCCGGTCAAACCAGCCGTGCCACCGAGGAAATCAGCGCACAGATCGCCGGCATGCAGCGCGCCACCACGCGCTCGATCGATGCCATCGGCTCGATCGAGGCGATCATCCGCGAGATCGGCGACATCAGCGGCGCGATCGCAGCGGCGGTAACCGAGCAGGGCGCCGCCACAGGCGAGATCGCCCGCAGCGTCGAGACCGCGGCCAAGCGCACGGTGGAGACCGCCGACGAGGTCAATCTGGTGGGCGGCGCCACCGAAGACACCCGCGCCAGCGCCGGCGCGGTGAAGGCGGTGGCCGACGATCTGGGCCACGTGGCCGGCCGTATCCGCGCCCAAGTCGACCAGTTCTTCGAGCGGCTGAGCGCTTAATCCACTAGGTTTCGAACGCCGCTGGAATGCGGAGCGGCATCTTGCCGGGCGCAACCAATATCGCATCGAAGCGGAAATCGCGGATGGTATCGTCGGGATGAGCGGCGAGCCAAACTTCCGCCGCCGCGGCAATGCGGCGCTGCTGGCGCACTTGCAGCGATTCCGCTGCCTCATCGAGATTATTGCGCGCCTTCACCTCGACGAAGATCAGCACGTGGCGCCTTCGGGCGACAATGTCGATCTCGCCGACCGGGGATTTCCAGCGCCGCGCCAGAATGCGGAAGCCCTTGGCGATCAGGAACGCGGCAGCCCGGCTTTCCGCCGAAATGCCGACGCGGAACGCCAATTGCCGCTCCGGCCGCGGCGCCGGCTTGGCGAGTGGCACCGGCTTGGGTGTGCCGCGCCTGCCGTCTTTACGCCGTGTCATCGCCGCCTACTTTCGTCAGTTCGAGCGCACGCTGATAGATCGCACGGCGGGGCTGGCCGGTCGCGAGCGCGACCTCGCCGACGGCGTCCTTGAGCGAGACGCGTCTCAAAGCGCTGCGCAGCAAGTCATCGACGTCGATGGTCGCGACTACATCGTCGGCGGGCGGCGCCACCACGATGACGATCTCGCCGCGTGTCTCGGCGCCGCCTGCGTAGGCCTGAGCCAATTGCGTCAAATCGCCGTGGCGAACTTCTTCGTGCAACTTAGTTAGCTCGCGGCAGATCGCGGCCGCGCGCGGGCCCAGCCCATCGGCCAAGTCGGCAAGCGCGGCGGGCAAACGCGGCCCACTTTCGAACAGCACCAGCGTCGCCGGAATGGGCTTAAGCGCCGCGATGCGCTTTTGCCGCGCCGCCTGCTTGGGCGGCAGGAAGCCTTCGAAGAAGAAGCGGTCGGTCGGTAATCCTGCGACGTTCAGAGCCGTCAATACCGACGACGCGCCGGGGATCGCCGTCACCACATGGCCGGCATCTTGCGCCGCACGCACCAGCTTGTAGCCGGGATCGGAAATCAGCGGCGTGCCGGCGTCGGACACCAGCGCAACGACCTGGCCCGCGGCGAGGCGCGCCAACAGCTTCGGCCGCGCCAGCGCGGCATTGTGCTCGTGATAGGGCGTCAGCGGCGACGCGATGCCGTAGCGCTTGGCGAGCTTGCGGGTAACGCGGCTGTCCTCGCAGGCGATAACGTCGGCACCGGCCAGCACGTTGAGCGCGCGCAAGGTGATGTCGCTCAAATTGCCGATCGGGGTGGCGACCAAATAGAGCCCGGCCGAAGGCTTGCGGGCCTCAACCGTTGCACGGTCACGCGAAAGGTGGCGGCGATCGCCGCCGGCCGCGGTTTTGCTGCGCTTGGCCATGCTGCGCACTCTAATGGGCCGCCATGGCGGCGTCATTTCGCGACAAATTCCCTTGCTCTTTCATTACCTTAACTTTTGTGGGATAAAATCGCGGCTTGTCATCGGACTGACACGCAAATCCGTCGCGTAGGGAGGCCATGTCGGGAACGCCGCCGGACCAAAAGAAAGTGCCATTGCTCAGCCGGCGCAGCGTGACCGCGGCCCTGGGCGCGGCCGCGGCGGCCGCGCTGTCGGCCTGCAGCGGCGACAAACTCGGCCAATTCGGCGGCGATTTCCAAAGCCCGTTCACGCCGCAACCCGAGACCCAGCCAGGCGCCGCGATTGGCAGCGGTCAGATCCGGGTTGGCCTGATTCTGCCGCTGTCGGCTCAAGGCAATGCCGGCGTGGCGGCGACATCGATGAAGAACGCGGCCGAGATGGCGCTCGCCGAGTTCAAGAATCCGAATATCCAGCTGCTGGTGAAGGACGACGCCGGCACGCCGCAAGGCGCGCAACAAGGCGCCGAGCAGGCGATCAGCGAGGGCGCCGAAATCATCATCGGCCCGCTGTTCGCGCAGTCGGTGCGCGCGGTGGCGCAGGTGGTGCGACCGCGCGGCATTCCGGTAATCGCCTTCTCCACCGATGCCAGTGTCGCGGCACGCGGCGTTTATCTGTTGAGCTTCCTGCCGGAAACCGACGTCAGGCGTATCGTCGATTACGCCATCTCGCGGCGCAAGCGCTCGTTTGCCGCCTTGATACCGGACAACGCCTATGGCGCGGTGGTGCAGGCGGCGTTCCAGCAAGAGGTGCCGCGCCGCGGCGGCCGCGTGGTGGTGCTGGAGAAATATCCGCTCGATCCGGGCAAGCTCGCCGAGCCGGTGCACCGCGTGGCGCAAGCGGCGACCCAGGTCGATTCGCTATTCATTCCCGACGGCGCCGACGCCGTGCCGCAGGTGGTGCAGGCGCTGGCTGCTGATCGCGTCAACCTGCGGCGGCTACAATTGCTCGGCACCGGCCTGTGGGACGACCCGCGCATCTTCTCGGACAAGCTGCTGCAGAGTGGCCTCTATGCCGCGCCGGAATCGGGCGGCTTCCGCAATTTCTCGGCTCGCTATCGTTCCCGCTTTGGCCAGGACCCGGTGCGCACCGCGACGCTTGCCTATGACGCGGTAGCGCTGGTGGCGGCGCTGGTGAAAACGCAAGGGGCGCAGCGCTTTTCGGAAGCGGTGCTGACCAATTCATCAGGCTTCGCCGGCATCGACGGCATTTTCCGCTTCCGCTCCGACGGCACCAACGAACGCGGCCTGGCGGTACTGCGCGTCGGGGCGACCGGCGGCCAAGTGGTGAGCCCGGCACCGCGCTCGTTTGGGTCGGGGGCGTAAGTTAGGCCGCCAGATCGGCGACCACGGCGTCGAGCAGCGGAAATCCCGACTGAGTCACGCGCAGGCGGCCGTCGGCAGTCATTTCCACCGTGCCCTGCTCGCGCAGGAATGACACGCGGTCGGGATCGATGGCGCGGCCGGCGAGCGCGCTGAAGCGCTGCGGGTCGATGCCCTCGGCGAGCCGCAGACCCATCAGCAGATATTCGTCGGCGGTCTCGCCCGGCGTGAGTTTTTCGTCGACGGTGAGGCCTGAGCCGGTGGCTTCCACGCGCATCAGCCAACTTTCCGGGCGCTTCTCGGTTTCGGTAGCGACGCGGCGGCCGTCGAGATTGAGCCGGCCATGGGCGCCCGGACCGATGCCGGCATATTCGTGCCCGCGCCAATAGATCATGTTGTGCCGGCATTCCGCGCCCGGTCGCGCGTGATTGGAAATCTCGTAAGCCGGAAGATCGGCGTCGGCGCCGATTGCCTGGGTGAGATCGTAGAGATGGCGCGCCAGATCGTCATCGGGCACTTTCAGCTTGCCGGCCGCATGCAAGGCAGCGAACGGCGTGTCGTGCTCGATGGTCAGTTGATAGAGCGAGAGATGTTCGGCGGCTTCGGAAATCGCGCGCTTGAGCTCGGCGGCCCAGGCGTCAAGCGTCTGCCGTGGGCGGGCATAGATGAGATCGAAGGAATAGCGCTGGAAGATCTCGCGCGCGACCGCGACTGCGTCGAGCGCTTCCTGCACGCTGTGCAGGCGGCCAAGCTCTTTCAGTGCCGCGTCGTCGAGCGCCTGCACGCCGAGCGAGACCCGATTGATGCCGGCTGAGTGATAGCCGCGGAAGCGGGTGGCTTCCACGCTGGTCGGGTTGGCTTCCAGGGTCACTTCGACGTCGGGCGCGACGGTCCAGTGTTTGGCGATGGCATCGAGGATCGCCTGCACCGATTCCGGCTGCATCAGCGACGGGGTGCCGCCGCCGAAGAAGATGCTCGAGACGGTGCGGGCGCCGATGCGTTCGGCAGTCGCCGCAAGCTCGCGCTCGAAGGCGCGCACGAAGCGCGCCTCGTCGATGGCGCCGTGGCGGACATGGCTGTTGAAGTCGCAATAGGGGCACTTCGACAGGCAGAACGGCCAGTGCACGTAGACGCCAAACGGCAAGGTTGATGTCATGTTAACCATCATAGGCCGCGTCGGGCGGAGCGGCCAGCGCTGATGCGACGTCGCTGCCGACAAGTATTTAAAATTTTAACGATCTTGATCGGCGCAAGGCAGCCGAAGAAAGAAATGCGCTCAATTGCCGCCACGTAAACAAGCCTGCGCCAGCTTGATAAAGGCGCGAGCGCGATGGGAAAGGCCTTGTCCTTGCGGCGGCAGGCCGTGCTTTTCCTCCGTGCTCATCTCGCCGAAAGTTCGCTCGAAGCCGTCAGGTCGGAACAGCGGATCGTAGCCGAAGCCTTTGTCGCCGCGCGGAGGCCAGGCGACGACGCCATCGACTCTGGCCTCAAATTCCTCCACATGGCCGTCGGGCCAGGCCAGACACAGCGCGGCAACGAAATGCGCGCGGCGTTGCTGTGGCGTCCGTGCACCGCGCGCGATCAGCTGTGTCTGGATCTTGTTTATGGCAAAACGGAAATCCTTGTCAGGCCCGGCCCAGCGCGCCGAGTGAATGCCCGGCTCGCCACCGAGCGCATCGATCACCAGACCGGAATCGTCGGCAAAGGCAGGACGCCCGCTGGCCTTGGCCGCGGCCAGCGCCTTGAGCGCTGCGTTCTCGGCGAAGGTTCTGCCGGTTTCCTTCGGCTCGCTGAGCCCAAGCTCGCCGGCCGATTGCGCGTCGACGCCGAAGGGCGCCAGCAGCTCGCGCATTTCCTCGAGCTTGCCCGGATTGTGGGTGGCGATCACCACCGGGCCGGTGAGCTGTCTGCTCACGTCACCGCCAATTTCTGCAAGTCCACTAGCTTGTCAATGCCTTTGCGCGCCAGCGCCAGCAGTGCCAGGAATTGATCCTCACTGAACGGGATCTTTTCGGCGGTGGCCTGCACCTCGACAATGTTGCCGGAGCCGGTCATGACGAAATTGGCGTCGGTGTCGGCTTCCGAGTCCTCGGCGTAGTCGAGATCGAGAACGGCGGTGCCGTTGCAGACGCCGCAGGAGATGGCGGCGATGTGGTCGCGCAGCACTGGCGCCTTGAGCATTTCGCGCGCCTTCATCCAAGCGAGGCAATCGGAGAGCGCCACCCAGGCGCCGGTGATGGCGGCGGTGCGGGTGCCGCCGTCGGCCTGGATCACGTCGCAGTCGATGGTGATCTGGCGCTCGCCCAGTGCCGGCAAATCGATGACCGAACGCAACGAACGCCCGATCAACCGCTGGATCTCGACGGTGCGGCCGCCCTGCTTGCCGGCTGATGCCTCGCGGCGGGTGCGCTCACTGGTGGCGCGCGGTAGCATCCCGTATTCGGCGGTGACCCAGCCGCGCCTCTGGCCCTTGAGCCAGGGCGGCAGCCGCTCTTCCAGGCTGGCGGTCACCAGCACATGGGTATCGCCGAATTTCACAAAGCACGACCCTTCCGCGTATTTGACCACGCCACGCTCAAGCGAAACGGCGCGCAACTCGTCGACTTGTCGGCGGCTCGGCCGCATCGGGCATGATCCTCCCTGAGACCGGCATGAACACCGGCTTTTTCGTTGCCGCACACCATAACCAGATGTCCGCCTTGAACAAGGTAGGCTTAATGGTCAATTGTGGGCTGGCATTAAGGAGTTAGACCGTGGCCTCCCACGACGTCCCGATCGGCGCGACGCAAGTCAGCCTGACAGCGCTCAACGAGCGCTCGCGGGAGATTTTCCGCTCGATCGTCGAGAGCTATCTCGCCACCGGCGAGCCAGTCGGCTCGCGCAACCTGTCGCGCATCCTGCCGATCCCGCTGTCGCCGGCTTCCGTGCGCAACGTGATGTCGGACCTGGAACAGCTCGGCCTGATCTATGCCCCCCACACCTCCGCCGGGCGGCTGCCGACGGAGTTGGGCTTGCGCTTCTTTGTCGATGCGCTGATGGAGGTCGGCGACGTCACCGAAAACGACCGCCGCGCCATCGAGGCGCAGGTGGCGGGCTCAGGCGCCGGCAAATCGCTGGAAGCGATCCTCACCGAGGCCTCGCAGTTGCTCTCGGGGCTCACGCGTTCGGCCGGGATCGTGCTCACCGCCAAGAGCAATGTGCGGCTCAAACATATCGAGTTCGTGCGATTGGAGCCGGAGCGCGCGCTGGCGGTGCTGGTGGCCGAGGACGGCCAGGTCGAGAACCGGGTGCTCATCGTGCCGCCCGGGCTGCCGACCTCCGCGCTCACCGAGGCCGGCAATTTTCTCAACGCCCGTATCCGCGGCAAGACGCTGGCCGAACTGCGCAACGAGATTGAGACCGCGGTCAAGGAAGGCCAGGCCGCGCTCGATCAGCTCACCCAAAAAATCATCGCCGCTGGCCTCGCCAGCTGGTCGGGCGGCGACAGCGAGGACCGTCAGCTGATCGTGCGCGGTCACGCCCATCTGCTGGAGGACCTACATGCGGTCGAAGACCTGGAGCGGGTGCGCTCGCTGTTCGACGCGCTGGAGACCAAGCGCGGGGTGATCGATCTGCTCGGCCGCGCTGAACGCGCCGAGGGGGTGCGTATCTTTATCGGCTCGGAGAACAAGTTGTTCTCGCTGTCGGGTTCCTCCACCATCATCGCGCCCTATCGCGACAACAAGGGCAGCATCGTGGGGGTGATCGGGGTGATCGGGCCGACCCGGCTCAACTACGCCCGCGTCATCCCCATGGTCGATTATACCGCCCGGGTGGTGAGCAAATTGCTCTCCGGATAAATGCTTGATTTTTGGGTTCCGAGCCCTGATATGCCGGGCATCCGATCTTTATCGATGGGTTGAGCACCATGACGGACCCGACCGCTCGCCAGGGCGAGAATGCAGTGGCCGAGACCGAGAACGGCCAGGGAAACGGCGCGTCCGCGCAGGACCCGCCGGCCCAGGCCGTCGCCGAGGCCGATCCGCTGGCCGAGGCCCAGCGCGAAGCTGCCGAATTCAAGGATAAGCTGCTGCGCACGCTCGCCGAGATGGAAAACCTGCGCAAACGCACCGAGCGCGAGGTCGCCGACGCGCGGCTCTACGGCCACGCCGGCTTTGCCCGCGAGGTGCTGGCGGTGGCCGACAACATGCACCGTGCGCTGGAGGCGATCGGCCCCGAGCTGCGCGAACATGCCGACGCCAAGGTGAAGGCGCTGATCGAAGGCGTCGAGCTCACCGAGCGTGAATTGCTCAAGGCGCTGGAAAAGCACGGCGTGAAGAAATTCTCGCCGGCCGGGGAGAAGTTCGATCCCAACGTGCATCAGGCTATGTTCGAGCTGGAGAGCGCGGAAGCGCCGCCCGGCCACGTCGCGCAGGTGATCCAGGCCGGCTACATGATCGGCGACCGCGTGCTGCGCCCCGCGCTGGTGGCGGTCGCCAAGGCGGCAAAGCCGCAGGCCGCGGCCAACGATAATCCCGGCAAGTGAGCCGTGCGCGCGGTGCACTGTTACTCCTTGGACTAATTATAAACTATTGATAATCAAGACTTTTTTATTGACGCGGCCGCGCCGGCAATTACGGTCGTCGAGCGTGCGGCGAACGAACGCGGGCGACCAGTGCATGATTTTTTCCTCAGGACGGCCATCCGTCGCTCTTGCCAGGTTTTGGATCATGATGGCGGCGGCGGTATTTACCAACGCCGGGGCGCAAGCCAAGGAGCCTAAGGCGCCCCTCAAGCCGACATCGATCTGAGCGCAGGAAACGCTGACCGGCGATTGGGGCGGTGCACGCACCGCCTTGAAGGACCGCGGCGTCGACATCACGCTCAACTACATTGGCGAGGCCTTCGACGTGCTATCGGGAGGCTTGCAGAAGGGCCCGAGCTATGAGGGACGAGCGGAATTCTCGCTCGACGCCAATTTGCAGAAATTGATTGGATTGACCGGCGCCACCGCCCACGTCACCGTCTTCGACATTCACAACGGCGGGCATGCCGTCGGTGAATACGTAGGCAGCGCCACAGCAGGCCCTAGCAATATTGACGCGTTGCCAACCACGCGGCTGTTCACTGCCTGGTTCGAGCAGAATTTCGGCGAGCGCTTTTCGGTGCGCATCGGTCAGCTTGCCGGCGACGACGAATTCTTCACCAGCGAGACCGCTGGTGGCCTCATCGATGGCACCTTCGGCTGGCCCGGCCAGTTCGCCGTTAACATGGCCAATGGCGGCCCGGCCTACCCGCTGGCAACGCCGGGCGTGCGAGCGAAGATCATGCCGACGCCCAATGTCACCGTGCTTGCGGCGGTGTTCTCCGGCGATCCAGCCGGGGCAAACTGCAACGACGATCCGCAGCGCTGCAACGCCCACGGCACCACCTTCAGCTTCTATGGCGGATCGCTGTGGATGGGTGAAGCGCAATACGCGATCGATGCCACCGGCCAGCCGGGTGTCTACAAGGTTGGCGGTTGGTATGTGACCACGGACTTTGCCGACCAGCATTTCGGCGTCGACGCCGGCGGCGCGCCGGTCACGCTCGCCGATCCGTCAATGCCGAACCCGCTTTTTCACACCGGCAATTGGGGCATCTATGGCGTCGCCGATCAGATGATCTGGCGTGGGTCCGCGAGCAGCTTGAATCTTTTCGTGCGCGGTGGCGTGTCGCCGTCCGACCGCAACTTGATCTCGTACTACGTGAACGGTGGCGTCGGTATCAAAGGCTTGTTGCCTGGGCGCGCCGACGACGTATTCACCTTCGGCGCAGCTTACGCCAAGGCCAGCCGAGCAGTGGTAGCGCTCGACCAGGACATGCTGGCGATCAACGGTGCGCCATACGCGATCCGTGACTATGAGCTGTTGTTTGAGGCAAGCTATCAGGTGCAGATCGCGCCGTGGTGGATCGTTCAGCCTGATATTCAATACATCGTGCATCCGAATGGCGGGCAGAATCCGCACGATCCGACGTTGACCTACGGCCACGCCTTCCTGGCCGGCATCCGCAGCACGATTAAATTCTAAGGAGGCTCCCTCAGCGCGCCTCGATGCCGTCACGCACGGCGCGGAAGCGCGGGAACATCTCGTCCCAGCGGCCCTTGGCGGTGACGCCGATGACGCGCAGAAAACCGCCGCCACCGCCGAAACGCAGCCACTGCACCAGCGCAAGCGGTGCGGCGCCGGCACCCTTGGCCTGGGCGCGGACCTCGTAGCCCTGCCCGCCGTTGATCCGCATCGCCTCCCCCGACGTGACGGCGAGACCAGGCAGCGGAGACCGTATCAGTAAATCGCGCGCGAACTTGGGGCGGAGATCAGGGACGCTGGGCGCGCCGCGGCCAATCTGGACGATCATGTAAGGGTGCTTGGCGAGATCGTCGCTCGGCCCGTCGATCAGGACGAGAACACCTTGCGGCGCGATCTTCATCACGCGGAAGCCCGCCGTCTTGCTGAGCTTGAACGGCAGCAGCCTGAGCAGTTCGGCCAATGGCGGCGTCCGAAAGCTAACGGTCGCCAGCGCGGCGCGGACCACCATTTCGGGGTAAACGCGGGTGGCACTGTCCGGCATGCGCATGGCGACCAGGGCCGCGATGTGGCCGATTTCGCGGTTGGAGACATTGGCGAGCATGTACCAGCTGCGTAGCTCGGTGCCCTTCACCGTTTCGTGGCCGCTGATCAAGTAGCCGATGCCCCCGCGGAACGGAAACAGCTCGCGCCGGTCCACGGTCAGCCCTTTTACCACGTTGGTGAAAGCGGATTTCTCGAGCGCTTGATAGGCAGGCCCTGGCAAATCGAGAATGGTGATGACGACGCTGCGCGCGCTGTCCTCGAAGCCGGGAAATTTCTTGCTCAGCTTGAGATCGCCGGGCGGCTCAAGCCCGATGCGCGAGCCGGGCGGAAACACCGGCGTAGCTGCCGCACCCGCCGTAAAAGCCGCGAGCCCAAGCATGAGAAAGACCGACGCGCAAAGCGGGCGCAAACTGTTCATGATCGAACCTATCTGGGCGAAAGAGGCCGCCAGGGGCCTTAACACTTTTTCGATTGTAGTCGAAAAATCGCTGGGAAAGGGGTTGTTAAAGCCGCACCGCTATTTTTGACGGCACTCACCGCTATGGAAAACGGTTATGACCGCGCGCGACGCAGCGATTGTCCCGGACCGCCTCGCTGTTTTCGTAGCGATGCCGCGATGGCTGCCGATGATCGCGATCTCATGGTGGCCGTCGCTCTGCGCAAATTTCTGGTCGCCAATGTCGACGTGAGCTGGTTCATCACGATCGCGGAGAAGTGGCTCGACGGGCAACAACACTATGTCGACATCGTCGATGTCAATCCGCCGGTCTCGATGCTGCTCAACGTCGCCCCGGTCTTTTTGGCCCGTTTGTCCGGCTTGCCGCCGGAAGTCACACTCGATGCTCTGATTTTCCTGGCCGCCGGACTGAGCCTCTGGCTCGCCAGCCGCATTGTGCTCGACGCGAAACTTGTCGCACCCAGGCACGTGTGGCCACTGACGACGCTGGTGGCAATTGCGCTTGTGATTATACCGGCCCAGAACTTCGCCGAGCGCGAACATATCGCTTTGATTGCATTCCTGCCGGCGCTGGCGCTGAGTGCTGTGCGCTCCAAGGGCGGTACGCCGAACTGGCCGATGGTAGTCATTGCAGGGCTGTGTGCCGGCATCGTGGTGATCATCAAGCCGCAATTCGCCACGGCGCAGCTTTGCGCGATCGTCGCAAGCGCGATCTGCGTGCGATCATGGCGTGTTGTATTCGCCGCAGAAAATTGGATCGGCGCCGCCTTGTTTGCGGCCTACGTCCTTCTGGTCCTGTTGATATACCCGCGCTTTTTTACCGACATGCTGCCGCCGGTGATCGCAGCCTATATCCCTATGAAGGAGGAATTTTTCAGCTTTATCATGCACGCCGCACTGCCGTTATGGGCGGCTATCCTCCTACTGATCGCGCGGTCCAAGCGCAAAGCCATGTTCGCGCCGCCGTTCTGCGTGCTGCTTGCGGCATCGGTCGGGTTTGCCATTTCATATGTCGTTCAGCAGAAGGACTGGCCCTACCAATCCTATCCGATGCTCGCGCTCGCTTTGGTCGCGCTTGCCTTCGCCCTTGTTGATCGCGATCCTGCCGATGGCCAGTCCGGTCAACTGTCGCGGCTTGTTGCAGGCCTAACGGCAGTGGCGATGGCGGTCGTGACATTCTCTTGGATGAATATCGCGGTCGACCGTTCAGCCGTGGCGGCCGCAATCCGGGAAATAAGCCCGCATCCGAAAATGTTGGCGCTGTCGTCCGACATGTCGATTGGGCATCCGATCGTCAGGCAAGTCGGGGGAATTTGGGTCAGCCGACCCTGCGCGCTTTGGCTCACCCTCGGGGCCGAGTCGCGGCGCTTCAGCGAGACCCTCGATCCGCAAACCAATGCCCGGTTTAAGGCCTATGCAAAGAGCGACCGGGTGATGCTGACGGAGGATATCGAACGCAATCGGCCGGACGTTATTTTGGTGCAGGTTGTGAAAGACATCGATTGGTGAGGCTGGGCACGTTCGGATCCGGCGCTGGCCCATTTGTTACAGTCCTACCCCGCGTATAAGACGATCGGCGACGTGCTCATTTTGCGCCGGGCTGATGGCCCTTAACCCTCCTTGAAGAAGTCCTATCAAGAAGGCCTGCCGGTGCATCTTGCGGCCCCCCGGGGCCCTCCTATATGAGCCGGTAAGCCGCGAAAACGCGGTGAATCGCGTATCCAGGGGGCTGGATCAGGGGGTCGCGGATGAGCCGCGGACATTCCCACTCGGGCGCCAAGCGGCCCGGCCGGCCTGCCGCAATTTGAGAGGAACAACCATGGGCAAGGTCATCGGCATCGACCTCGGCACCACTAATTCGTGCGTTGCCGTCATGGAAGGCAAAACGCCGAAAGTCATCGAGAACGCCGAAGGCATGCGCACCACGCCTTCGATCGTCGCCTTCACCGACGACGGCGAGCGTCTCATCGGCCAGCCGGCCAAGCGCCAGGCGGTCACCAATCCGGAAAAGACCATCTTCGCGGTCAAGCGCCTGATCGGGCGGCGCTATGACGACCCGATGGTGGAGAAGGACAAGAAGCTCGTCCCTTACAAGATCGCCAAGGCATCGAACGGCGACGCCTGGGTCGAGGAGGAAGGCAAGCAGTATTCGCCTTCGCAAATCTCGGCGTTCATCCTGCAAAAAATGAAGGAGACGGCGGAAGCCCATCTCGGACAGAAGGTCGAGCAGGCCGTCATCACCGTTCCTGCCTATTTCAACGACGCCCAGCGCCAGGCCACCAAGGACGCCGGCAAGATCGCCGGCCTCGAGGTGATGCGCATCATCAACGAGCCGACCGCGGCCGCGCTCGCCTACGGGCTCGACAAGGCCAAGACCGGCACCATCGCGGTCTACGACCTCGGCGGCGGCACCTTCGATATTTCGATCCTCGAGATCGGCGACGGCGTATTCGAGGTGAAGTCCACGAACGGCGACACCTTCCTGGGCGGCGAAGACTTCGACATGCGCTTGGTGAATTATCTGGCCGATGAATTCCAGAAGGAGCAGGGCATCGACCTGCGCAAGGACAAGCTGGCGCTGCAGCGGCTGAAAGAGTCGGCCGAGAAAGCCAAGATCGAGCTGTCGTCCACCACGCAGACCGAGATCAACCTGCCGTTCATCACGGCCGATGCGTCCGGTCCCAAGCATCTGACCATGAAGCTCACCCGCGCCAAGTTCGAGGCGCTGGTCGACGATCTCATCCAGAACACCGTCGAGCCGTGCCGCAAGGCGCTGAAGGATGCTGGCATCTCGGCTGGCGAGATCAATGAGGTGGTCCTGGTCGGCGGCATGACGCGGATGCCGAAGGTGCAGGAAGTCGTGAAGCAGTTCTTCGGCAAGGAGCCGCACAAGGGCGTCAACCCGGACGAGGTGGTCGCCATCGGCGCTGCCATCCAGGCCGGCGTGCTGCAGGGCGACGTCAAGGACGTGCTGCTGCTCGACGTGACCCCGCTTTCGCTCGGCATCGAGACGCTGGGCGGCGTGTTCACCCGTATTATCGATCGCAACACCACGATCCCGACTAAGAAGAGCCAGGTGTTCTCCACCGCCGAGGACAATCAGAACGCGGTCACCATCCGCGTCTTCCAGGGCGAACGCGAGATGGCGGGCGACAACAAGATGCTCGGCCAGTTCGACCTGGTCGGCATCCCGCCGGCGCCGCGCGGCGTGCCGCAGGTCGAAGTCACCTTCGACATCGACGCCAACGGCATCGTCAACGTGTCGGCCAAGGACAAAGCTACCGGCAAGGAGCAGCAAATCCGCATCCAGGCTTCGGGCGGGCTGTCGGAAGCCGACATCGAAAAAATGGTCAAGGACGCCGAAGCCCACGCCGACGAGGACAAAAAGCGCAAAGCCGCGGTCGAGGCCAAGAACCATGCCGAGGCGTTGGTGCACTCCACCGAGAAAGCGCTCGCCGAGCATGGCTCCAAGATCGGCGATTCCGAACGCAGCGCGATCGAGAACGCCATGGCGGATCTCAAGGAAGCGCTCAAAGGCGACGACGCCGACGCGATTCAGGCCAAGACCAACACGCTGGCGCAGGCTTCCATGAAGCTCGGCGAAGCCATGTACAAACAGCAGCAGGAAACGCAAGGCGCGCAGCCCGGTGAAGGCGGCGATGCCGGCGAGGCCAAGAAGGAGGAGGACGTGGTCGACGCGGAGTTCACCGAAGTCGACGACGACAAGAACAACAAGAAATCCGCCTGACGCGGAGCGCGCGTATGTGCGCATGCCGTTTCCAGTTGAGTCACCCCCGGGCCGTGCCCGGGGGTGCGCGCTTGCGGACAGCGGCATGCTGAACTGAGGGGCGGGAAAGCGGAATGTCGAAGCGCGACTACTACGAAGTCCTGGGTGTCTCGCGCACTTGCTCTGAGATCGAACTCAAGGCGGCGTTCCGCAAACTCGCCATGCAGCATCACCCCGACCGCAATCCGGGCGACACCGAGTGCGAGCACAAGTTCAAGGAAATCAACGAGGCCTATGACGTCTTGAAGGACGGCGACAAGCGCGCCGCCTATGACCGTTTCGGCCACGCCGCCTTCGAGCACGGTGGCATGGGCGGTGGGGCGCACGGCTTCAGCGCCGATTTCGGCTCGACCTTCGCTGACATTTTCGAGGGCATTTTCGGCATGGGCGGGGCGCGCGGGCGCTCGTCCGGCCGCGAGCGCGGCTCCGACCTGCGCTACAACATGGAGATCAGCCTCGACGAGGCCTTCGCCGGCAAGACCGCGCAAATTCGCATCCCGACCTCGGTGACCTGCGAAGTCTGCTCGGGCTCGGGCGCCAAGGCCGGCACTAAGCCGAAGCAATGCGCGACCTGCGGCGGCGCCGGCAAGATCCGCCATGCGCAAGGGTTCTTCACGCTCGAGCGCACCTGTCCGGCCTGTCACGGTCGCGGCCAGGTGATCGACGATCCCTGTGCGACCTGTTCGGGCGCCGGCCGGGTGATGCGAGAGCGCACGCTGTCGGTGAACATCCCGGCCGGGGTCGAAGACGGCACCCGCATCCGGCTTGCCGGCGAAGGCGAGGCCGGCTTGCGCGGTGGGCCGGCGGGAGATCTCTATATTTTTCTGTCGATCCAGCCGCACGAATTCTTCCAGCGCGACGGCGCCGATCTACATTGTCGCGTGCCGATCTCGATGGTTTGCGCCGCCGTGGGCGGCGATTTCGAGGTGCCGGCGATCGACGGCAGCAGGACGCGGGTCAAGGTTCCGAGCGGCACCCAGACCGGCCGGCGCTTCCGTCTGTCGGGCAAGGGCATGCCGGTGCTGCGGGCGAAACAAACCGGCGACATGTACGTTCAAGTCGTGGTGGAAACGCCGCAAAACCTGACCAAGCGTCAGCGCGAGCTATTGAGCGAGTTCGAAAAGCTTTCGTCCGACAATACGCAGCCGGAGTCCGCTGGTTTCTTCAGCCGAGTCAAGGAGTTTCTCGATGGGCTGGGGAATCGTGGCAGCCATGCCGGGTGACCATCTTGACCCCCCGCCCGCCGCCCTATACCGGTGATTATCGGCGGGCCATGGCCCGCCAGTTGCACGCGTGACCTCACATCGATGCCTCCGCATTCACTCGTCCGCGTCGAAAAAAGGCCCCTGCGTCTCGATGACGAGATGCAGTTCATCCGTTCATGGATCGAAAAGCCCTTGTCGACTGGCGCGGTGATGCCGTCGAGCAAGGCGCTGGCACGCGCTATGGCTCGCTATGTCGATCCGGTGTCGGACGGGCCGGTGATCGAGCTTGGGCCGGGTACCGGGCCGGTGACCGAAGCTTTGGTCGCGCACGGGGTCGATCCGGCGCGGCTGATCCTGGTCGAATTCAATCCCGACTTCTGCCGCCTGCTGCGCACGCGCTATCCGACGGCGACGGTCGTGCAGGGTGACGCCTACCGGCTGCGCCGGCTGCTGGAGACAACGGTGCGGGAGCCGGCCGCCGCGATTGTGTCGGGCCTGCCGCTGGTCACCAAGCCGGTGCGCACGCGGCTGCGGCTGATCTCCGACGCGATGGCGCTGCTGGCGCCGGGCGCACCGTTCGTGCAGTTCACTTACGCAATGGTGACGCCGATCCCGAAGGCGCTCGCCGGCATCAAGGCCGAGGCCTCCGAATTGATCTGGATGAACGTGCCGCCGGCGCGGGTCTGGGTCTATCGCGGACAGCAAGCCGTAGCGCGGGCGCCCGCAAATATCGACGTTGCGGCTGCCTCCCTCTAGGCTGGTTTTCAAAATCAAGGCATGGGATTACTTGGATGCCCTGCTTTGGCAGGGCATGATCCGCGCGCGATTTTTTGAATGCCGATATCGGGTAAACCCGACATCGGCGCGGAGCCGCCGATGCCTATGCCCAAAATACTGGTCATTCCCGGCTCGACCCGCACCGGCTCGCACAACGTCAAGCTGGCGGCCCTGGCGACGAAAGAACTCACCCTCATTGACGCCGACGTCACGCGCATCTCGCTCGCGGACTATCCCCTGCCGATCTATGAGGCCGATCTCGATGCCCGCATGGGCCAGCCGGCCAATGCGCTTGGACTCAAGCAGATGATCATGGCGCATCACGGCGTGTTCATCACCAGCCCGGAATACTCAGCCTCGGTCACGCCGCTGCTTAAGAACGCCATCGACTGGGTCTCGCGCGTGCGCGAGCGCGGCGATCCGACCTATGCCGCCTTCAAAGGCCGGGTGTTCGCAATCGCCTCGGCTTCGCCCGGCCGCGCCGGCGGTCTGCGCTCGCTGATGGCGCTGCGCCAGATTCTCGAGCTCGGCTGCGGCGCGTTTGTGATCCCCGAGCAGGTGGCGATTCCCAACGCCGATCAGGCCTTCGACGACATGGACAATATTATCGACACCGGCACCGCCAACCTGTTCCGCGCCGAGCTGCAACGGCTGTTGGACATGACGCGGCTGATGATGTGAGGAGAATAGCTTTGGCCCTGGACGCGCGCGAAAGGCTGATCGTGGCTCTCGACTTGCCGTCGGTCGACGCCGCCGAAAAGATGGTGGCGCGTCTCGGTGAATCGGTTCTTTTCTACAAGATCGGTTATCAACTTGTCT
Organism: uncultured Undibacter sp.; assembly: GCA_964563195.1. Lineage (GTDB taxonomy): Bacteria > Pseudomonadota > Alphaproteobacteria > Rhizobiales > Xanthobacteraceae > Pseudolabrys. The sequence continues at coordinate 7,716 of CAZLWN010000039.1, read as the reverse complement.
TTGCCGGCGGGCTGCCGTTCGCCGCCGGCTTGATCGCCGCCGGCAAGCAAGTGTTCCTCGACCTCAAGCTGCACGACATCGGCAATACGGTGGAGCAGGGCGTGGCGAGCGTGGCGCAGTTGGGCGCCACCTTCCTCACCGTGCACGCCTATCCGCAGACCATGAAGGCAGCGGTTGCAGGAAAACGCGGCTCGACGTTGCGCATCCTGGCGGTGACCGTGCTCACCTCCTATGACGACGCCGATCTCGCCGCCGCCGGCTACGAGATGAACGTGCCGGAACTGGCGGCTGCGCGCGCGGCACAGGCGCGCGACACCGGCGTCGACGGGCTGGTGTGCTCGGCCGAGGAAGCAACGAACCTGCGCAAGATCGTCGGCCCCGGCATGGCGCTGGTGACGCCCGGCATTCGCCCCATGGGCAGCACGACCGGCGACCAGAAGCGCATCATGGGGCCGGCGCGCGCCATCCGCTGCGGCGCCGACTATTTGGTGGTCGGAAGGCCGGTATTGGAGGCGGCCGATCCCAGGAAGGCGGCCGATGCGATTGTCGCCGAGGTCGAGCAGGCCACGGGATAATAAAAGGGGAGCAAGGCAATGGCGAAAGGTTATTGGATTGCCAACATCGATGTGCACGATCCCGACGGCTACAAGGCCTATGTCGCGGCCAATGCTGTGCCGATGAAACAATTCGGCGCACGCTTCCTGATCCGCGGCGGCAAGTCCGAAGCAGTCGAAGGCAAATTCCGCGCGCGCTTGGTGGTGATCGAATTTCCGAGCTATGAGGCAGCGCTCGCCTGTTACCACTCGCCGGAATACCAAAAAGCAAAGGCCCTGCGCATCGGCAAGGGCGTCGGTGAGATCGTCGTGATCGAAGGTTACGACGGCCCGCAGCCGTCAGGCGGATGAGGAAGTGCCCTGATTCAAAATTGAGCCGATAGGACTCTAAGATGTCCACGGGCGAAGAACTTGGCGAAGGCGGTGCCTATGGGCGTTTTGACCGGATCAGCGCCGTCTATGACGCAACGCGCCGGGAGTTTCCGAGCGAGACCGTAGCCTATGTCATCCGGCATCTCTCCGGCGACAATCCGTTCGTGCTGGACCTTGGCTGCGGCACCGGCATTTCCACCCGACAGCTTGCCGCCGGCGGAATCGACGTGGTCGGTTGCGACGTCGATCCGCTCATGCTGCGCTATGCCATCGGCCGCGGTGGCATTACCCGCTATGTGATCGGAAAAGCCGAGGCCATTCCGTTCAAGGACGCAACGTTCGACGCGGTGGCCTGTTTTTGCGCCTATCATTGGTTCGATCCGACCGGCGCGGTGCCGGAGATGATGCGCGTACTGCGGCCCGACGGCCGCATCGCCATCGCCAAAATGTCGGCCGGCGACAGCCTCTACGAGGAATTTCGCCGGCTGGTGGCGCAGTTCGTTGCCGGCGAATTACCCGATCACCGCAAGACATACGATCCCAAGGGCGATTTGCGGGCGCACGGGATGCGCGTCATCGACGAGCATTCCGTTCGCGAGCAGCAGGCCACCACTGTCGCCGATTTTTCCGCGCAGCTGCAATCGATCAGCGCCTGGAACCTAATCCCCGAAAGCCGCCTGCCAGCCGCGCTCGATGCATTGGGCGAATTCTGTAAGGCGCGGGCAAAGGGCGGCACGGTCGCGCGCGCGCTCGTCTACGATACGATCATTGCCACCCGATAGTGCCGCCGCCTGACCAGGCGCAGGGAGCGGCTTTCTTTGCCGGCCCGGGCCGTCTATACCCGGCGCGTCTTTTTGGAGCGTGAGCGATGGCCGATATGCGGTTAATCGTGGCGGGGGCCGGCGGGCGCATGGGGCGTACGCTGGTGAAGGCGATTGCCGGCGGCAAGGGCTTCGCGCTCATGGGCGCCTTGGAAGACGCGCGCTCGCCGCTGATCGGCCAGGACGCCGGTGCGCTTGCCGGCCTCGGCGACAACGGCGTCAAGCTCGCGGCCGATGCCGGCGCGCTCATGGACAAGGCCGACGCCATCATGGATTTCACCGTGCCGGCGGCAACGGTCGCCTTTGCCGCGCTGGCGGCCAAGGCCGGCAAGGTGCACATCATCGGCACCACCGGCCTCTCCGCCGCCGACGAAGCCAAGATCAAGGATGCCGCCAAGACGGCAGTGATCGTGAAATCCGGCAATATGAGCCTCGGCGTCAATCTTTTGGCGGCGCTCACCAAGCGCGTCGCCAAGACGCTCGACGATTCCTTCGACGTCGAAATCCTCGAGATGCATCACAACCAGAAAGTCGATGCGCCGTCCGGCACCGCGCTGCTGCTCGGGCGCGCGGCGGCGGAAGGCCGCGGCATCGATCTCGATAGCCACGCGGTCAAAGCCCGCGACGGCCACACCGGCGCGCGCAAAGCCGGCGATATCGGCTTTGCGACCTTGCGCGGCGGCAGCGTGGTGGGCGAGCACAGCGTGATCTTCGCCGGCCCGGCCGAGCGCCTGGAATTGATCCACAAGGCCGAAGACCGCATGATCTTCGCGCGCGGCGCGCTGCATGCGGCACAATGGGCGCGCGCACAGAAGCCGGGGCTCTATTCGATGATGGACGTGCTGGGGCTGAAGGACTTCTAATCCTGCCGCGGTAAATACTCGTCCGACCATTTCAGCACCACGTTGAAGCTGATGCTGATGCGCGGCGTCTCGCTCAGGTTCGGGTGCACGAAGTGGGTCATGAACGCCGGCCACAATAAGATCTGCCCGGGCTGCGGCATCACCGTATATTCGGCCTCGATGTAGGGATCGCCGCGGATGGCGCCCATGTTCACCGCCGGCCCACGCGGGTCGTAGAAGGTGATGGCGCCGGGGCGCACGTCCTTGCGCGTCTTCAGCGGCGCGCGGTCGGTCGGCACCTGCACGTAATAGGTGCCCGACAGGTAGGAATGCGGGTGATTGTGCGGGTCGTGATAGTCGCCCAGCCGGTTGACATTGGCCCAGCCCTGCAGCGACCAGTCGATCGGGTAGGCCATGCCGAGCTGACGGAAATAGTCGGCGATGGTGCGGTTGATGCAGTCGCGCAGCCAGGCCACCGCCGGATGATCCGAGGTGAGCAGGTTGCGGCTGAGATAGTCGGTGGTGAGATCCGCCTTGTTCTCGTCGAGCTCGAGGATGAAGGCGGCGAGCGCCTGGTTGGCGACGTCCGCCCCCGGCAGCGTGCGGCGCATGAAGATCGTCGGCCACAGCGCCTCGAACCCGTCCAGTGCCTGTTCGGCCATGCCAATGTCCCCGCTTGCCGGCCGGTATCCTGCCACGAATTGCCGAGAGGCGCCGCCAAGAAACGCGCGCGAACTTTTATGCCTGTAGGAGCGACTTCCCCGTCATCTCCGGCGGCTGCGGCAGACCCATTAATTCAAGTAAGGTCGGCGCGATGTCAGCCAATTGGCCATCGACAAGCGTGACATTGCCACCGCCCATCACCACGACCGGCACCGGATTGGTGGTGTGTGCGGTCTGCGGTCCGCCGGTTTTCGGATCGCGCATCATTTCACAATTGCCATGATCGGCGGTGAACAACAGCGCGCCGCCGGCCTTATCGATCGCCGCTGCGATTTGACCCAAGCCTTTATCCACGGTCTCCACCGCTTTGATGGCAGCCGGCAGGCTGCCGGTATGGCCGACCATATCGGGGTTGGCGTAGTTCAGCACAATCAAATCGTATTTTCCCGAATTGATTGCTTCCACCGCCTTGGCGGTGAGCTCCGGTGCCGACATCTCGGGCTGCAGGTCGTAGGTTGCAACTTTCGGTGACGGAATCATGATGCGGTCTTCACCCGGATAGGGCTCTTCGCGTCCGCCGTTGAGGAAATAAGTGACGTGCGGATATTTCTCGGTCTCGGCCATGCGCAATTGCGTGCGGCCGGCCTTGGAGGCGACCTCGCCGAGAATGTTGGGGAAGGATTGCGGCGGGAAAATCGTCTGCATCAGCTTGTCAAGCTCATCGCTATATTGCGCCATGCCGACGGCGGCCGAAAAGCGGACAATGCGCTTGCGGGCAAAGCCTGAAAACGAGGGGTCAAGCATCGCGGTCAGAATTTCGCGCACGCGATCGGCGCGGAAATTAAAGCACAGCACGCCATCACCATTCTTAATGCCGCGATAGTCGCCGATCACAGCCGGGACGATAAACTCGTCATGGACCTTATTCGCATAAGCATCGGCGATCGCCGCCTGCGCATCCGCAAAGCGCGGCGCCTCGGCTTCAACGATGGCATTGTAGGCTTTTGCCACGCGATCCCAGCGTTTGTCACGATCCATGGCGTAATAGCGCCCATCGACGGTCGCGATCGGAACCGATGGTGGCAGCTTGGCGGCGAAATTCTTCAGGTCGGCGGCAGCAGATTGCGGCGGCGTATCGCGGCCATCGGTCAGGGCATGCACGACCGCCGGGACACCCGCATCGGCCAGAATCTTCGCGAGCGCGACGCAGTGGTCCTCATGCGAGTGGACGCCGCCGGGCGAAACGAGGCCGATCAGATGGCAGTGCCCGCCGCTTTCTTTCAGCTTCTTGATCAGGTCGACGAGCGCCGGCTTACGCGCGAGCTCGCCTGCCGCGATCGCGTCATTGATGCGCGGCAAGTCCTGCATCACGACGCGCCCGGCGCCAATGTTGAGATGTCCAACTTCGGAATTGCCCATTTGCCCTTCCGGCAGGCCGACATCCTTGCCGGACGTGTGCAGGAAGGCGTGCGGACAATTGGCCCAGAGCCGGTCAAAGGTGGGTGTTTTGGCTTGGCGGATGGCGTTGTCTGCGACTTCCTCGCGCCAGCCCCATCCGTCCAGCACCACCAACATCACAGGACGGCGCTGTTGCATTCATCGGTTCCCGATTTCCGGTCCAAGCCGCGATAGTTTTGGAGGATCATTCTGCCAGCGTCAACTCGCCGCAAAGCTGACGCAATGCTGACGTGCGCAAGGGATTCATAGGCGCACGCGCGGCATTATCGGGATAAATTTGATATCGCGGAGCGGTTCTAAGCCGCCACCATGCCGGCTTCCCAGCCCAGCATCGCGCGCTTGCGGGTGATGCCCCAGTGATAGCCAGTGAGATCGCCGTTCTTGCCGACGACGCGGTGACACGGCACCACGAAGCAGATCGGGTTCTTGCCGACGGCGGCGCCGACCGCGCGCGCGGCCTTGGGCGCGCCGGCGCGCGCGGCAAGATCGGAATAGGTGGTGAGATTGCCCATCGGCACCGAGAGCAGTTTCTCCCACACCCGCACCTCGAAATCCGTTCCGATCAGCACCACACGCAGCGGCTGATCCTCGCGCCAGAGCGCGGCATCGAAAATGCGGCGTGCGGTGGGCGCGGTCGCCGCAAAGTCTTCGACGTATTTTGCCTTCGGCCAGCGCGCGCGCATGTCGCGTAAGGCCGCGCGCTCCTTGCCGGCGTCGGCGAGCGCTAGGCCGGCAAGCCCGCGCGGCGTCGTCATCACCAGCGCCATGCCGAACGGGCAGGGATGGAAACCGTAAGTGATGGTCAGGCCTTCGCCGCCCGCCTTCCATTCGCCCGGCGACATGGCTTCGTGCGTGACAAACAAGTCGTGCAGGCGTCCCGGACCCGACAGGCCGACATCGTAGGCGGTGTCGAGCACGCTCGCCGAGGAGCGCAGCAGGTTGCGCGCGTAGCTGAGGGTGAGCGCCTGCAGGAAAGCTTTCGGCGTCAGCCCGCACCAGCGGCGGAACAGATGATGCAGGTCGGTGGCGTTGACGCCGGCGGCATGGGCGATGGTGTCGATATCGGGCTGCGCGCGCCAATTGCCGCGGATATGGGCGATGGCGCGGCGCACGATGTCGTAATCGGCTGCCGCGGTGGTGAGCGGGCTGAGGGTGCCGAAAGGGCCTGGCAAGGCCGGTTGCGCTTTGGTCATGGCGTCATGGGTCATGGTCATGACCGCAATTTAGGGCGGGCCCGCGAAGCGGACCACCCGATTTCTGGTTAGCTTAACACCGTCCGCGTCGCACCGCGCTTGGCCTCGCTGATGGCCGCGCCTAGCGCCTTGGCGAAGCTCGCCTTCTCGTCCGGGCCGAGGAAACTGGCGATCGCCAATTGTTTGCCGCGCGACAACAAAAACAGCCGCTCGATGCCGAATTCCTCGTGGCTTTCCTTGTCGAGCTTGACCCAGAGCGGATTGAGCACCCATTCGCGCGCGCGGCCGTGATGACTGACCTTGCGAACGGTCAGCCGCGACGGGGTCACCTTCACCTCCTCGTAGGCGTCGGCGTGGCGGTAGTTGAGCCTGAACGCCCAGTACAGCAGCAGCACGTCGAGCCCGAAAAATCCGAACACCGGCCAGGCGCCCATCAGCAGGAAGGCGATGCCGGTGACGAAGCTCACCCCGCCGAAGGCGATCATCAGCACCAGAAAGCCCACATTGCCGAGCGAGCGGTGCGGCGTGATCACGGCGGAAAAGATCGTAGGCTCGAGCTGGTTAGCGTTGTCGGCGGTCATGGGCATCAGTATATCCGAAATCATGGCGAAAAAATCGACCCGCAAAACGGTGAAGCGTAAGAAGCAGACAACCAGGCGCAAGCCGGCGAAGGTCAAGGGTCCGCGTGCGCGCGCCAAAGCCGAAGTAAAAACCGGCCACGGCGCGCCGCGGCCGTGGACCCCTGCGCAGATCGCGGAAGCGTTCCACCGCTTCCAGGCTTTCAATCCGGAGCCGAAGGGCGAGCTTGCCCACATCAACCCGTTCACGCTGCTGGTGGCGGTGGTGCTGTCCGCGCAGGCGACCGACGCCGGCGTCAACAAGGTAACGCCCGCTTTATTCGCTGCCGCCGATACGCCCGCCAAGATGGTGGCGCTCGGCGAGGATCGCGTGCGCGATTTGATAAAGACCATCGGTCTCTACCGCACCAAGGCCAAGAACGTGGTGGCGCTGTCGTGCATTCTGGTCGAGCAACATGGCGGGCAAGTACCGCGCTCGCGCGCGGCACTGGAGGCGCTGCCCGGCGTCGGGCGCAAGACCGCCAATGTGGTTTTGAACATCGCCTTCGGCGAGCCGACCATCGCGGTCGACACCCACATCTTCCGCGTCGGCAACCGCACCGGGCTTGCCACCGGCAAGACGCCTTTCGAGGTTGAGACGAAATTGGAACAGGTGGTGCCGGCGCAATACAAGCGCCACGCCCACCATTGGCTGATCCTGCACGGGCGCTACACCTGCGTGGCGCGCAAGCCACGATGCGACGTCTGCATCATCGCGAACCTGTGCCAGTGGCCGGGCAAGACGGTGGCGGGCTAGCGCGGCGGCTCGATCAACTCCGCGCGCTTGCCGGTCATGTGCTTGTGCACGTGCACCATGAAGGCCATGGCGAAGACCGGCGTCGCCAGATTGACCACCGGAATCGACACGAACACCGCGATCACCATGCCGGCGAGAAAGACGTAAGCCGCATTCGCCTTGCGCATGGCCCTGGCCTCGAAGGGCGGGCGGAAGCGCATGGCGGCGAGCTCGAAATATTCACGTCCCAGCAGATAGGAACTGGCCAGGAATAGAATAATCACGCCGAGGCCGGCGAAAAATATGAACGGCAGCGCGCAGAAATAGACCACCAGTGTCAGCAGGGCGATCTTCAGGCCTTCGATTATTGCGCGGAAGAACGGCAGCACGCGGCCGACCGGGTCTGCCGGGTAATATTCGCGCTCGACCGCTTCCGCGGTCTCGTCGACGAAGAAGCTGC
>CAZLWN010000038.1:0-26487 GCA_964563195.1 uncultured Undibacter sp. | reverse complement strand
GGTTCTTGGCAAAGCCCGCGAGGATGGCGAGCGTGGTCGGCCGGTCGAAACGGTAATCGGGATCGAACTCGGGGACATGCTCGTCGGCCTTGGAATACGCCGGCACTTCCATGTCGCTGTCGATGCCGAACACCTGCCGGATCGACACTTTCATGTCCGGCAGGGGCGCTCTTTCTTGAACTGCGGCAGTCATTGATCCTCCGTGGCTTCAGAACGCCCGAAGCCCTGAAAATGCGGTCCGACGCTTTACGGTCCGGCTGATGGCGGCAACTTAGCAGACGGGGCGGCGGCGAAAAACCCGCCGGTCACGAATAGCCCCATCAATGTTTTCAATAAGATAGGTAGGCCGATGCCTGTGCGGAAGGCGGAGCTGGGCTGCTTAGGACGACAATCGGCTGGTCAGCCGAATCCCGCCGATTTCAGGTAGTTATAGGACTGGATGATCTCGATTAGCCGGTCCTCGGTGGAGCGGTCACCGCCATTGGCGTCCGGGTGGTGGCGTTTTACCAGCTCCTTGAAACGCATCTTCACCTGATGCGCGGTGGCCCCGACTTCCAGGCCAAGGGTATCGAGTGCCTTGCGTTCGGCATTGCGGATCGGCCGGGTTTCTGCCCGCGCTTTCTGCTCGGCGCGCACGCCCTCGCTGAACAGGCCGAAAGGATCGGCGCCGGTGCCAAGGCCGCGAAAATCCGGGCGCGCATGGGCCTTGCCGGTTCCCATTTTCCAGGTCGGGCGATGCCCGGTAAGGGCATCCTTCTGATAGGCCATGACCGAGGCATCGCTCATGCCGCCGAAAAAATTATAAGCCTGATTGTATTCGCGCACGTGCTGGAGGCAGTAGCGCCAATAGTCCTTTTCGCGGCCACGGCCCTTGGGCGCGCGATGGGTGGCCTTCTCCTTGCAGCCGGCCCATTGGCAATCCGGACCGTCGGTTTTGCGCCGGCGATCTTTGTCCGGTTTGACGCGGATACGATCAAAAAGGGGCGAGTCGAATTTCATGACCGGACATTATGCGCCTTTGCCGATGACGCGTTCAAGACTTGACAGCAACAGTTCCTCCCTAATTCCGCCGCGAAGCGGCCATTGACCGGCCTGCCGCCCATCCTTAAGTCGGGAGACATGCAAACGGCCGATATAATCACAAAGAAGTTGACCGAGGCTTTCACGCCGCAAAGCCTCAAGGTGCTGGACGAATCCCACCAGCACGAAGGCCATGCCGGGCACCTGCCGGGCGGGCAGACGCATTTCCGCGTTTATATCGTGTCGGAGGCGTTCAAAGGGAAGACCCGGCTGGAACGCCACCGCATGATCAACGGCACGCTGTCGGGCGAGCTGGCCGGCTCCGTGCATGCGCTCGCCATCCATGCCGCCGCACCGGGCGAAGGCGGGTAGTCCTTCCTAATGTCGGGCTCATTGACAGGCAGCCGAATGGTCGTATCGCGGGCGAGAGACGTCATATGATGCCGCCGTCGGCGGCGAGACTTGCTCGCATCCCCATCGTCGATGTTCGCGATCACGGGCCCGTCCGGTACGCCGCCGAAGGCCGCGCCCGCGCACGTTCGCTGCGCGATGAATGCGTTGACTGGTTGCCGCGCATCGCGGCGCGAATGCTGCCAGCCATGGACTTGGTGACCCGCCGGTGGCTCCTCCAATCGCGTTCGCCCTATGCGTCCGAGATCCACGCCATCGCAGACAAGCTCGGCTTTCCCGGCATCTGGTTTCTCAACGGCTGCTACCAGTGGGGCTGCACTACGCTCGCCTGCGAGCAAGACGGTATGCCGTGGATCGTGCGGACGCTCGATTGGCCGTTTCCGGGGCTCGGTCGGCACATGGAAGTGGCGCGGATGCGGGGCGCGGCCGGCGATTTCGACAATGTGACTTGGCCGGCCTATGTCGGAGTGCTCACGGCCTCGGCGCCAGGACGTTTTACCGCCTGCATCAACCAGGCGCCGATGTGGCGGCGCACCCGGCGGCCCTGGTTGCGGCCCTATGACATTGCCTTGAATGCGCGGCAGACGTGGAGAATCCGCTCCATTCCACCCGACCATCTGCTGCGCGAAGTGTTCGAAACCTGCAAGACCTTCGGCGAAGCGAAACATCGCCTGGAGACGACGCCGATTGCCCGTCCGGCAATCTACACATTGATCGGCTGCAATCACGGTGAATGGTGCGTGATCGAGCGCACGCAAGACGGCTTTGCCAGCCGCGACCACGATACCGGGGCGGCAAACGATTGGCTGCGAAGCAAGCCGCCCTGGGAAGCCCGAGTTGGCACCGAAGTCCTTTTCACACGCACCTTCGACGAAGCGGCCGAAAACAGTCGCACGCGACGCGACTACCTAGCGGCCTGGCCCGGTCCGTTCGCGGGAGAATTTGAATGGGTATCGCCGCCGGTACTCAATTCCCAGACCCGCCTCGCGGTCGAGATGTGCCCTGCGACCGGCGTGCTTCGAGCGATCGGCTACGAACTGGGCGAGGGTCAGGAACTGCCTGAGCCGGTAACGCTGACTTGTGAACTGGCGGCAGCCGCCCGAAGCGCGTTGGATTAACCCGCGCGCACCGTTGGCTTACGCGGCAGCGGCTGGATGCGCAGCGCGGTGATGCGGTTGCGCGCGCGGCGTAAGACCCGGAAACGGAAGCCGTGGAAGGTGAAGCTCTGGCCTACTTCCGGGATCGAGCGGGCCTCGTGAATGACGAGGCCGGCGATGGTGGTTGCCTCCTCGTCCGGCAAATTCCAGTCCATGACACGGTTGAGGTCGCGGATCGACACCCCGCCGTCCACGTTGACCGAGCCGTCCGGCTGGCGCCGCACGCCCGGCATGGCAATGTCGTGCTCGTCGGTGATGTCGCCGACGATCTCCTCCAAAATATCCTCAAGGGTCACCAGCCCTTCGACCTCGCCGTATTCGTCCACCACCAGCGCGAACGGCGTCTTGCGGCGGCGGAAGGCCTTGAGCTGCTCGGACACCGGGCGCGTGTCGGGCACGAACCAGGGCGGCGTCATCAGCGCGGCGACGTCGACTTTGGACGCATCGCCGTCAACCGCGTGCAGCGCGCGCAACAGATCCTTGACGTGCAATATGCCGACGATGTTTTCCGGGTTGCCGCGCCAGAGCGGTAGCCGCGTCACCGGCGAGGCGATCACCGCGTTGACCAGTTCCTCGGCTGGTTCGTCCACGTTCAGGCTGATCAGGTTGGTGCGGTGGATCATCACATCGGAGAGCGCCAGCTCGCGCAGGTCGAGCACGCCGCCGAACATATCGCGGTCGAGCTTTTCCACGCCGCCTTCGCGGTGGAACAAATCGACGGCGCCGCGCAATTCCTCGCGCGCCGACAGTACCTGCTGATCCTCACCGACATGCATCCCAACAAAGCGCAAAATCCAGCGCACCAGCGCCTCGATTCCCATCAGCACCGGGCCGAGCAGCTTGACGACTATGCTCATCGGGCGCGCCGCCATCAGAGCGAGGCGGTCGGGCGCGTTGAAGGCCGCGGTTTTCGGCAGCACTTCGGAGAACACCACCACGACGACGGTCATCACGATGGTCGCATAGACAATGCCGGCCTTGCCGAACCACGCGAGCAGGATGCCGGTGGCGAGCGCGGAGGCGGCGATATTGACCGCGTTGTTGCCGAGCAACAGCGCACCGATCAGCCGCTCGCGGCTTTCCAGCAAGCGATTGACGATGGCCGCGCGTTTGTTGCCCTGCTTTTCCAGCCGCGACATGCCGGCGCGCGAAGAGGCGGTGAGCGCGGTTTCGCTGCCGGCGAAGAACGCCGACAACATCAGGCAGACCAGGACGATGACGAGAGACAGCCAGTCGTTCGCGGTCATCGCAGCTTGTCGGAAAGGAAAGCGCGCACGTCGGTGTCGTCGACGTCGTTGGCGACGAATGCCTGGCCGATGCCGCGCACCAGGATGAAGGTGAGCTTGCCGCGCCTTACTTTCTTGTCTTGGGCGATCAGATCCATCAATTCGTCGGCGCCCGGCACGCCGCCGGGGATGTCTTTCAGATGGGTAGGCAGGCCTACGCCTGCAAGATGCGCGCGCGCGCGTTCGGCGTCGGCGGCGCCGATCAGGCCTATGCGGGCGGAGAATTCGAACGCCAGCACCATGCCGAGCGCCACCGCCTCCCCGTGCAGCAACCGTCCGGAAAATCCGGCGCCGGCTTCCAGCGCGTGGCCGAAGGTGTGGCCGAGATTGAGCAGCGCGCGTTCGCCGGTCTCGCGCTCGTCCCGCGCCACCACGCCTGCCTTGGCGCGGCAGCACACCGCGATGGCATGCTCGCGCGCAGGCCCGCCGGAAAAGACGTCCTGCCAGTTCGACTCCAGCCAGGAGAAGAACGCGGCGTCGCCGAGCAATCCGTATTTGGCGACCTCGGCATAGCCGGCGCGGAACTGACGCTCCGACAAGGCATCGAGCGTCGCCGTGTCGGCTACCACCATGATCGGCTGGTGGAAAGCGCCGATCAGGTTCTTGCCCTGCAGTGAGTTGATGCCGGTCTTGCCGCCGACCGAGCTATCGACCTGCGCCAGCAAGGTGGTCGGCACCTGCACATAATCAATGCCGCGCCGCACGCTGGCCGCGGCGAAGCCGGCGAGATCGCCGATCACGCCGCCTCCGAGCGCGACGACAAGATCGCCGCGCTCGATGCGTGCCGCGATGATGGCCTCGCACACGGTCTCGAAGGTCGCGTAGCTTTTTGAGCCCTCGCCGTCGGCCACCAAGATGCGCGTACTCTCGACACCCGCCAATTTGAGTGCAGCCTCGCACGCCGCCAAATGGTGGCGGGCGACGGTCTCGTCGGTGACAACTACCGTTCTCGCGCCCGGCCGAAGCGCCTTGATGCGCGCGCCTAGGCTCGCGATCAAACCGCGGCCGATCACGATGCCGTAGCTGCGCTCGGCCAGCGCAACCTGCACCACGACGGGCTCAGCATGGCGCAACGGCGCAGTCATGATTTTTTCTCCGGCACCGGCGCCATGCCGACATGCCGCGGTAGTGCGGCGATGATCTCGTCGACGATAGTATCGTGCGGCTCGTCGCGCGACCGAACGATAATGTCGGATTGAGCATAGACCGGCTCGCGCAGCGGCAGCAGCTCGTTGATCTTCTCGGCCAGCGGGCGGTCGTTGCGCCGCCTGGTGCGCTTGAGCAGCATGTCGAGATCGGCCTTCAACCAGACCGAGATGCCCTTGATGCGGATCAGGTCGCGCGTGCTCTGGTTCATGACGGCGCCGCCACCGGTCGCCAACACCTGCGGTCCGTTCTCCAAGAGCCGGGCGATTACGCGGGCCTCGCCGGCGCGAAAATACGGCTCGCCATGCTTGGCGAAAATCTCCGCGATGGTCATGCCGGCGGCGCTTTCAATCTCGCCGTCGGCATCGACGAAGGGAATCCCCAGGCGCCCCGCCAGCCTGCGTCCGATCGACGACTTGCCGGCGCCCATCATGCCGACCAGCACGATCGAGCGGCGGCCGAGCGCGCCGGTAATTGCCGATTCCACGCCGTTTTCTGCGGGTTTTTGAATGACCGTATTGGCCATGCTACAGTTCCAAATCAGCGCCACGGTTCCATATACCGGCAAGCGAGACAACCGCATTGGCGGTGTCTTACCACGGGTTTGGGGATGGTGGTTCACGCATGAAGACGGCCTTAAGGCCCACGGCCAAAGGGGCGACTGCCGGGTTCTAGATCATGCCGAGTCTGTTCAGGTTTCTTGTTTTTTTGGGCGTGATCGGCGGGCTTAGCTATGTCGCGGTGTTTTCGCTCGCCAATTTCGTCAAACCTCATCCGCGCGAGATCATCGTGACCATTTCGTCCAACAAATTCGTCAAGCAACCGCATTGACGCGCGCACCTAGCAAGGCGATGGCTCGCCGGCCGACAGCATCCGACGAGACATTGGTCGAACTTTTCCTCGACATGCAGGCGGCTGAACGCGGCGCCGGCGAAAACACGCTGGCCGCTTACCGCAACGATCTTGCCGATCTGTCCGCCCATTTGCGCGCCGCCGGCCGCGGCATTGCCATAGCGACTACCGACGACTTGCGCGGATTTCTCGGGGGCCTCGCCGAGCGCGGCTTCAAGGCCTCCTCGCTGGCGCGGCGGCTGTCGGCGGTGCGCCAGCTTTACCGGTTTCTCTATGCCGAGGGAAAGCGTACCGACGATCCGGCCGCGGTGCTGGAGGGACCCAAGCGCGGGCGCGGCTTACCGAAGGTGCTCACGATCGCGGAAGTGGACAAACTTCTGTCGCAGGCACGCGCCAATGCCGAGGATGCCAAGCAAGCGCCGCCGGCGCGGCTGCGGGCGGCGCGCTTGTTGTGCCTGTTGGAAGTGGTCTACGCCACGGGCTTACGCGTGTCCGAACTGGTAGCATTGCCGGCGTCCGCCGCGCACCGTGACCAGCGCATGCTCGTTGTGCGCGGCAAGGGCGGCAAGGAACGGCTGGTGCCGCTCAACCAGGCCGCCAGGCGCGCCATGGCGGAATACCTGAAGCTGCGCGCCGATGGTAAAGGCAAGGCGCAATCGAAATGGCTGTTCCCGTCCTTCGGCGAACAGGGTCATCTCACTCGCCAACATTTCGCCCGCGAGTTGAAGGCGCTGGGCGCGGCCTGTGGGCTGGCCGGCGACCGCCTCAGCCCGCACGTGCTTCGCCACGCCTTCGCCAGCCACCTGCTGCACAACGGCGCCGATCTGCGGGTGGTGCAGACCCTGCTCGGGCATGCCGATATTTCGACCACGCAGATCTATACCCATGTACTGGAAGAGCGGCTGAAGACGCTGGTACGCGACCTGCATCCGCTAGCCGACGGCTAGCCAAAACCAGCGTAAAACCCCCTTAACCCGATTGCTTGACTTAAAGGCTACGCCCGCGTCACACCTCGCCCCGATATCACCGCAGCCGGATTTCCATGCGCAGCTATCTCGACTTCGAAAAGCCGGTGGCCGAACTGGAGGCGAAGGTCGAGGAATTGCGCGCCATGGGCGAGAGCGACAACGCTGTCGCCGTCGGCGATGAGATCAGCCGGCTTGAGGCCAAGGCGGCGGTGGCGCTCAAGGAGCTTTATGCCGAGCTCACACCCTGGCAGAAGACGCAAGTTGCGCGCCATCCGCAGCGGCCGCATTGCCTCGACTATATCGCCGGCCTGATCACCAATTTCATTGCGCTCGCCGGCGATCGCAAGTTCGGCGAGGACGCGGCGATTGTCGGCGGCTTCGGTCGCTTCCATGGCGAGGCCGTCTGCGTGATCGGGCACGAGAAGGGCTCCGACACCGAGAACCGGATCAAGCACAATTTCGGCATGGCGCGCCCTGAGGGCTACCGCAAGGCCGTGCGGCTGATGGAACTGGCCGACCGCTTCGGCCTCCCGGTGATCTCGCTGGTCGACACCGCCGGCGCCTACCCCGGCATCGGCGCCGAAGAGCGCGGCCAGGCCGAGGCGATCGCGCGCTCGACCGAGGCCTGCCTCAATCTGGGCGTGCCGAATGTCGCGGTTATCGTGGGCGAAGGCGGCTCGGGCGGCGCCATCGCCATTGCCACCGCCAACCGCGTGCTGATGCTGGAGCACGCCATCTACAGCGTAATCTCGCCGGAAGGCGCCGCCTCGATCCTGTGGCGCGACACCACCAAGGCGCAGGAGGCGGCGACCAGCATGAAGATCACCGCCCAGGACATGGTGCGCTTCGGGGTGATCGACAGCGTAGTGCCGGAACCGACCGGCGGCGCCCACCGCGACCCGAAGGTGACAATCGCAACCACCGGAGAGGCGATTGCCCAGGCGCTAGGCGAACTGCGCGGGCTCAACCGCGAGGCCGTACGCAAGCAGCGACGCGACAAGTTCCTCGCCATGGGGCGGGCCGCCGGCTAGCCGGCGCTTGGAATTTACCTTTGCTTTACCATAGACTTAGCGGTACCGGGTGGGGACGTAGTTTGCCTTGCGCATGCCATATCTTATAGCTAACGGTTGTTGAATGAGGGCCCGCCTCCTCGGGGAGTGCCGCGTTTGATCCAACCCGTTGTACGCGCGCTGCTGGTGTCAGCGGCTGTCGCTGCCGCTATTGCGCTTGCCGGCTGCAATGCCGACGGCGTCGTGCCCAGCGGCCGCGCCCAGGCACCGCTCTCAGAACAAACCGTCGCCTTGATCGAATCGAAGAACATGGACAAGGAGTCCCCGATCCTCGTCCGCGCGTTCAAGGAAGAAGCGGAACTGGAAGTCTGGAAGAGGAACCGCGACGGCCAATACGCGCTGCTGAGGACCTATCCGATCTGCCGCTGGTCGGGCGATCTTGGCCCGAAGAAAAAACAAGGCGACCGCCAGGCGCCCGAGGGTTTTTATACGATCACCCCGGGCCAGATGAACCCGAACTCCAATTACTACCTCGCCTTCAACACTGGCTATCCGAACGCCTTTGACCGCTCGCACGGCTATACCGGCTCCGAACTGATGGTGCACGGCGACTGCTCTTCGCGCGGCTGCTACGCCATGACCGACACGCAGATGCTGGAGATCTACGCGCTGGCGCGCGAATCCTTCTTCGGCGGCCAGAAGGAGTTCCAGTTCGAGGCCTTTCCTTTCCGCATGACGGCGCTGAACATGGCCAGGCACCGCAAAAATCCGAATTTCGCCTTCTGGAAGATGCTCAAGGAAGGCTACGACCATTTCGAGGCCACCCACCAGGAGCCGAAGGTCGCCGTCTGCGAGAAGCGTTACGTGTTCGACGCAGTCCCGCGCGACGGTGCCGGAGGACAACTGCACTTCAGCGCGCGCGGCAAGTGCCCGGTCTATCTGCTCGATCCGCAGATCGCCGCGACGGTGCTCGATTATCGGCGTGACGAACAAGTCAGGATGGCCAACTACATCGCCCGCGACGTCGCCACGGCGCCGCCCCACAGCAGCGACGGCGGCACCAATCCGGTGTTCGCAAGCAACAATATCTTCTCTGCCTCGAAATACGGTAGCCCCGGCCAAGTTTATCAGGTCGCAAGTACCTCGTCCGTGCCAGGCGCGCTGCCGCACACGCCCAATCCGCCGGGCACCACAATACCCAAGGTAGGGCGGCCACGATCCGAGCCCGCTAAGCAGCCGCAGGTTGCCAGCCAGCCTGAGCCGTCCAGTCCGCCGATTGTGATGGCGAGCGTGCCTGTGCCGCCGCCGGCGCCACTGCCCAAGGAGGGCGAAGCGCCTCAGCAGAAGCCGACCACTATCGCAAGCTTGCTCGGCAACTTTTTCCGTGGCCCGCAACCGCAAGCGACACCCACCGCGCCGGCCGCCACCGAACGTGAACCGGCGGCGGAAATTGCGCCGGTTAAGTTGCGCGGCGCCAATACCGAGATGGCGGCCAAGCCCAAGCGCACCGCCACCGTACGCACCGCTTCCGCGCCGATCGCGCTCCATCCCAAGCCGCAAAAGGCCGAACCGCCTAAGCCGGTCGCCGTAGCGCGCAACGAACCCGCGCCTGAGCCTGTGCCCGCGCCGGCACCCAAGGCACAAAAGCAGGTCGCGAAGGCTGAGATGCCGCGTGCCAAGCCGGTCGCCAGACGGGTCGCCAAGGCCGAAGCGCCGCCCGCGCCTGCACCGGTCATCCGCACCGCATTCTCAGCGCCGCCGGCGAGCAGCAACGGATTGCTGGCGGGCGCGCAGCCGGTGGTACCGGTCGGATCGTTCAGCAAGACCGCCTTGCGCTGACCGGCGCAAAATTAGCAGCCCTGTCCCCGCCTCGACAATTGATGGACAGCTACGTCTACGTCCTCGGCACGATCGCCAACAACCGCCACCTGACCTATGTCGGCTGGACCAACGACGTCGCTCGGCGGCTCGTGCTGCATAATGCCGGCAAAGGTGCGCGCACGACGCGCGGGCGCGTTTGGGTGCTGCTGCATTCGGAACGTTTCGCCACCCGGCGCGAGGCCATGAGCCGCGAGTGGCACCTCAAGCGCGACCGCGCGTTTCGCAAGCAGTTGGCGGAGACGTTGCGGCGATGACGAGTAGAAGACGCCGCTATTGATCGGCCTCATGCTGAGCAGCCCGCCGAAGGCGGGCGTCTCGAAGCATGTGGCCGCCTCATCCTTCGAGACGCGCACTTCGTGCGCTCCTCAGGATGAGGCAGTTCAGGCGTATTTGCCGTGGCAGTGCTTGAATTTCTTGCCGGAGCCGCAGGGGCAAGGCTCGTTGCGACCGACTTTGCCCCAACTCGCCGGGTCCTTCGGATTGCGCGCTGATTGGGCGCCATTGCCGTTGCCGGCAAAAGCGGCGGCGAGCGTCGCCGGCGCCAGCGCCATCTCGTCCTCGCCGGTGAGCGGATCGACCTTGTGGGCTTCCATGTAAGGAAGTTGCTCGGTTTCCTCGGCCGGCGGCTGCTGCACGATCTCGACCCGCATGAGCTGGGCGGTAACTGCCTCGCGCAGGTGCGATATCATCGCCTCGAACAGGGCGAAGGCCTCGGCCTTGTATTCGTTGAGCGGATCGCGCTGGCCATAGCCGCGCAGGCCGATCACCTGGCGCAGGTGTTCGAGCATCACCAGGTGCTCGCGCCAAAGATGGTCGACCGTCTGCAGCAGGATCGATTTTTCGACGTAGCGCATGACGTCGGGGCCCCACTTGGCCACTTTGCCCGCCATGAACTCGTCGGCGCGCCGCGTGATGCGCTCGCGCACTTCCTCGTCGGCGATGCCTTCCTCCTTGGCCCAGTCCTTGACCGGCAGATCGAGCGTAAGCACGCCTTTCAGCGCCTCGTCGAGACCGGCGACGTCCCACTGCTCGGGATAGGCCTTCTCCGGAATATGCTTGGCGACCAGTTCGTCGATCACGTCGTGGCGCATGTCGGTGATGGTCTCGTCCACCGTTTCGTCCCGCATCAGTTCGAGCCGCTGCTCGAAGATGACCTTGCGCTGGTCGTTCATCACGTCGTCGTATTTGAGCAGGTTCTTGCGGATGTCGAAGTTACGTGCCTCGACCTTTTGCTGCGCCTTTTCCAGCGCCTTGTTGATCCAGGGGTGAACGATGGCCTCGTTTTCCTTCAGCCCCAGCTTCTTCAACATGCCATCGAGCTTGTCGGAGCCGAAGATGCGCATGAGGTCGTCTTCGAGCGACAGGAAGAACTTGGAATGGCCGGGGTCGCCCTGGCGGCCGGAACGCCCGCGCAACTGGTTATCGATGCGGCGGCTTTCGTGCCGCTCGGTGCCGAGCACATAGAGGCCGCCGGCGGAAAGCGCCTTTTGCTTCAGGCGCGCCACCTGGCGGCGGATCTCATCGGCGCGCGGGTCTTTCTCGCGCGCGCGCGGATCCTCGATATCGGCGACCTCCTGGCGGATGCGCATGTCGGCATTTCCGCCGAGCTGGATGTCGGTGCCGCGGCCGGCCATATTGGTGGCGATGGTGATGGCGCCGGGCACGCCCGCTTGCGCGATGATCTGCGCTTCCTGCTCGTGATAGCGGGCGTTGAGGATGGCGAATACTTTGGTCTTGGTGGCGCCCTCGTCGCCGGAATAGAGCGCGGCGAACGCGTTGGGATCGGAAAAGTCGTGCGCCTCCCAGCCGGCTGCGCGCAGCATTTCGGCGAGCTGCTCGGATTTCTCGATCGACGTGGTACCCACCAGCACCGGCTGGCCTCGCAGTTTGCAATCCTCAATCAAGGCGATGATCGAGCGGTACTTCTCCTTGGCGGTGCGATAGACCTCGTCGTCATCGTCGATGCGGATGAGCGGCATGTTGGTCGGCACTTCGAGAGATTCGAGGCCGTAGATATCCATGAACTCATCGGCTTCCGTCATGGCGGTGCCGGTCATGCCGGCGAGCTTCTCGTACATGCGGAAGTAGTTCTGGAAAGTGATGGAGGCGAGCGTCTGGTTTTCCGGCTGGATCGGCTGGTGCTCTTTTGCCTCCAGCGCTTGGTGCAGCCCTTCTGAGAAGCGGCGGCCGGGCATCATGCGGCCGGTGAACTCGTCGATGATGACGACCTCGCTGTTGCGCACGATGTAGTCCTTGTCGCGCTGGAACAGCTTGTGCGCGCGCAGCGCCTGGTTGACGTGATGGACGACCGAGACGTTCTCCACGTCGTAGAGCTTGCCGCCCTTGAGCAGGTTGGCGTCTCGCAGACGCTGCTCCATCTTCTCCATGCCGGCTTCGGTCATGGTGACGGTGCGCATCTTCTCGTCTACCTCGAAGTCGCTCTTGTCGAGCTTCGGGATAAACGCGTCGATGGTGTTATAGAAATCCGATCGGTCGTCGAGCGGACCGGAGATGATCAGCGGGGTGCGCGCTTCGTCGATCAGGATCGAGTCGACCTCGTCGACGATGGCGTAGATGTGACCGCGCTGGACCATGTCCTCCATGCGGTACTTC
Source organism: uncultured Undibacter sp. (assembly GCA_964563195.1). Lineage (GTDB taxonomy): Bacteria > Pseudomonadota > Alphaproteobacteria > Rhizobiales > Xanthobacteraceae > Pseudolabrys. Next base: position 14,143 of record CAZLWN010000038.1, on the reverse strand, counting down.
ATGTTGTCGCGCAGATAGTCGAAGCCGAGCTCGTTGTTGGTGCCGTAGGTGATATCGCAGTCGTAGGCCTTCTTGCGCTCCTCGTCGTCAAGGCCGTGGACGATGACGCCGACGCTGAGACCGAGGAAATTATAGATTTGCCCCATCCATTCGGCGTCGCGCCTGGCGAGGTAATCGTTGACGGTGACGACGTGCACGCCGCGCCCGGTGAGCGCGTTGAGATATACAGGCAGGGTCGCGACCAGCGTCTTGCCTTCGCCGGTTTTCATCTCAGCGATCTTGCCCTCGTGCAGAATGATACCGCCGGTGATCTGGACGTCGAAATGGCGCTGGCCAAGCGTGCGCTTGGCCGCTTCGCGCACGGTGGCGAAGGCCGGATCGAGTATGTCGTCGAGCTCGGCGCCGTTGGCGATCTGCTTCTTAAAGTCGTCGCTGCGCGCCTTGAGCGCCTCGTCGGAGAGGGCTTCCACCTCTTTTTCCAGGGCGTTGACGGCATCGACCCGCGGCTGATAGCTGCGAATCCGCCGTTCATTGGCGGAGCCGAACAGTTTGCGGGCGACAGCGCCGATCATGCGGGGAAGCTCCTCAAAATTGCGGCGACGCTTGTGTCACGCCGCCGCGGCCGGATTTACGCTTCCGGCGCTCCGGAAATGCGCCAATTTTCGGGCGAATTCGACGCAAACGAGGCCTGCAAAGTTTAACCGGCCGAGGTTGAGCGAGAGATAGGAGGGGGTCGGATTGTTGTCAATCGGCGGCTTGCCACCGGCGTTAACGGGTAGCTGTCACGCAAAATTCAGGCCGGCGGCAGGCTCCGCCATTGCAATGCCACGGTTGTTGGGTGACAAGTCCGCCGACCTCCGCGCAATAAGCGGATTACCCCTTTTTCCAAGGACAGCGCCATGATGACTTCGTTTTTGGCCGGTCGCCCAGCCCGCCTGCGCCGGGCCGGCATCCTTGTTGCCAGCTTCGCCCGCGTTTTGGCTTTGCTGCTGGCGGCGGCCGGACCGCTGTACGCGCAGGACAAGGACCCGGTGCTGGCCAAGGTCAGCGGCGTCGACATCCACCAGAGCGACCTCGCCGTCGCCGAGGCGGAGGCCGGCCAAATTCCACCGATGTCGGCAGATGCCAAGAAAGACTACCTGGTGCAGTTCATGGCCGACGTGATCCTGGTATCGAAGGCAGCCGAGGCCAAGAAGGTCGGCGACACGGCCGACTTCAAGCGCAAGATGGAATTCGAGCGCCGTAAGCTGCTGATGTCCGACCTCATGCAGTCGGTCGGCAAGGCCGCGCTCACCGACGAGGCCATGCACAAGGTCTACGAGGATGCGATCAAGCAGCTTGGCAGCGCGCAGGAAGTGCACGCGCGCCATATTCTCATCCGGGCGCCCGCTGACGACGAAAAGACAAGCAATGCGGCGAAGGCGAAGATCGAGGCGGTGATTGTTCGCCTCAACAATGGCGAGGACTTCACCAAAATCGCCAAAGAAGTGACCGAGGACCCGTCGGGCAAGGCCAATGGCGGCGATCTCGGTTATTTCACCAAGGATCAGATGGTGCCGGAATTCTCCGAGATTGCCTTCAAGCTGGACAAGGGGCAGATCTCGGCGCCGGTGAAGACCCAGTTCGGCTGGCACGTGATCAGGGTCGAGGACAAGCGCGTCAAGCCGCCGCCGAAGTTCGACGAAGTCAGGGGGCAGATCGAGCAGTTCGTGGTGCGCAAGGCGCAGGCCGAGCTGGTGCAGAAGCTGCGCGCCGAGAACAAGCTCGAGAAGTTCTACAAGCCGGCGGAGCCGGAAAAAAAGGAAGAGCCGGCGAAGTAGTAGTTTTCTTCGGAAACACCCCCAAGCACTCTGCGTTATGCCCGGCCTTGTGCCGGGCATCTCACTTAGGTAGGCACAAGCGTCGCTGGATGACGCACCCATGAGTACCTCGGTTTCACCCCTCGCCCCCACACACGTTCCCGAAATGCCAGCGATCGCCGGCGTGCAGCTGGCGACGGCAGCGGCCGGTATCCGCTATGCCGGACGTACCGACGTGCTGCTCGTCCTGTTCGCCCCGGGCACCACGGCGGCCGGCGTGTTCACCCGCTCGAAATGTCCGTCCGCGCCGGTGGAGTGGTGCCGGGCGCATTTGAAGCCGGGCAAGGCGCGCGCGCTGGTGGTCAATTCCGGCAATGCCAATGCCTTCACCGGCAAGAGCGGACGCCTGGCGACCAAGCTCACCGCCGAGCTCGCCGCCAAGGCGGCGGGCTGCAAAGCGAACGAGATATTCCTCGCCTCCACCGGCGTAATCGGGGAGCCGCTCGACGCCGGCAAGTTCGCCGGTGTGATGGATGCCTTGGTGGCACGCGCCAAGCTCGGCGAATTCCTCGCCGCGGCACAGGCGATTATGACCACCGATACCTTCGCCAAGGTCGCGACGGCGCGGGCCAGGATCGGCAAGGCGGCGGTGACCATCAACGGCATCGCCAAGGGCGCCGGCATGATTGCACCCGACATGGCGACCATGCTCTCGTTCGTCTTCACCGACGCGACCATCTCAGGCAGCGCGCTGCAGGCGCTGCTGAAGGAGCACGTCGCCGACACTTTCAATGCGGTGACCATCGACGGTGATACCTCCACCTCCGACACGCTCATGCTGTTCGCGACCGGACAGGCACAAGGCTGCCCGCGCATCACGCGCGCCGGCGACCCGCGCCTGAAGGATTTCAAGAAAGCGCTGCACGCGGTGTTCGCCAATCTCTCCGAGCAGATCGCGCGCGACGGCGAAGGCGCGCGCAAGCTGGTGGAGATCGTGGTGGAAGGCGCGGTGTCGAAGGCCTCCGCCCGGCGCATCGCCCTATCGATCGCCAATTCACCGCTGGTTAAGACCGCGATCGCCGGCGAGGATGCCAATTGGGGCCGGGTGGTGATGGCCGTGGGAAAGGCCGGCGAGCCCGCCGACCGCGACAAGTTGTCGATCTGGTTCGGCGGCATCCGCGTCGCCCACAGGGGCACGCGCGATCCCGAATACGACGAGGCCGTGGTGAGCGCGCAGATGAAGAGGCCGGAGATCCATCTGAAAGTGGCACTTGGGTTGGGCAAAGGTCGCGACCGCGTACTGACCTGTGATCTCACCAAGGAATACATTGCCATCAATGGCGACTACCGCTCGTAAGGGTTCCGTTTGCTTTTGCGTCGAAAGCGGCGGGCGCCACTGCAACATTGAAGGGCTCTTGACCGAGGCCCGCCTAACGTCAGGGATGTAGGGCTGTGAACAAACTCGTTCTCGTTGCCGCCTGCGCCCTCGTCGATGACGATGGCCGCGTGCTGATCGCGCGGCGTCCCGTCGGCAAGCCTATGGCGGGTTTGTGGGAGTTTCCAGGCGGCAAGGTCGAGGATGGCGAACGGCCGGAACAAAGTCTGATCAGGGAGCTCAAGGAGGAACTGGGAGTAGCCGTCAGCGAGGACTGTCTCGCGCCGCTCGTTTTCGCCAGCCACGCTTATCCGGACTTTCATCTCCTGATGCCGCTCTATGTCTGCCGGCGCTGGGAGGGAACGGTCACCGCCACGGAAGGGCAGCAATTGGCCTGGGTAAGACCGAACCGGCTGCGTGATTACGAAATGCCCCCGGCTGACGTGCCGCTCATCTCGCACCTGATGACGCTGCTGTAAAGCTCGTTTAATCGTTCGAAGGAACCGCCCGATGCGCCGCTTCAGGTTATTCGCCGAAGTCCGACGCCTGCGGGATTTTCGGGACGGAGCCACCGCCATCGAATAGACCCTGATCTCGGCTGGCATCTCTGTCGCCATCATCGTTGGCGTCACCACACTCGGCGGAAACCTGGTCCAGACCTGGACTTTGGTCGTCAACATCTTCGGCTAGTCGCGAAACCCACCGCCAGCTTTCTCGCCGGTCGATTGCTCCTTCGTGCCGAGTGCGTCGGCCAACCGCTGCGCAGCCGAGCCGGGCTTGAGCGGCTTCTGCTGGCTCTCGTGCGGTGCCCAGCCTGACAACCACACGACCTCGAAACTCGCGCGCAGGCGCCCGTCGGCATCGGCAAAACGTTGCGCATAGATCTCTGCCATCCGGACCAGCGTCGCGCGCTTGAGGGTGTTGCGCCGGCGCTCGCTCAGCACATTGGTGGCGCCCATTCGGCGCAGATCGCGCATCAGCGCCAAGACCGATTGGTAGCGCACCGTCAACCGGTCGGAATCGACTACTGGCAAAGCAAAGCCCGCCCGTTGCAGCAGCGCGCCGAGCTCGCGCAGATCGGCGAACGGCGCGACGCGCGGCGAAATGCCACCGTCGATCTCGCTTTCGGCTTGCGCGAAGGATTCGCGCAGCTCGGTCAGGCTTTCGCCGCCGATGAGGGCGGCTAGCAACAGGCCGTCGGGTCTGAGCGCGCGGCGGATCTGGATCAGCGCGCCAGGCAGGTCGTTGACGAATTGTAGCGCCAGCGCGGAGACGACGAGATCGAGCGAGCTGTCGGCGAACGGCTGCGTCTCCTCGTCGGCGGCGACGCGCGGAAACGACGCATCGCATTGCGCGGCGTCAGGGGCCGCGGCGACGATGGACACTACTTTTCCGCTGGCGGCCACCGCTCGCCGCAACGCGTCGGTTGGCGTGCCGAGATCGACGGCGCGCTCGAACCGGCGCAGCACCGCGGTGAGTCGCTCGGCCAGCTCTTCGGTGACTCGGTCGAGCAGAAAAGTCTCAGGGCCAAGCGAGCGGGCGCGCTGTTGGCGCGCGCGCAGCAATCGGCGGTCGAAGATGGTCGGGCTCGACGACATATCCCTACCCTGTCACGCCCCACCGCGCTTTGTGATACCCTTGCAGCATGAACGAACTTGTCTCGGCAAGCCAGGACACCGCGGCATCGAACTTTGCGCGCTTTCGCGGCGGTTTGCGCACGCTGTTGCGGGGTGCGCTCGACGTGGCGCTGCCGCCGCTGTGCCCGTCATGCCGCGAGCCGCTGGGCGACGGCGTCGGCCTGTGCGCGGCCTGCTGGGCTAAGCTCTCCTTCATCGAACCGCCCTACTGCGCACGGCTAGGCATTCCTTTCACCTATGATCCCGGCCCCGGCCTGTTGTCGATGGAAGCAATCGCCAGCCCTCCGGCCTACGACCGGGCGCGCGCCGCGGTGCGCTATGACGACATCGCCCGGGCGCTGGTGCTCGGCTTCAAATACGGCGACCGGCTTGATCTCGCTGCGATGATGGGCCGCTGGATGGCACGCGCCGGGCGCGCGCTCACGGCCGACGCCGACGCGCTGCTTCCGGTGCCGCTGCATTGGCGCAGATTGTGGGCGCGGCGCTTTAACCAGTCGGCGGCACTCTCGGCTGCGATCTCCGAGATCTGCGGCGTGCCGGTGCTGCATGATGCGCTCAAGCGTGTGCGCGCCACGCCGCAACAGGTCGGCCTGTCAAAACCGCAGCGGGCCGACAACGTGCAAGGCGCCTTCCGCGTGCCGGCCGATCGTAAGGCCGAAATCACCGGACGGCGGCTGGTGCTAATCGATGACGTGCTCACCTCCGGCGCCACGGTCGATACCTGCGCCCGCGCCTTGCTGCGGGCAGGCGCCGCGCATGTCGACGTGCTGGTGTTCGCCCGGGTTGTGGCGCCGATGCGCAGCCCCATATAAATCCCGCCCCGGAATAGCAACGCGGTATGCCCATGGCGCCCGTCGAAATCTATACCACCCGCGGGTGCCTCCATTGCTACACGGCCAAGGCTTTGCTGAGACGGAAGGCGTCAACTACACGGAAATCGATTTGTCCGGCCATCGGGAGCGGCGCATTGAGATGATCCAACGGGCGAATGGGCGGACGACGGTGCCGCAAATTTTTATCGGCGCTCACCATGTTGGCGGCAGCGATGACCTGCACGCGCTCGAGCGCGCGGGCAAGCTGGACGCCCTTCTGACCGGGCAAGGACAGACGGCATGAGCACCGGCGCCAAACCTGCGACTTTCAAAGCCGCGATGATTCAGATACGTTCGGGCGTGATGCCGGCCGCCAATATCGACGCCGCCGCGCGCATGATCGGCGAGGCAAAGGCCGCCGGCGCCGACTACGTTCTGACGCCGGAGATGACCAACATCCTGGCGGCCAGCCGCGAACAGCTTTTCGGCGCGATCGTGGAGGAAGAGCACGACACCTCGCTCGCCACGTTGCGCGAGCTGGCGAGCAAGCTCGGCATCTATGTCCATGTCGGCTCGCTGGCGATCAAGATCAGCCCCGACCGCGCCGCCAACCGCGCTTTCCTGATCGATCCCAAAGGCGGCATCGCCGCCCGCTACGACAAGATCCACATGTTCGACGTTGAACTCGGCAACAGCGAAAGCTACCGCGAGTCGCGCACCTACCGGCCGGGCGAATTGGCGGTGCTGTCCGACCTGCCGTGGGGCCGGCTCGGCGTAACCATCTGCTACGACCTGCGCTTTCCCGCGCTCTACCGCGCGCTGGCGGAAGCGGGCGCCACCCTACTGGCGATCCCCTCCGCCTTCACCAAGCAGACCGGCGAAGCGGCGCACTGGCATGTCTTGAACCGCGCGCGCGCGATCGAGAACGGCTGCTTCGTGTTCGCTGCCGCGCAAGGCGGCAAGCACGAGAGCGGCCGCGAGACCTACGGCCATTCACTGATCATTGACCCTTGGGGTCATATCCTGGCGGAAGGCGGCAGCGAGCCGGGCGTGGTGATGGCTGAGATCGACGTGGGCGAAGTCGCCAAGGCGCGCGCGCGCATTCCCTCGCTTGAGCACGGCAGGCGGTTTGAGATCGTCGAACCGATGGCGGAGCCGACGCATCTGCACGTGGTGCCGGGAACGGAGGCCGAATGATCCGCTACGCACTGGTCTGTGAACACGGCCACGCATTCGAAAGCTGGTTTGCGGATTCGGCCGCTTTTGACCGCCAAGCCAAGCGCAAGCTGGTGAGCTGCCCGCATTGCGGCGCGGCCAAGGTGGACAAGGCAATCATGGCGCCGCGGCTGGCGACTTCCAAGAAACGCAAAGGCCCGGCGGAAGCGCCGACGGCCGCCGAAGCGCCGGCGCCCGCCGCGCCGGCAACGCCGGCAGCGCCGGTGGCGATGATCTCGCCGCAGGAACAGGAAGTGCGCGCCAAGCTCAAGGAGCTGCGCGACCATCTCGTCAAAAACGCCGATAATGTCGGGCCTCGGTTTCCCGAGGAAGCGCGCAAGATGCATTACGGCGAGATCGAGCACCGCTCGATCTATGGCGTGGCTTCGCCCGAAGAAGCCAATGAGCTGGCCGAGGAGGGCATCGAATTCCACCCGCTACCGGTGTTGCCGGACGAGCGCAACTAGCGATATTCCGCTCATTCCCGCGTAAGTGGGAATCCAGTTTTAAATCCGCTGCGTTAGCCGTCCTGGGTCCCCGCTTTCGCGGGGACGAGCGGGGTTACTAATACGCCCACACCAAGACCGCGACGCCGATCACCACCAGCACGATTCCAACGGCCTCGCGCTTAGTGGTCGGCTGTTTGAAGATGAATTTTGATACGCCTTGCGCGAACAGCACCTCGACCAGCGCCAGCGTGCGCACGTTGGCGGCGGTGGTGATGGCAAAGCCGAGGAACCAGAATTCCGAAGCGAAAGCGCCCATGAAGCCGGCGAACAGCGACGGCTTCCAGGCACGCGCGATGGCCGCCAGAACCATGGGGTCACGCAGCGCGAGATAAGCGGTCAGCAGCACCGCCTGCATCACCAGGCCGACCGCCAGCGTGAAGGTCGCCGCCATGACAAAATGCGGCAACTGCAGCGCCAGGATGGCGCCGCGATAGCCGATGGCGGAAAGCGCGAACAGCGCGCCGGATAGAATGCCGATGAAGGTCGAGCGCGTGGTGGTGACCTGGCTGGCACCCGGCTTGAGCGAGATCACGATCACGCCCACGGTGGCGATCAGGATGGCGGCGGCCGACAGCGGCGTGATCTTATCGCCGAGGAAGATCAGCCCGAACAGCGCGACCTGCACCGGCTCGGTCTTGATATAGGCGTAAGCCACGACAAAAGAGCGCTCGCCCATCACCGACAGCATGGTCGCGGTGGCCGCAATCTGCATGCAGGCGCCCGCGATCACCCAGGGCCAGAACGCGGCAGGCGGATGCGGCAAGCTATCGCCGGTCACCAACATGATGCCGGGCAGGAAAACCAAGGCAAACGGAAAGCCAAACAGAAAGCGCACATGGGTAGCGCCGACCGTGCCGAGGGTGGCGGTCAGCTCGCGCTGCATGGCATTGCGCGCGGTCTGCGCCGCCGCGGCGATCAACGTGAAGACAGCCCAGAGCATTGCGTGGCGATGGTTTCAGTGCTTCAGGCTGCGGTCGGCTGGATCTCGGCGGCCTGCGGAAACTCGCTGACCTTGCCGTTCTCGTTGTCGATCAGCAGGAACAGATCGAAATAGCGAATGCGCGGCGCGCTGCCGGTGCGCTTGATGATCGACTGCCGCCAGGCCTCGTCATGCGCCTTCTTGGCCGCGTCCACCGACGGCCAGACATAGACGCCGGCACCGGTCTTGCCGTCGAGTTCGAGCAGGAAGTGCTTGCGCAGCAGTTCCTTGTTGGCCTGCCATTTCGCGATCACGTTGCGGGCCTCTTCCGCCACCTGTTGGCGGCTCCAGCACTTGGGCGAGTCGAATTCGACGAATTCGAGGATCATGGGGCGTCTCTCCCTGTATTTTGAGCGACCAACATATAATTCACATCCAAGTCGGAGGACAATTGCCAGCGGTCGGCGAACGGATTGTAGATTACGCCGCGCTCGCCGGTCACGCGCAGTCCGGCATTCTCGACGGCGGTTTCGAGTTCAAGCGGGGTGACGAACTTATCCCATTGGTGCGTGCCGCGCGGCAGCCAGCGCAACACATATTCGGCGCCGACGATGGCGAGGGCGAAGCTCTTCAGCGTGCGATTGAGCGTGGCGGCGATCATCAGCCCGCCCGGCTTCACCATCGACGCGCAGGTCTCGACGAACAGCGGCACGTCGGCAACGTGCTCGACCACTTCCATCGCCAGCACCACGTCGAAGCGTTCGCCGGCTTCGGACAATTCCTCCGCCGTCGTGGCACGATAATCGACGGCAACCTCGCTGTCCTCGGCGTGGGCACGGGCGGCGGCAATGTTGTCCGCGGCCGGATCGGCCCCCACCATCGAAGCACCCAACCGCGCCAACGGCTCCGACAGGACGCCGCCGCCGCAACCGATATCGAGCATGCGCAGCTTTTTTAGGCAGTCGAGCTTCTTGGGATCGCGGGAAAAATGCGCCGCCGCCTGGTCGCGGATATAGGCAAGACGCACCGGGTTTAACTTGTGCAATGCCGCCATCGGCCCGCGCGGGTCCCACCAATCGGCGGCGTGGCGCGAAAAGCGCTCGACCTCGGCGGCATCGACGCTCGCAGCATGGGGTTTGGTCGTCATCAGCCTTCTCTTGCGCGCCGTTCAGCGCGCGGTCACGGAGTTACGAAATTCGAGCGGGGCTTCGATGTTGCGCAGCGACTCCAGGCCGATACCGGTGCCGCGAATCGTGATGTCGCCGTAGCCGAACAGGCGGCCGAGCACCGACTGATCGACGTCGATGCTCTCGACCTTGTCCATGTTCATCTCGACCGTGTGGCGCCAAATGAAGCCGCGCTTGTAGACGATGCGCCGGTCGGTCACGTCGATCTCCGTCGTCCAGCGTTTGAACTAGCCCAGGAACAGCAAAAAGAACCCAACTGCGAAACAGCCGATAAAAAGAGCGAGCCAGAACACCTAGCTTGGGTGGCCGAGCGCCACGATGAACACGCCAATGCCGGCCATCACGACACCCAGGCCCGGAATGTAGATGATCCAATGGATCTTGCTGCCATGAATGAGGCTTTCACCCGGCTGCAGGACCCGCTCGATATACCGCATCTCCGGCACCTTGAAATGAGTTATATCCCGCACATTAAGCGCGAATATTGCAGTCTGCGCATCCCGCCGGTATGAATACGCGGTTTTTCGGGCCGGCGTTGGGGCCATCATGCCCTGCGCCGGCCGCATGTTAAGCGCCTAATGGCTGCGTCCGGGAACGTCAATGGCACGGCTGGTAATGAAATTCGGCGGAACGTCGGTCGCCGATCTCGAGCACATCCGCAACGTGGCGCGCCACGTCAAGCGCGAGGTCACCGCCGGCAACGACGTTGCCGTCGTAGTCTCCGCCATGGCGGGCGTGACCAATCAGCTGGTGGCCTGGTGCCGCGAGGCCGCCGTGCTGCACGATGCACGCGAATATGATGCCGTGGTGGCGACCGGCGAGGAGGTCACCGCCGGGCTGCTCGCCATCGTGCTGGAGGGCATGGGCGTCAACGCCCGCTCCTGGCAGGGCTGGCAGCTCCCGATCCTGACCGACAACGCGCATGGCGCCGCCCGTGTCAACGACATCAATGGCGGGGAAATCATCAAGCGCTTCAAGGAGCAGCAGCAGGTTGCCGTGATCGCGGGCTTCCAGGGCATGCACAAGGAAACCAACCGCGTCACCACGCTCGGCCGCGGCGGCTCCGACACCTCGGCTGTGGCAGTCGCCGCCGCAATTCAAGCGGAGCGCTGCGACATCTATACTGACGTCGACGGGGTCTACACCACCGATCCGCGCGTGGTGCGCCAAGCGCACCGGCTCGACAAGGTCGCCTATGAGGAGATGCTGGAGCTCGCCTCGCTCGGCGCCAAGGTCATGCAGGTGCGCTCGGTCGAGCTCGGCATGGTGCATAATGTGCCGATTTTCGTGCGCTCCAGCTTCGAGAGGCCGGAAGACATTGATCCCAGGAAGCCGCCGTCCGGCACGCTCATTTGTGACGAGGGAGACATCGTGGAACATCAAGCCGTCACCGGCATCGCCTTCTCCAAGGACGAGGCACAAATCTCGATCCGCCGCGTGCAGGACAAGCCCGGGGTCGCCGCCGCGATCTTTGGGCCCCTCGCCGACGCCAACATCAATGTCGACATGATCGTGCAGACGGTCTCAGCAGACGGCAAAACCACCGACCTCACCTTCACGGTGCCGTCGGCGGATTATGAGCGCGCCCGCGGCACCATCGAAAAGGCCAAGGGCTCGATCGGCTATGATCGCCTCGACGGGGCGACCGACATCGCCAAGGTCTCGGTCATCGGCATCGGCATGCGCAGTCATGCCGGCGTGGCGGCCAAGGCGTTCAAGGCGCTGTCCGAGCGCAACATCAATATCCGCGCGATCACCACCTCGGAGATCAAGTTCTCGGTGTTGATCGACGCGGCCTATGCCGAGTTGGCGGTGCGCACCCTGCATACCCTCTACGAGCTGGACAAATAATTCGAGAAGGGAAAGCCGCCATGCGTGTCGTCGCGCTCGAAGAGCATTTCACCGTACCGGCGCTGGTCAAGCGCATCGATCCGGCCGTCATCAAGGCGCGCGGATTCATACCGCGGAAAGTGCCCACCGGCCGGCCGAACCCCATCGATCTCCTGCCCGAGATCGGTGAGGGCCGGCTTAAGTCGATGGACGAGGCCGGCATTACCGTGCAGGTGCTCTCCAACACTGGTCCCGGCCCCGATCTGGTGCCCGGCGCGGACGGCGTCGCCATGGCGCGCGAGATGAATGACCATCTGGCCGAAGCGGTCGCGCGCCACCCAGATCGCTTTGCCAGCTTCGCCGTGCTGCCATTGCAGAGCCCGGAGGCTTGCGCGGCAGAGCTCACGCGCTGCGTCAAGGAGTTGGGCTTCTACGGCGCGCTCGTCAACGGCACCACCGAGGGACGCTTCCTCGATCATCCGAGCTATGACGACCTCCTCGCCACGGCCGTGAAGCTCGATGTGCCGGTTTACATACATCCGCATATTCCGCCGGCGCCGGTGCGGGAAGCCTATTATGTCGGCCTGGAGCCGGGCGCTTGCCGCGTGCTGGGAACCGCCGCCTGGGGCTGGCACTCGGAGACCGCGGTGCATGTGCTGCGCATGGTGCTGGCCGGCACGCTCGACAAACATCGTAGGCTCAAGATCATCATCGGCCACATGGGCGAGATGCTGCCGGTGATGATGGACCGTATCGACAAGGTTTCCGCGCTCGACGTCGACTATCTGCAGCGGCCGATCAGCCAGACCATCCTCGAGCAGGTCTGGATCACCACCAGCGGTATCTTCACCGAGCCGCCGATGCTCGCGGCGCAGATGACCTTCGGCATCGACCGAATCATGTTCTCGGTCGACTACCCTTTCGCGCCCAATACGGCCGGCCGCCGTTTTCTCGACAGCATCTCGCTCGCGCCGGCTGATATGGCCAAGCTCTGCCACGGCAACGCCGACGCGCTGCTGAAGCTGAATGCCTGAGGGGCTTTCTCGGCTTTCAAGCCGCGGATAGCAGGAAAACGCCCCTCACCCGGCACGCGTCGCTTGCCACCCTCTCCCCGCGAGCGGGCAGAGGGAAGATTGGGCCCCGTTTGGCTTGCTCCTTGCATGGGCCATTGGCTATAGCCTGAGTCATCGGCGGCCGTGGGCTTCAAGGGTCCCAACGGTCGCTATTCGTACATGATTGGGCCGTAGGACGAGGCCGCGGCCTGAACGCCGCGGCCGGACAAGGACTTCGATAATGCGTGGCGCGCTCGGCGGTCCGCGCGTGCTGTTGCGCCGGCTTCGCGAGGTGATGGCGGAGCCGGTCAGCGCGCAGGAACGCCTCGACAAGGTGGTCGTGCTGATCGCCGCCAACATGGTGGCGGAGGTGTGCTCTGTCTACGTCTTGCGCGTGGACGGAACCCTCGAGCTATACGCCACCGAGGGCCTCAAGCGCGAAGCCGTCCACAAGACCGTGCTGAAGGCCGACGAGGGCCTGGTCGGCCTGGTCGCCAGCGAGGCCAAGCCAATCAACCTGTCGGACGCGCAAAGCCACCCGGCCTTCTCGTTCCGGCCGGAAACCGGCGAAGAAATCTACCATTCCTTCCTCGGCGTGCCGGTCCTGCGTGCGGGCAACACGCTCGGCGTGCTGGTAGTGCAGAACCGCGCACGCCGCACCTATACCGAGGAGGAAGAAGAGGCGCTGCAGACCACGGCGATGGTGCTCGCCGAGATGATTGCCTCGGGCGAACTGTCCGCGCTTGCCCCTCCCGGCGCAGAGCCCGCCGCCCGCCACACGCTGCACATGGTCGGCACGTCGCTGTCCGACGGCATCGCGCTCGGCCACGTGGTGCTGCACGAGCCGCGCGTGGTCATCACCAACGTGATCGCCGACGACGTGCCGCGTGAACTCAAGCGGCTTGACGCCGCGATCGCGGCGCTACGCGCCGATCTCGACCGGCTGGTCGAGCACCGCGACGTCGCCGACGCCGGCGAGCATCGCGACGTGCTCGAAGCCTATCGCATGTTCGGCTACGACCAGGGCTGGCTGCATAAGATACGCGAGGCGGTGATGACCGGCCTCACCGCCGAAGCCGGCGTCGAGCGCGTGCAGTCCGACACCCGCGCCCGCATGCTGCGCGCCTCCGATCATTACCTGCGTGACCGCCTGCACGATCTCGACGACCTCGCCAACCGGCTGATGCGCGTGCTGATGGGCCAGGACCACGCGCCGAGCAAGGAACGGCTGCCGGAGAACGCCATCGTGGTGGCGCGCTCCATGGGGCCGGCGGCGCTGCTTGACTACGACAGGAAAAGATTGCGCGGCCTGGTGCTCGAGGAAGGCGGACCGACCTCGCACGTCTCGATCGTGGCGCGGGCGCTGGGCATCCCGGCGGTCGGCGAGATCGCCAACGCCACCGGCCTGGTGGAGCCGGGCGATGCTATCATCGTGGACGGCTCCACCGGCCACGTGCACATGCGCCCGCCGCCCGACATCGAGTCGGCCTATATCGAACGGGTCAAGCTGCGGGCGCGGCGGCAGGCGCAATATCACGCGCTACGCGAAAAGCCTTGCGTGACCAAGGACGGCTGCAAGATTGCGCTTATGATCAATGCCGGCCTCGCCGTCGATCTGCCGCATATCGAGGAGACCGGTGCCACTGGCATCGGCCTGTTCCGCACCGAATTGCAGTTCATGGTCGCGAACACATTCCCGCGCACCAACGAGCAGCATGCGCTCTATCGCGCCGTGCTCGATGCCGCCGGCAAACTGCCGGTGACCTTCCGCACCCTCGACATCGGCGGCGACAAGGTGCTGCCCTATA